>JAXHNT010000094.1:0-18399 GCA_034520165.1 Ideonella sp.
CAGTTACGCATTGCTACTGGCTGTGGAAGGCCTTCAGTTGTTCCAGGGTCACCGCCTTCAGGTCTTCAGTGGCTTGGTCAAAGTTACGGAAGTGCCGTACATCACCGCGCGGATAGGTGTTGCCGTGCTGGCTCAGGGCCTCTGCCACCAAGGCTTCGGGCTCCTTGCGTTGAGCCTCGATGGCCGACAAAGTCTGGCGGCGGATCTCGTCCAGGGCCTCGGCGGGCAGCGCGGGCTGGCGCACCATTTGACCAAGCAACTCAATCACTGCGGGCAGGTGCTCGCGAGTGCTGGTGATCTGCGCCACCCATTCGGTAGCGCCACCACCCCATTGCACCTCCGCCTTCAAGGTTGTCAGCCGGTCTTGAAGCTGCTGGCGTGTCAGGCTGGCAGTGCCTTTGTCCAACATCTGGGGCAGCACCTCAGCCACGGCCTCCTGGCCCTTGAGGGACTCCGCATCGCCCAGTCGTAGCGTCAAACTGGCCGTCACGACATCGCCCCGCGTGCCTTTGGGCAGCAAGGCGACTTTGAGCCCAGGCGCAAACTCAAAGCGGCGCGTGCGCGAGTCAATGTTCGTGGGGCTGGCCTCAAAAACCTCAGCCTTGGCAATCTGCGCCACGCCCTTGAAGTCTTTCAATTGGGACGCGACATCCACCGCCTCAGGCTTGGGCGCACGTTGCGGCTTTTCGGTGGGGATGTATTGCGCCAACGTACGGTTGGCGGGCAGCAGGCGTTCCAAGGCCACGCGGTTCACGTCAGCCGTGGTAACAGCCTTGACCCGATCACGCAGCAAGAAAAACAAACGCCAATCGCCCTGGGCCACCACCTCGGACAAGGCCACACCAACGGTCTCGGGGTTGGAGAAGCGCAGTTCCCAGTCCTTCAGCCAGCGGGCCTTCGCACGCTCGACCTCTTCGTCGCTGAGCGGCTGTTGCGCCAAGCCCTCCAGAGCTGAAAGCAGGCTATCGCGCGCCGTATCCAGCACTTGCCCCGGCGCCAACTGAGCGCCATAGATCATGAAGCCAGGGTCCGCCAAGCCTGCTGCAAACGAGAAGACAGAAGCGGCCTGATTACTCTCGACCAGCCGCTTGTGCAGGCGGCCTGCAGGCGCCTCGCTGAGCGCACGGCCCAGCACTTCGATGGCGGCGAAATCGGGGTGGGCACCAGGGGGAATGTGGTAGGCCGCAAACAACAAGGGCACGCCACCTTGGCGGCGCAGGGTTACGCTGCGCTCGCCGTCCTGCGCGGGGTCCAGCGTGTAGAGCGGCGGCGGCAGCGCCGGCTTAGGCGAGGGATGCGGCCCGAAGTCCTGCACGAATCCAGGCCATGACCTTGGCGTGGCTCGAACTTGCCCGACGACGATCAGCGTGGCGTTGTCGGGCTGGTAATACTGACGGTAGAAGGCCTGCAACCGCGCGATGTCGACGTTCTCGACATCGGTGCGCGCGCCGATGGTGCTCTTGCCGTAGTTGTGCCACTGGTACATGGTCGCCAAGGTCTTCTCGAAAAGCACGCGGCTGGGGCTGTTCTCGCCCATCTCCATCTCGTTGCGCACCACCGTCATCTCGGTGTCGAGGTCCTTCTTGGCGATGAAGCTGTTCACCATCGCGTCGGCCTGCCAGCTCAGGTACCAGCGCAGGTTCTCGTCGTTGGCCGCGAAGCTGGCGAAGTAGTTGGTGCGGTCGAACCAGGTGGTGCCGTTGGCGCGCAGGCCGCGCTGGGTGAACTCGGCCCAGACCCGAGGGTTCTTGGGCGTGCCCTTGAACAGCAGGTGCTCCAGCAGGTGCGCCATGCCGGTCTCGCCGTAGTTCTCGTGGCGGGAGCCGACGCGGTAGGTCACGTTGACCGTGGTGGTGGGCTTAGAGTCGTCGGGCACCAGCAGCACCTGCAGGCCGTTGGGCAGACGGTACTCCGAAATGCCCTCGACCATACGCACAGCCGCCATCGCTTGGGGGGCTGTGTTGAGAGCGGCCAGCGTCAGCGCGGGGCTGAGCAAGGCCAGGCTGATCAACACATGGAAAGCCTTGATGCGCATGTTCTATCTCCAGAGAATTGAGAAAGGCGCATTCGAGCCCCCGCAGAAACAGCAACGCCGCCCCAAAGGGCGGCGCTCGACGTGCTTGGGCCCGCCTGCGCCCACATGACGATGCTTATCGACATGCAGTGCACCTAACGATAACCCAAACCGCTGGAGGGCCTGAGACACTCCGTTTAGGGGCGTGCTCAGGCTTGCGAGGCCGCCCAGTTCTTCTGGCCGTCCACGATTTCTTGCTTCGCGGACTCAGGGCCTTCCCAGCCTGTGACCTTGACCCATTTGCCGGCTTCCAGATCTTTGCCAGTGCTCGAAGAAATGCTGAATGGCCTTTCAAGCGCATTTGATTGATGTCTTCCGGCTTCTCCCAGTGAGAGTAGATGGGGCAGACCTTGGTGATGGGCACGGCCAGCAGCTTGGCGTCCATGCCGGCTTCGTCTTCCATCTTCAACACCCCGATGGGGCGGCAGGTGACCACCACGCCAGGGGTCAGTGCATAGGGCGTGACGACCAAAACGTCCACTGGGTCGCCGTCGTCCGACAGCGTTTCAGGAATGTAGCCATAGTTGCAGGGATAGTGCATGGCCGTGGTCATGAAACGATCCACAAACAGCGCACCGGTTTCCTTGTCCACCTCGTACTTGATCGGATCGGCATTCATCGGGATTTCGATGATGACGTTGAACTGCTCAGGCGCTTTGGCACCGGCGGGGACTTTTTGCAGGCTCATGGGGATCTCGTTGAGTCGGTTGAGGGGGAAACCCGGATTCTACGTAACGCCCTTGCTTCGCCCTGACATCTTCGCCCACCTGATTAAGCCTCCGATCCGCAGGAAAACACCAAGCCCTGCGAGACAACTCTCCCTTAGTATGAGTTCACGTTGCGGCGCATCCTACGAAGAGCCGCCGCAAACGCGGCATGAGAAACCGATAGTGCGAACGGAAGGAGATACCTTGATGTCCACCAACGGAGCGCTCTGGGCAGCGCTGTTTTGCGGCCTACTGGCCGTCATTTACGGGTTTGTACAGCGCAGTTGGATCCTGCGCCAAGATGCAGGCAATGCCCGAATGCAAGAGATCGCTGGTGCCATCCAGCAAGGTGCCGCGGCCTATTTGGCGCGGCAATACAAGACGATTGCCATAGTCGGCGTCGCGCTTGTCATCCCCATAGGCGTTTTTCTGGGCGGCACGACCGCGTTTGGCTTTGCGCTCGGCGCCGTTTTATCAGGCGCATGTGGCTTCATCGGCATGAATGTGTCGGTGCGGGCCAATGTCCGCACCGCTCAAGCTGCCACACGGGGCATTGGCCCAGCCTTGGACGTTGCTTTCAAGGGCGGCGCCATCACGGGCATGTTGGTGGTGGGCTTAGGGCTGCTGGGTGTGGGCCTGTTTTTTCTGTACCTCATCTCCAACGGCAATTGGACGCCGGACCAATCGCTGGCCAGTGTGCTCAAGCCCTTGCTCGGCTTCGCCTTTGGCTCATCACTCATCTCCATTTTTGCGCGCCTGGGTGGCGGCATCTTCACCAAGGGTGCAGATGTGGGTGCTGACCTGGTCGGCAAGGTTGAAGCCGGTATTCCGGAAGATGACCCCCGCAACCCGGCTGTGATTGCAGACAACGTGGGTGACAACGTCGGCGACTGTGCCGGCATGGCCGCCGACCTCTTCGAGACCTATGCTGTCACCTTGATTGCTACCATGGCCTTGGGCGCCTTGGTGGTGGCCTCAGCCCCGATGGCGGCGGTGGTTTACCCTCTGCTCCTCGGTGGGGTGTCCATCATCGCTTCCATCATCGGCTGCTCGGTGGTCAAGGCGACGCCGGGCATGAAGAACGTCATGCCGGCGCTCTACAAGGGCTTGGCCGTCGCGGGTGGCCTGTCCTTGGTGGCCTTTTACTTCGTGACCGCTGCGGTCATGCCGGCTGACGCTTTGGGCAGCGGCACCCACATGAAGTTGTTTGGCGCGTGCGCCGTCGGCTTGGTGTTGACCGCCGCCCTGGTGTGGATCACCGAGTACTACACCGGCACGCAATACGCACCGGTCAAGCACATAGCGCAAGCCTCCACCACCGGGCCACGGCACCAACATCATTGCGGGCTTGGGTGTGTCCATGCGTTCGACGGCTTGGCCAGTGATCTTTGTCTGTATGGCCATCATGGCGTCCTATGGCTTGGCGGGTTTGTATGGCATTGCCATTGCTGCCACGTCCATGCTGAGCATGGCGGGCATTGTGGTGGCCCTAGACGCTTACGGCCCCATCACCGACAACGCCGGCGGCATTGCCGAGATGGCCGAGTTGCCTGCGTCTGTGCGAGACATCACCGACCCGCTAGACGCCGTGGGCAACACCACCAAAGCAGTGACCAAGGGCTACGCCATTGGCTCAGCGGGTTTAGCGGCGCTGGTGCTGTTTGCGGACTACACACACTCGCTCGAAGGCCGCGGCATGCAGGTGAGCTTTGACCTGAGCGACCCCAAAGTCATCGTGGGCCTGTTCATTGGCGGCCTGATCCCCTACCTCTTTGGTGCCATGGCCATGGAAGCCGTCGGGCGCGCTGCGGGCTCGGTAGTGGTTGAAGTGCGCCGCCAGTTCAAAGAGATTCCCGGGATCATGGCAGGCACAGCCAAGCCGGAGTACGGCAAGGCCGTGGACATGCTGACCACCGCCGCCATCAAAGAAATGGTGGTGCCGTCGCTGCTGCCTGTGGTGGTGCCGATTGTGGTGGGCATGACTCTGGGTGCAGCAGCCCTTGGCGGTTTGCTCATGGGCACCATCGTCACCGGCTTGTTTGTGGCGATCTCGATGTGCACCGGTGGTGGGGCTTGGGACAACGCCAAGAAGTACATTGAAGACGGCCATCACGGCGGCAAAGGAAGCGAGACGCACAAGGCCGCTGTCACCGGCGACACCGTGGGTGACCCTTACAAGGACACCGCCGGGCCTGCGGTGAACCCGCTGATCAAGATCATCAACATCGTGGCCCTGCTGATCGTCCCGCTACTGCCCATGACGGGCGCCACCACCCATGCTGCGGCGCCCGTGGCAGCCAAGGTGGAGATAGTGACCGAGGGCGCCAAGGCACCAGCGATGAGTGCGGACAAAGGTGGTGTACAGCTCAAGGTGAGCATCGAGCCCAAGGCCGCGAGCGCTGAGGCCAAGGTCTTCTTCGCCAGCGGTACGGCCACGCTGCCAGCAGGGGCGCAAGACGCCCTCAGCAAAGTCGCTGAGGCCGCCAAGATCAACCCTGCCAAGCTGAGCATCAGCGGCTTTCATGACGCCTCTGGTGACCCGGCCAAGAACGCTGAGTTGGCCAAAGAGCGGGCCATGGCAGTCCGTGACGCGTTGAAGGCCGCAGGCATTGCGGAAGATCGCTTTGAGATGCAAAAGCCTGAGCAGATCAATGCAGGCAACGACGCCGAAGCACGCCGCGTTGAGGTACGCTTGCTCTGACCTTGCCTTCTGCTACAGCAGGCCGACCTTTAGGTCGGCCTTTTCATTCTTGTGCCGCGCGCTCATGCAACTCACTTGGCTTGACTCCAAAAGCCCCTTCCCCGACACCCGACTGGCCCAGGGCGCTGACAGCGAGGCTCCGGGCTTGCTGGCCGCCGGTGGCGACCTTGGCGTTGATCGACTGGTGCAGGCTTATTCTCAGGGCATCTTTCCTTGGTACAGCGAGGGCCAGCCGATTTTGTGGTGGTCCCCCGACCCTCGCATGGTCTTGCCGGTGGCCGAGTTCAAGCTGCATCGGTCGCTGCGCAAAACCTTGACCAAGTTTCTGCGCGCTCAGGGCTGCGAGGTACGGGTCAACACCGCCTTTGAGCGGGTCATCCAGGCCTGCGCCACCACGCCCAGAGAAGGCCAAAGCGGCACGTGGATCCTGCCTGAGATGGTGCGCGCCTATATTGAACTGCACCAGCGTGGTGTAGCGCACAGTGTGGAGACCTGGGTCGACGGTCAGTTGGTCGGCGGCCTCTATGGCTTGAATCTGGGACGCATGTTCTTTGGGGAGTCCATGTTCGCCCACCGCACCGATGCCTCCAAGATCGCCCTTGCAGGCTTGGTCGCGCTGTGCCGCCAGCGCGCCATTCCTCTGCTTGATTGTCAGCAAAACACGGGGCATCTGGGCTCCATGGGGGCAAGGCCTATCACCCGGACTGAGTTCGAAGCGCAATTGTCCACGCTTGTAGGAGTGCAGCAGGCCCAGGCCTGGGCCTATGATCCCTACTGCTGGACGACCTTGGGCCTGTGAAGATCAGGCCACCGGCCTTTTCGACTGAACGTGACCCATCCGAAAGAAGCGCCCTTCGCGACCTTGCAGTTTTATGCAACGGCGCCCTACCCTTGCAGCTACTTGGCGGGCCGCCTCGCGCGCTCGCAGGTGGCGACGCCGGGACATTTGATCCACGCTGAAGCCTACTCCGCCTTGGTGGCCAATGGATTCAGGCGCAGCGGCCTATTCACCTATCGCCCCTCGTGCGATCACTGCCGCGCCTGTGTGCCCCTTCGCCTGCCCGTGGATCGATTCAAACCCAATCGAGCACAGCGGCGCGCCTGGGTTCAGCATGCCGACCTGAAGACCCGCGTCGTTCGCTTGGGCTTCGACCAAGAGCACTACGAGCTCTACCTGAGGTACCAAGCAGCCCGCCATGCGGGCGGTGGCATGGACCAAGACAGCATCGACCAGTACACCCAGTTCTTGCTGCAAAGCCGCGTCAATTCTCGCTTGGTGGAGTTTCGAGAACCGCTCAAGGAAGGCGAAACCGGCCGAGGCGTGCTGCGCATGGTCTCGGTGGTGGACATCTTGAGTGATGGGCTGTCTGCCGTCTACACCTTCTATGACCCTGAAGCCGCTGGCAGTTTGGGCACTTATGGTGTGCTGTGGCAGATCGAGCAGGCTCGCCAAATGAAGCTTCCGCAGGTTTATCTGGGCTACTGGATATCACCCAGCCCCAAGATGGCCTACAAGGTTAGGTTCAAGCCGCACCAATGCTTGGTCGACGGCCGCTGGATGGACATCGACGCTGAGCAACTGCAGGCCAGTTGAAGCCTGAGACTGTTCGTCGCAGCATGCTGCAGGCCGTCGCCTTTGCCTCGTCGAGCCCTGGCCAAGTGCTTACGATAGGGCCATCGCATCACAGCACTCTGGAGAGCTTTATGGCACGTCCCTTCTCACGCATATCCCCATTGCTCTTGGCCGTGGCCCTGGTCGCTGCGGCAGCGTTGCCGCCCCTCACGGCCCAAGCCTTGACGATCGAGTACAGCGGTGGCGGCACCATGATCAAGGGTTCTGGCAAAGTGATCGAGCAAAATCGCACGGTCTCGTCCTTTAACAAACTGAGACTGGAGGGTGCCTTCACGGTCGAGGCCAAGCCTGCAAGCAGTGTGCAAGTCAGCGTGCGCGCAGATGACAACTTGGCCGAGATGATTGAGACCGTGGTGGAAGGAGACACCTTGGTCGTGCGCGGCAAGTCCAAGACCAGTTGGCGAACGTCCTCACCCATGCTGGTGACTGTGGGCTACACCCAACTCCAGGGGGCCGAGTTGCGTGGCAGCGGTGACCTGAACATTCACAAGCTGCAAGCGGAACGCTTCAGCGCAGTTGTATCGGGCTCGGGCGACCTGCGCCTCGAAAATGCACAACTGAGCAGCCTCGCTGCCAACCTCGCTGGTTCAGGAGACCTCACCGCCAGCGGCTCATCTCAACAGGTTGATGCCAACTTAGCCGGCTCTGGGGACATTGATCTGAGCAAGCTGTTGGCGCGCCATAGCAAGGTCAACCTTGCTGGCAGTGGTGATGTCAACGTCCATGCGTCCGAGTCTGTCGAGGTCAACCTCGTCGGTTCGGGTGATGTTCGAGTTTGGGGCAAGCCCGCCAAAGTCAGCCGTAAAGTGGTGGGCAGTGGAGATATCCACCTCAAGTGATCTTTATGCCCATGAGGGCTTGTCCCCGCCCGCGCTGAACAAGCCTGTGGACAAGCCCTTGGGCGATGCGCCAAGTGCTTGTCAGAGAACGGGAAAGAACTCCCTGCCACAAGATGAGGCAACCAGCACGAGCGACTCTTCAAGCGCGCAACTGCCCCATCGGCTCGCCCATGCGCACCGGTGCGGCAGGCGCCCAGGCCGGATTGAACACCAAGCCTGATTTCGGGAACAGCAAGACCACGGTCGAGCCCAGCAAGAAGCGGCCCATCTCTGCACCCTGCTTCAGGCTGACTTGCCCCGGTCCGTAGTCCCAGGTCTTGAGGGCGCCCAAGCGCGGCGGATTGACCACGCCATGCCAGGTCGTCGCCATGCTGCCAACAATCGTCGCGCCCACCAGCACCAAGACAAAGGGACCCTTGGGGCCATCGAACAAGCACACCACCCGCTCGTTGCGTGCAAACAGGCCCGGCACTCCACGTGCCGTGGTGGGGTTCACCGAGAACAGCGCCCCTGGCACATACGTCATGCGACGCAGTTCACCATCGCACGGCATGTGAATGCGGTGGTAGTCCTTGGGACTCAAATAGATGGTGGCAAAGTGGCCATCCGCATAGCGTTCAGCTTCTTGAGTGTCTCCGCCCAACAGAGCTTCCGAGCTGTAGTGATGACCCTTGGCCTGGAATATCTGCGAGCCCACCACCGCACCAAACTGGCTGATGGCGCCATCGACCGGACAAATCAAATCCGCCTGAGCCAAGGGGCGCGCCCCGGGCCGCAACTCGCGGGTGAAGAAGTCGTTGAAGGTCTTGTAGTGACTGGGCTCTGGATGCGCTGCCTCGGCCATATTGACACCATAGCGGCGAATGAAGCGCTCAATGACCCGGGTGGTCAGGGCGCCACGCGGCACCGATGCAAACCGGCCTGCCCACTCGGTCAGGGCCTGCTTCGGCAACAGGTATTGAGGCAACACGGCAAGACGATCATTCATGATTGAACCTCAGGCCCTCAGAGGCAATGACAAGAGACGTAGGACAGGGGCAACAAAAAAGCACCCGGCAGAAACTGCGAGGTGCTTTTGTGTTGGTGGGCGGTGCAGGGTTCGAACCTGCGACCCCTGCCGTGTGAAGGCAGTGCTCTACCGCTGAGCTAACCGCCCGGTATTCAGTGGAAGCTGCGTTCCGGGAAGCCTTGGATTATGCCACAAGATTTCGCCATAGCGTCTTGCCTCCACTCGATTTGTCTAAATCCTTCAAAACCGCCTCGTGCGCCGCCATCTCCTCAGGGCTCGGCTCGATCACTGGCAAGGCATACGCACTAAAGTCTATGGCAGCCACGTCGAGCTTAGGCCCATCGGAAGGACCTTCCACGGCATCAATCACCAAGTTCTTCTGGCCACGCGTCAGCCGAATGTAGACCTCAGCCAGCAAGCCTGCATCCAGCAAGGCGCCGTGCAGTGCCCGATTGGAGTTATCGACCTCCAAGCGCTTGCACAAGGCATCCAAGGAGTTCGCCTTGCCTGGGAACATCTCACGCGCCATCAAGAGGCTGTCAGTGATGCTGGCGACTTGCTGCGCAAATGGCGGAGCCCCCACCCGTCGGAGTTCAGCATTCAAGAAGCCCACGTCGAAGGCGGCATTGTGGATCACCACATCAGCACCTGAAATGTAGGTCATGAACTCTGGCGCAACGGCAGCGAAGACCGGCTTGTCCGCCAAGAAGGCGTCAGTCAGGCCGTGGATGCGGACCGCGTCTTCACTGTTCTTGCGTTCGGGGTTCAGGTAGAGATGCAGGTTGTGGCCGGTCAATCGGCGATTGACCATCTCCACGCAACCGATCTCAATCACCCTGTCGCCACTCTCGGGCGAGAGGCCTGTGGTCTCCGTGTCTAGAAAGATCTGCCTCATGCCTGCACCTTGGCGCGCCGCGCGCTCCACCACCACAACGCTGCACCCGCCAAGAGCATGGGCACACACAGCCATTGGCCACGGCTCAAGCCTAAAGCGCCCAAACCCAAGAAGCCATCAGGCTCGCGGAAGTACTCGGCCACAAAGCGTGCGGCGCCATAGCCCAATAGGAACAGTGCTGAGACTTGGCCCAAGGGCCGCTTCTTTTTGCCAAACCACCACAGCAGCACAAACAGCAGCAGGCCCTCCAGCATGAACTGATAGACCTGCGAAGGGTGCCTGGCCACGCCATCTTGCGCTTGTGGAAACACCATGGCCCAAGGCAGTGTGGGGTCTGCTGCCCGGCCCCACAACTCCCCGTTGATGAAGTTGCCAACACGGCCACTCGCCAGACCCGTAGGTACACAGGGTGCAATCAGGTCAGTAACTTGCCAAAACGAACGTTTGCGCAAGTAGGCAAACAAAGCCATGGCCGCAACGACGCCCAACAGGCCACCATGAAAGGCCATACCGCCTTTCCACACGGCAAACGCCTCCAGGGGATGCTGCAGGTAGTACTCGGGCTTGTAGAACAAGACATAACCAAGCCGACCGCCCAGCACCACGCCAACAACGCCAAAAAAGAGCAAGTCTTCGGTATCGCGGCGTGTCCATCCAGCCTCGGCGAACCACGGCTGACGCACCTTCAAATTGGCCAACCAAAGGAAGAGTCCGAAAGCCACCAAATAAGTGATGCCGTACCAGTGCACCTGAACAGGCAGCCCCAGACCGGTCAGGTCTAGCGCCACTGGATTGAATTGTGGGTGAGTGAGCATGGGGCGGCATGATAAGCGCAGGCTGTTGCCCCTTTGCCTCGCGGATCAATCAGGCATAGGCGAAAATCAGTCGCAAACGTCTTCTTCACCTCCCTCCGCCCCAGGAAGCCTCATGCCCGCATACCGCTCCAAAACCTCGACCGCCGGCCGCAATATGGCGGGTGCCCGCTCTTTGTGGCGTGCAACCGGCATGAAAGATGGTGACTTTGAGAAGCCTATCATCGCCATTGCCAACTCCTTTACCCAGTTTGTGCCGGGGCATGTGCACCTCAAGGACCTGGGCCAGCTGGTGGCCCGTGAAATTGAAGCGTCGGGCGGTGTGGCCAAAGAGTTCAACACCATCGCCGTAGACGATGGCATTGCCATGGGCCATGACGGCATGCTGTATTCGCTGCCCAGCCGCGAATTGATCGCAGACAGTGTCGAGTACATGGTCAACGCTCATTGTGCCGATGCGCTGGTCTGCATCTCCAACTGCGACAAGATCACCCCGGGCATGCTGATGGCCGCGATGCGCCTCAACATCCCAGCCGTGTTTGTCTCCGGTGGCCCCATGGAAGCAGGCAAAGTGCGCTTGGCCAACCCCCAGACTCAGACCATCGAGTTCAAAAAGCTCGACCTGATCGATGCCATGGTCATGGCGGCTGACAGCAATGTCAGTGACGCCGACTTGGCCGAGGTAGAGCGCTCCGCTTGCCCGACCTGCGGCTCTTGCTCCGGCATGTTCACGGCCAACTCCATGAACTGCCTGACCGAAGCGCTTGGTCTGTCCCTGCCAGGCAACGGCACCGTGCTGGCCACCCATGCCGACCGCGAGCAACTCTTCAAGAAGGCGGGTCGCGTGGCGGTCGAGCTTTGCCAGCGCTTTTACGAGCAGGAAGACGACTCGGTGCTGCCTCGCTCCATGGGCTTCAAGGCATTTGAAAATGCTGTCACCCTGGACATCGCCATGGGCGGCTCGACCAACACAATCTTGCACCTCTTGGCCATTGCCCAGGAAGCCGAGATCGACTTCACCATGGCCGACATCGACCGTCTCTCAAGGGTGGTGCCGCAACTGTGCAAGGTCGCGCCAAACACCAATAAGTACCACATTGAAGATGTGCACCGTGCGGGCGGCATCATGGCCATACTGGGGGAGCTTGACCGCGCAGGCAAGCTGCACACCGATGTACCCACCGTCCACAGCAGAACCATGAAGGAGTCGCTGGACCAGTGGGACATCGCCCGCGCGCCCAGCGACACCGTCAAGAACTTTTACATGGCTGGGCCTGGGGGCATCCCGACCCAAGTGGCCTTCAGCCAAGCCTCACGCTGGCCGAGCCTGGATCTGGATAGAGCCGACGGCTGCATACGCTCCTTTGAGAATGCCTTCTCCCAAGAAGGCGGCTTGGCCGTGCTCACCGGGAACATCGCCCTGCAAGGCTGTGTAGTCAAGACCGCTGGGGTCGACGACAGCTTGTTGGTGTTTGAGGGCCCCGCTCACGTGACTGAATCGCAAGATGAGGCTGTCGCCAACATCTTGAGCGATCAGGTCAAGGCGGGTGACGTGGTGATCGTGCGCTATGAAGGTCCTAAGGGTGGCCCGGGCATGCA
Organism: Ideonella sp.; assembly: GCA_034520165.1. Classification (GTDB taxonomy): domain Bacteria; phylum Pseudomonadota; class Gammaproteobacteria; order Burkholderiales; family Burkholderiaceae_C; genus Ideonella. Next base: position 12,270 of record JAXHNT010000094.1, read on the forward strand.
AGAAATGCTCTACCCGACTTCTTACATCAAATCTAAGGGGCTAGGCAAAGCATGCGCCTTGCTCACCGATGGCCGCTTTTCGGGCGGCACCTCCGGGCTGTCAATCGGCCATTGCTCGCCTGAAGCCGCCGCCGGTGGCGCCATCGGCCTTGTGCGCAACGGCGACCGCATTCGCATCGACATTCCGCAGCGCCGCATTGACGTGCTGCTGAGCGACGAAGAGTTGCAACAGCGCCGTGCCGAACAAGACGCCAAGGGCTGGAAACCCGCACAGGCCCGTCACCGCAAGGTGTCTGCCGCGCTCAAAGCCTATGCCAAGTTGGCCATGTCCGCCGACAAGGGTGCGGTGCGAGATTTATCTCAACTCGATTGAGCGAGATTGCCCTCAGCACGCACGAAAAAGGGAGCCTAGGCTCCCTTTTCTTTTGCAGACAGTCGATTGAAGAAGGGCATGAATCCAAACACTTCAGCGATCCTTGGTGGGTGCATCACCACGCCGGTTGCCCAAACCTAAGGACTCCACTGTTCGGCGGTGACGCTCTGCCTTCCGTTCTGCATCGCGCTCCATCTCCTCTGCGCCTGTGCGGCCTGTCGCGTCTTTCCACTGCCACCAAGCCAATGCCAGCAAAAAGGGGCTGACGAACTTCCAAAGATCGCCAAACACTTCCCAGTTCCAGCGCGCAGGTGCACCTACGCCCAAAAAATGCATGGCGATGAAAACAACACCGGCAAGGACAAAAATCATGACGAGGAAAGTCCTGTGAATGACTGCCAATTCGCAATCGAATGGTCAACCGAACTCTCTAGAATTCGTTGTTCGAATGTAAAGCATCCACTACCCGTTCCAAAGGAAGAAATACCGATGAAAGCGTTGCTCTCTTTGCTGCTTGTAACTGCCGTTGCACCGGCCTTTGCCAATGCTGATTTGGCAGCCAAAAAGAACTGCATGGCCTGCCATGCTACCGACAAGAAGTTGGTCGGTCCTTCTTACAAGGACGTGGCGGCCAAGTACGCCAAGGACAAAAATGCCGTGGTCATGCTGGCAGAGAAGATTCAAAAGGGTGGCGTGGGCGCTTGGGGCCAAGTGCCAATGCCCGCTAACCAAGTGACCCCTGATGAAGCCAAGCAACTGGCCACCTGGGTTTTGTCGGTCAAATGAGCTGACACTCTGAAACAAAAAAGCCCCGCTTTGGCGGGGCTTTTTTATGGCCCACCGCTCGGCGGGCCAGGGCGCTTGCGCGCTGCCTCAATCAGTTGTTTTCCGACAACTGATCCAGGATAGCCGGGTTCTCCAGCGTGGAGGTGTCTTGGGTGATGGCTTCGCCCTGGCACATCGAGCGAAAGGCAGCAGGCGCCGCATGATCTTGCCTGAGCGGGTCTTGGGCAGGTTGTCACCGAAGCGGATGTCCTTGGGCTTGGCGATCGGGCCGATTTCTTTGCCGACGTGGTCGCGCAGAATCTTGGCGATCTGCTTAGCCTCTTCCCCCATGGGGCGGCTGCGCTTGAGCACCACGAAGGCGCAGATGGCCTCGCCGGTGGTGTCGTCAGGGCGGCCGACCACGGCGGCTTCTGCCACCAGCTCGGTGCAGCTCACCAGGGCCGACTCAATCTCCATCGTGCCCATGCGGTGACCCGACTACGTTCAGCACCACATCATCGTCGAGATATCGGCCAGGCCCATGGTGGTGAGCAGCCAGCGGTCTTCTCGTCGCGGACTGGCGCCGTCGCTGCACGCCTTCTTCTGCAGCGAGGTAGTACCCTTGCCCTGTGAACGCTCCTCATGGGGTAGTGCAGGACTTCTTGAAGCGCTTCGTTCGCCGTAGCCTTCACAATGGTGGTGCGGAATCATCGACGGCCATGGGCGAAAAACGCCCGGCCACCAAGATGCCACCCTGACCCCACGGCACATCCTTGCCGGTCTCGTCAACGATAGCCGCTTGGATGCCCGGGAAGGGCAGCGTGCAGGAGCCGGGGATCAGCGGCGTCGCACCCGGCAGCGGGGTGATCATGTGGCCACCGGTCTCGGTCTGCCAGAAGGTGTCCACGATGCGGCAGCGGCTGCCACCCACACGCTTGTGATACCACTCCCAGGCCGCCGGGTTGATGGGCTCGCCCACCGAACCCAGAATGCGCAGCCGCGGCGCCAGGGTTGGCCTCGCGGATGAACGGCATCGTTGGCTGGCCACCCGGCGCCGCCTTGCCGATGAGCAGAGCGGATGGCCGTCAGGTGCGGTGTAAAAGATCGAGGACCTTGCTGGTCTTGGATCATCTTCCGAAGCAGCGGCCTGTGGCGTCTGAGCTGCGATCGTAGCACGCCTTCAAACACGATCTCGGCTTCGCGGTGACCACCTGGCGCCAGCGGCCGCGCGTCGAGCGATGTGGTGTACGGCCCGGCCCGGCCGACCCATGTCGCCATGTATCGGCCGTCTACCAGAACACATCATCTTGCTTCGGTCGAAGGTCGCACTTGTGATGTGAGCTGCCAGCACGCAGTAGTGATAGCCGCGCGGTGCTGTGCGCTGCGACGCTCTTAGGCTTGCCGGTCGAGCCCGAGGTGTAAAGCAAGAACAAGGGATGCTCGGCCTCCACCCACTCAGGCTCGCACTCGGTGGGCTGGCTGCTGACCACATCGGCCATCCAGAGATCGCGGCCGTCCTTCATGGTGACGGCCACATCGCCGCGCTTGACGACGAGCACCTTCTGGATGGAGTCGCAGCCGCCCAATGTCAGGGCTTCGTCCACGATGGCCTTCAGGGGCAATTGCTTGCCGCCGCGCACTTGGCAGTCGGCGGTGATGACTGCCTTGGCGCCAGTGTCTTCGATGCGATCGCGCAGAGACTGGGCCGAGAAGCCACCGAACACCACCGAGTGGGTCGCGCCTATACGGGCACAGGCCTGCATGGCGGCCCGCCGTCAATGGACATGGCGATGTAGATGACCACGCGGTCACCCTTCTTCACGCCTTGAGCCCTCAGGCCGTTAGCGATCTGGCAGGTCTTGGCCAGCAGTTCTTTGTAGGTGACCTTGGTGACTTCGCCACCGTCGGCTTCAAAGATGATGGCGGTCTTGTCGCCCAGGCCGCGTTCGATATTGCGGTCCAGGCAGTTGTAGGAGGCATTCAGCGTGCCGTCTTCAAACCACTTGAAGAACGGCGCTTCGGACTCGTTCAACACCTTGGTGAAAGGCTTCTTCCAGGTGATCAGCTCTTTGGCCAAACGGCCCCAAAAACCTTCATAGTCCGTCTCGGCTTCTTTGCACAGCGCCTCATAGGCGGGCATGCCATTGATGTCGGCCGCAGCAGCAGCTGGATTGGGGTTGTAAACCTTGAGATCGTTGCTCATATATTGTCTCCTGGAGGCTGGTTTGATGCATGGCACCCGTACGGTGCTTCAGGTGGCTAATGTGTCGCTAGCGTCTGACGAAGGGCTTACTCCCGAGCCAGCACGGCTTTAGTCATCTGCGAGACACCTAAAATCTGGGGCGTTTCGTTGCTCTGATTTCCGACATGAATGCTCAAGATCGCTCTGCGTCAAAACCTCTGCCGACTTTGCCCCGGCTTATTTTTGCCAGCCGTTGGCTACAACTACCGCTTTATATCGGCTTGATACTGGCGCAGATCGTTTACGTTTTTCACTTTTGGGTCGAGCTCACCCACCTCATTGAAGGCCATTCTCTGGCGGAGGCAACGTTTCCAGGTAGATTTGGTCTCCAGCATTGGATGCGACAAGGTTGAAGCAGGCACCACGCTCAGCGGCTTGAACGAAACCATCATCATGCTGGTGGTGCTGGGATTGATCGACGTGGTGATGATCTCCAACCTGTTGATCATGGTGATCGTGGGTGGCTACGAAACCTTTGTGTCGCGCATGAACCTTGATGGCCATCCCGACCAACCCGAGTGGCTCGACCATGTCAACGCCTCGGTGCTGAAGGTCAAGCTGGCCACCGCCATCATCGGCATCAGCTCCATCCATTTGCTCAAAACCTTCATCAATGCGGGCGCCTACACTGACAAGGTTCTCATTTCACAGACGGTGATTCATGTCGTCTTTCTGCTCTCTGCGCTGGCCATTGCAGCCACTGACCGCCTGCTCCACCCCCCGCAAGCACATCAGCACTGAGCAAACTCGCCAGCAAGGTGAAAGCCTGTCGGCACAAGATCGCGTTTCAGCCCTTCCACGGAGTTCAGCTTCATGACCATCATTCGCCAGGCCGACCTGATCGAATCCGTTGCAGCCGCGCTGCAGTACATCAGCTACTACCACCCGGCCGATTACATCGCCCACTTGGCCCGCGCCTACGAGCGTGAGGAAAGCCCAGCAGCCAAGGACGCCATTGCGCAAATCTTGACCAACAGCCGCATGTGCGCAGAGGGCAAGCGCCCCATCTGCCAAGACACCGGCATCGTCAATGTCTTCCTGAAGATCGGCATGGACGTGAAGTGGGAGGGCTTTACCGGCTCGATCCAAGATGCCGTCAACGAAGGTGTGCGTCAGGGCTATAACAACCCCGACAACAAGCTGCGCGCCTCGGTGCTCTCCGACCCCATCTTCGAGCGTAAGAACACCAAAGACAACACGCCGGCCGTGATCTTCATGGACGTGGTGCCCGGCAACACCGTGGACGTGATCGTCGCGGCCAAGGGCGGTGGCTCCGAAAACAAGTCCAAGGTCTATATGCTGAACCCCAGCGACAACATCGTCGATTGGGTGCTCAAGACGGTGCCCACCATGGGTGCGGGCTGGTGCCCGCCCGGCATTTTGGGCATTGGCGTGGGTGGTACAGCCGAGAAAGCCGCGCTGCTGGCCAAAGAGTCGCTGATGGATGACATCGATATGTACGAACTCTTGGCTCGCGGCCCCCAGAACAAGCTCGAAGAGATGCGTATCGATCTCTACGAGAAAGTCAACGCATTGGGCATTGGAGCGCAAGGCCTGGGTGGCCTGACCACCGTGTTGGACGTGAAGATCAAAACCTTCCCCACGCACGCAGCCTCCAAGCCCATTGCCATGATCCCGAACTGCGCGGCTACCCGCCACGGCCACTTTGTGCTGGACGGCTCGGGGCCCTCCTTCATGGAACCGCCCAGCCTGGACCTCTGGCCCAATGTGAACTGGGCGCCGGACTACAACAAGTCCAAGCGCGTCGACCTGAATACCTTGACGCCTGCTGAAGTTGCCAGTTGGACCCCGGGTCAAACCCTACTGCTCAACGGCAAAATGCTGACCGGCCGAGACGCCGCGCACAAGCGCATTGCCGACATGCTGGCCAAAGGCGAGACGCTCCCCGTCGATTTCACCAACCGCGTCATCTACTACGTCGGCCCAGTGGACCCTGTGCGCGATGAAGTGGTCGGCCCTGCAGGCCCCACTACCGCAACCCGCATGGATGGCTTCACCCGCATGATGCTCGAGGAAAACGCCCTGATGCTATGGTCGGTACGCTAGAACGTGTCCGGTCGCCATTCAAGCTATCAGCATAGCCGCTGCGCCCGCCATGGTGATGGCCGTGGGCGGCAGCGCCTACCTGGTGTCGAAAGCCATCAAGGCCGCCAAGGTGGTGGGCTTCGCCGACCCCGGCATGCCAGCGACTGCGAGCTTGACGTGGTGGAATGGGCCCGTCACCGCCGCTGCGGATGCGGGCGGCACCAGCGCCCATATCACCGGCCCCAAGCTTTGGCAAGCCAAGATCGGAAAGATCCCTGTCGTCACGGAGTAAGGTTCAGTGTGCAAACGCCCTGCCAAAGCAGGGCGTTCTGCCAACTGCGCGACTCAGGCCTGATGCACCACACGTTGGGGGTAAGGCACCTCGATCCCATGGGCCTTGAGGTGATTCCAGATCGCCAAGTTAACTTGCGATCTGACATTGTTTTGCCCGTTCTCGGGATCATCGATCCAAAAACCAATGGTCAGCTCCAGGCCATCGGCTGCGAAGCTTGTCAAAAGAACACCCGGTGCGGGGTCTGTCAGCACCCGAGGAACCGCAGCAACACACATTAGCTGGCGCGGCGCAGGTGTCAAGGTCGGTGTTGTAGCTGACCTGAACCACGGTAGAGATCAACACCCTCATATCCGCTAGCGAAGAGTTCTCGACGCGCTGTGAGCAATACGGACCCTGAACGTAGCGTTAC
>JAXHNT010000057.1:0-9262 GCA_034520165.1 Ideonella sp.
CAATGAGATAACCCTTTTGCAACACGGCCACGACGGTGTTGGCGTCTTGATCGGCCGGCACCATGCTGATGGCTTGGTGGTGGTGAGGGTCAAAGCGGGTGGCCACCGGCGGATTGATCTCTTGAACCTTGTTGCGCTCTAAGGCCTGGGCCAGTTGGCGCAAGGTGGCATGCACGCCTTCCAGCACCTTGTCCACCGGTGCGTCGGGCATGGCGATGGCAGCTTCCAGGCTATCGCGAACGGGCAGCATGGCTTCGGCGAAGGATTCCACCGCGTACTTGCGAGCCTTGCTCACTTCCTCTTCGGAGCGGCGGCGGGTGTTCTCTCCCTCTGCCTTGGCCCGCAAGTAGGCGTCAGACATTTCAGCCAAGCGGGCTTCCAACTCGACCACCCGTTGCTCGGGGCTGGCTTGCTCCGGCAGGCCAGCATCAGGTGCGGCGGCATGCTCGGGGGTGTCGGCTGGGCTAGGCTGGGCTGTGGGGTCGTGAGAGGTCATGGTGTCAGGACAAAGGTTTGACAGGGATCGAAGTCAATTGGGGACACAGCCCACAATTTCAAGAGGGGATTGGTGCTTTTGTAAATCAGTGCGGCAGTGCGCCGCTGGGTGGCTGCCTCAGGAGTCCACCGTGGCGCTCCAGCGTTGCCATTGAGCCAGGTCGCGTCGGTCGCGCTTGGTGGGGCGGCCGTGCTCAATGGCTTGGGCGGGCTCTACGCCTTGTCGGCGCTGCTCCACGGCTTCTGTCTGGCGGGCCAAGCTGTCAGCCGTTTCTAAATAAAGCTGACGAGCGACGGGCGCAGGGCCTCGCAACTCACTCAGGCCCAGCACCTGGATCTCACGCGCGGGTTGGCCCGGCTCTCGCAGGGTGATCAGGTCCCCCTGGCGCAGGTCACGAGAGGCCTTGGCCGCTTGGCCATTGACATCCACGCGATGCTTGCCAATGGCCTCCACGGCCAGGCTGCGGGTCTTGAAAAATCGGGCGGCCCAGAGCCATTTATCGAGCCGAACCGGATGGGTCACAAGTTTTGGAGCGTCCACGGCGCAGATTGTCGCTCAGGTCGTGGCCAAGGGTAGGCGCACCACGGCGTCGAGGCCTTGAATGCGCCCCTGCGCCTCGCGATTGTTCAGCTCGATCTGCCCCCCAGCGACAGCACGATGTCATGGCAGATGGCCAGCCCCAGGCCGGAGCCACTGCGGCTGCTGCCAGCGGCAAAGGGCTGAAACAGGCGCGCGCGCTGCTCGGGCGGCAGGCCCGGCCCGCTGTCGGCAATGGTCAACGCCGCATGACGTTGATCGGTCACGAGGGTGACGCTCAGCCGCCCGCCGGGCGGGCAGTGCTTGATGGCGTTGTGCAGCAGGTTGCGCGTCAGCTCGCGCAAGGCCCACTCATGGCTTTGGATGGGGGCAGCCTGGCGGTTGTTCAGTTCAAAGTCGAGCTCGCTCTCGGCAATCAGGGCAGAGAGGTCCAAGGCCACGTCGCGCGTGATGTCGGCCCAGTCTTGCAGCGGGGCATCGCCTTGCTGCCTGAGCTGCTCGACCTTGGCCAGCGCCAGCATTTGATTGGCCAATGTGGTGGCCCGGTCCACGGTTTGATTGATCTCGGCCAGCGCCAGCATCGGGTCGAGGTCGCCGCGCTGCGCCGATTGCACCTGCGCTTTGAGCACCGCCAGCGGGGTCCGCAGTTGGTGCGAGGTGTCACGGACAAAGCGTTTTTGGGCTTCCAGCAAATCCCGAAGTCTTGACATCAGGTGATTGGTGGCTGCTACCAGTGGTTCAATCTCCCGGGGGGCGAGGGCGTTGTCAATGGGCGTCAGGTCGCCTTCGGCGCGGGAGCGCAGCGACTGGCTCAAAGCATTCACAGGCAGGGTGGCCCGGTGGACCATCCACACCACCACCGCGGCAATCACCACCAACAGGGCCGCTTGCCGCCACAAGGTGCCCATCAGTAGGCTGCGCGCCAGCGTTTGTCGGAGTTCCAGGGTTTCAGCCACCTGGATCGTGGCCATGCCTTGCCCGCCCTGCCAGACCACCGGCTGAAGCAGCACAGCGACCCGGATGGGGTGGCCCAGATAGTCGTCGTCGTAGAAGTCGACCAGTGCGGCATACGGGCCTCTCAGGGGCAAGGTGCCTTGCCAAGGCTTCAGATCGCTAAAGCCTGACACCATCTCGCCCCCAAAGCCGCTCACCCGGTAGTACAAACGACTGCGATTGTCTGCCTCGAAAGGCTCCAACGCCGAGTACAGCAACTCAGCGTTCAGCGTCACGGTGCCCGCCGATTCATGCGCCTCGAGCTGATCGCCGATGGACTTCGCGGTGGCCAGCAAGGTGCGATCGTAGGCGGTGTCAGCGGCCCGCAAAGCCTGCTCATAAAGCGCGGCCGTGTTGACCACAATCACCGCCAAGACGGGCAGGAGAATGCCTGCCATCAAGCGGTCCCGCAGCGACAAGTGCTGCCACCAAGTCGACAGGCTCATGAGTCGGCACGCAACAAATAGCCCAGGCCTCGCAAGGTCACTAACTGCACTCGCGTCCCCGCCAATCGCTTGCGCAGCCGATAGGCAACGACTTCAATAGCCTCGGGTTGAACATCGCGCTCCCCCGGAAACACCGCTGCGAAGAGCCTCTCTTTGGCGACCGCGTGGCCCGGACGCTGTAGCAGGGCGCGCAGCAGTGCCAACTCACGCGGCGGCATCTCTAGCGCTTGTTTGTGATGATAGGCGGCACCGCTCTGCGCGTCGCAACTCAGCCCCATGAACTCCAAGGGGGCCGCCTGGCCCGTCGCAGCCAGGCCAGCGCCCAGACTGCCTGCGGCACGTCGGGCTAAAGCGCGCATGCGGGCCTCCAATTCGTCCAGGTCAAAGGGTTTGGGGAGATAGTCGTCCGCGCCGGTGTTGAGCCCGACGATGCGATCCCCGATGGTGCCGCGTGCTGTGACGATCAGTACCGGAGTGCTCAAGCCTTGGGCCCGGGCTTGGCTGAGCACCATCAGGCCATCTTGCCCAGGGAGACTCAGGTCCAGCAACACCACATCCGGCAGGCTGGCTTGCCAGCGATCGAGTGCGCGCAGACCATCTGAGCACACGGTGACGCGCATGCCCCGCCGCTCCAGCGTGCGCTGTAGGGTGGCCTGCAGCGCGGTGTCGTCTTCGATGAGCAGTACCTTCATAGGCTGGAGCTTATCCCCTCAGGCTCGTCTGTCACTCAACCGGGATAACCCCAGCCAACACGACAGCCGATTGACAGGCTGCGTCGTCACCATCACTATTCTTCTCCCTACTGTTCAAGGAGCCTCACGCATGCGTCGCGATACCTTCCTCAAGTCTCTGGCCGCCATGGCCGCTGCCGGTGCCCTTCCACTGAGCGCCAATGCCGCTGCCAACCTGAAGCTGATGATTCCCGCCAACCCTGGTGGTGGCTGGGACAGCACCGGCCGTGCGCTGGGCAAGGCCTTGCAGGATGCTGGGGTGGCCTCAGCGGTGTCCTTTGAAAACAAAGGCGGTGCGGCCGGCGCTTTGGGCCTGGCACAGTTCGTCAACGCCAGCAAAGGCGACCCCAATGCCTTGATGGTGATGGGCGCTGTGATGCTCGGCGGCATCATCACCGGCAAGCCGCCGGTGTCGCTGACACAAGCCACCCCGATTGCTCGCATCACCAGCGAGTACAACGTGTTTGTGCTGCCCGCGAATTCGCCATTCAAAACCATGAAGGACGTGGTCGAGGCCATGAAGAAAGACCCCGGCAGCGTGAAGTGGGGCGGCGGTTCGCGCGGCTCCACTGAGCACATCGCGGCGGCCATGATTGCCCGCGAGGCGGGTGTAGACGCCTCCAAGATCAACTACGTGCCCTTCCGTGGGGGTGGTGAGGCCACCGCCGCTATTTTGGGTGGCAACGTCACGGTGGGTGGCAGCGGCTATAGCGAGTTCGCACAGTACATCGAGACCGGCAAGATGAAGGGGATCGCGGTGACCTCGGCAGCGCGCCTGAAGGGCATCAATATCCCGACGCTCAAAGAGCAGGGCATTAACGTGGAGATCGGCAACTGGCGCGGCGTCTATGCAGCTCCCGGCATCACCCCGGCCCAACGCAAGGCTTTGACGGACATGGTGCTGGCCGCCATGAAGTCCAAGTCCTGGGCGGAGTCGCTTGAGAAGAACGCCTGGACCCCGGCCGTCTTGACCGGCCCGGCCTTCGACGAGTTCGTGGATCGCGAGTTTGCATCCCTGCGTGCGGTCATGGTCAAGTCCGGCATGATTTGATGGATTGAAGTTTTGCCGAGGGGTCCTTCATAGGCCCTTCGGAGTTCTCGCAGGCCGGTGCAACCCACCGGCTTGTTCGTTTCACGGCCTCCGAGAAGGCCCTCAGTGAGGAGACGCGCGATGAATGAATCACCCAGCAAGAGTCCTAGGACCTTGCAGCAGACATTGGTTGGCGCAGGTGTGTTGGTGCTGGCAGCGTTGCTGGCTTTTGGGGCGACCGGCATTTCGTCCGACGCGGGGTATGCCGGCGTTGGGCCCAACTTTTTGCCTTGGGTGGTCTCGGGGGCGCTGGCCTTGTGCGGCATCTTGCTGATCGTCGAGGCGCAGCGGGGCACTCAACCGGATGTGCTGGAGGCACCCTCAGGAGCCGAGAAAGGGGACTGGAGGGCCATGGCCTGGATGTCCGCAGGCTTGCTGGCCAATGCAGCACTCATCACCACCATAGGCTTCGTCCTGAGTTGCGCGCTGTGCTTTGTGTGCGCGGTCAGGGGTTTGCGGCTGTCGGAAGGGCGTCCCGGTGGAAGCCTGAAGGACGCATTGCGCGATGCCGGCATTGGCTTGGCTATCTCAGCACCCGTGTTCTGGTTGTTCAGCAAGGTCTTGGCTATCAGTTTGCCTGGCCTGACCAGCACCGGCTGGATCTAAACCCTCAAGGAGAGCGCTATGGAAGTCTGGGATCAACTCCTTCAGGGTTTCGCCACGGCAGGAACGCCCATAAACCTGATGTGGGCCTTTATCGGTTGCGCCATTGGCACAGCCATTGGCGTTTTGCCGGGCTTGGGACCGGCGGTGACGGTCGCCATGTTGCTGCCCATCACGTCGCAGGTCGAGCCCACCGCCTCGATGATTTTCTTTGCTGGCATTTACTACGGCGCCATGTACGGCGGCTCGACCACCTCGATCTTGCTGAACACACCCGGTGAAACCGGCACCATGGTGACTGCGCTCGAAGGCTTTAAGATGGCCAAGAGTGGCCGCGCCGGTGCTGCCCTCGCCACTTCGGCCATAGGTTCGTTTGTGGCGGGCACCATTGCCACCGTGCTGGTGACTTTGTGTGCCCCCGTTTTGGCGGACTTTGCTGTCAAGCTGGGCCCGCCCGAGTACTTCGGCTTGATGCTCTTGGCCTTCACCACCGTCAGCGCGGTGCTGGGAGGGAGCGCCTTACGTGGCTTGACGGCGCTATTTGTCGGATTGGCCATCGGACTGGTGGGCATTGACCAGATCACGGCGACAGTGCGCTACACCGGCGGCGTCCCAGAGTTCTTGGACGGCATTGAAGTTGTGTTGATCGCCGTGGGCCTGTTTGCCGTGGGTGAGGCTCTTTACAACGTTCTTTATGAGGGCCGCAGTGAAGCCAAACTGAATCGCACTGGCCGTGTACACATGACCAAATCGGAGTGGCGCCGCTCATGGCCTGCCTGGCTGCGAGGCACGGCCATTGGCTTTCCTTGGCACTTTACCGGTGGGCGGCTCGGAGATTCCCACTTTCTTGAGCTACGCCACGGAGCGAAAGCTCAGCAAGCACAAAGAAGAGTTTGGCACGGTGGGTGCGATTGAAGGCGTGGCCGGGCCTGAGGCGGCAAACAACTCCGCCGTGACAGCTACGCTCGTGCCCTTGCTGACGCTGGGTATTCCGACTTCGGTGACGGCCGCTATCTTGCTGTCTGCGCTGCAAAACTATGGTTTGCAGACCGGGCCGCAACTGATGACCACGTCGTCGACTTTGGTGTGGGCTTTGATCGCTTCGCTCTACATCGGCAACGTGATGTTGCTGGTACTGAACCTGCCACTGGTGGGTCTGTGGGTGAAGCTGCTCAAGATTCCTCGCAGCTACCTGTATGCCGGCATCATGGTCTTTGCCACCGTGGGGGTTTATGGCATGCGCCAGAGCGCGTTTGACTTGTTCTTGATGTTTGGTGTGGGTGTTTTGGGGGTGTTAATGCGCCGCTTCAGCTTCCCTACCGCCCCGGTGATCGTCGGCATGATCTTGGGTCCCATGGCAGAGGCGCAGATGCGCAACGCGCTGTCGATTGGTGAGGGTCGCTGGACCGTGTTCATCGAGCGCCCCATGTCCTTGACCATTCTGTTGGTGGTGTTGGCGGTGCTGGTGGTGCCTAAGCTGATGCGCCGCCGAGCCTGATTGGCTTTCGCCAAGGAAAACGCCGGGTTAAGCCCGGCGTTTTCTCTTATGGGGTCGTGAATCCTTAGCGGCTGGCACCCATCTCACGGGCTCGCGCCGCACTGGCCTTGCCGTCGGCATCCTGCGGCACAACGGTGGTGGGCCATCCCGCCAATTGCTCTGTGGCAATCTGGACCAGCGCACTGATGCCTGCATGGTCAGCATTCAAGCAAGAGATGTAGTGGAACTGCTTGCCACCCGCATGCATGAACGCTTCCTTGCCTTCCATCTGGATCTCTTCCAGCGTTTCAAGGCAATCGGCCACAAAGCCCGGGCAGATCACATCGACCCGTTCATGGCCTTGGGCGGGCAGGGCCTTGAGCGTCGGTTCCGTCGAAGGCTCTAGCCACTTGGCTTTGCCAAAGCGGCTCTGGAAAGTCACGCGGTATTGGTCTTTGCTCAACTCCAGCGCCTCAGCCAAAAGACGGGCTGTCTTATGGCATTGGCAGTGGTACGGGTCGCCCAGGTGCAGAGTGCGCTCCGGCATGCCGTGAAAGCTCATCACCAACATGCGGCTGGGGCCTTCCACCTTCCAGTGCGCGCGCACGGAGGCGGCCAAGGCTTCAATGTAGGCAGGGTGGTCGTGGTAATCGGCCACCAGACGCAGCGCAGGCACACGGCGGGTTTTCTGAACCCAATGAGAGACTGCGTCAAAGGTGCTGGCTGTGGTGGCACCGGAGTACTGTGGATAGGCCGGCAGTACGAGGATCTTGTCGGCACCCTGCGCACGCAGCGCATCCAAAGCACTGGCGATGGATGGTTGGCCATAGCGCATGGCGGGCAGCACGGTCACAGCATGGCCGCGTTCGCCCAAGTAGCCCTGCAGCAGTTTCGCTTGGCGCTGTGTCCAGACAGCCAGCGGCGAGCCGTCTGGTGTCCACACACTGGCGTACTTGGCCGCTGATTTGGCCGGACGCACCCGCAAGATGATGCCGTGAAGGATGACCTTCCAGACCAGCGCAGGGATCTCCACCACGCGAGGGTCACTGAGAAACTCGGCCAGATAGCGCCTCAAAGCGGCGGCCGTGGGCGCATCAGGTGTGCCCAGATTGGCCCACACCACACCGATGCGCGGGGCTTGGCCATGGGTAAAGGGCGGCTCGGGTTTAAAGCGCATAGGGGGCCACGGTGAAAAGAAGAGAGGGTGAGGGCTGCCTTCAGGCCAGCTTCATGGGCTGAGTGTCGAGGCTGGACAGCACTGCGAATTGGACCAAGGGCACATCCGGGTCGTTGGGCGATCCGCCCAGTCCAAGCTCGCCATTGCCATGCAGTGTGCAAGTCCCACGCCGAAGGCTGAGGACTTCTTCATCGCCGGCAAAGCGCACATAGGAGCCGTTAATACTGAGGTCGGTGAGCTGCAGCGCACCGCCCATCAGGTCGATGCGCGCATGCGAGCGCGAGACGCGTGCATCGTCGATCTTGAGTGTGGCTTGGCTGCCGCGCCCCAACACCACCGGCCACCGGCCACGTGAGAACACGAAGGCGTTATCGCGCCAGACGAGTTGCAGCCCCTGTGGCTCGCTCATTTCGGCCGGCGCTTCCATTTGCGTGAGAGCCGTGTCAACGCCACGGCGGGCCAAGAGATAAACATCGACAGGTTCGGCGCGTCCACGCAGATGGACTTTGTCCAGATGCCGGAACCGCGAGCGGACCTCCCAGGTCAGTTCTTCGTGCACCTCGCGGGTGACCAAGCATTCGTTATCACCAGCGTGGTCAAGAAGGCGGGCTGCGACATTGACCGCGTCGCCAAAGCAGTCGCCACCGACTTCCACCACCTCACCGGCGGCAATGGCAATCTGCAACTGAAGATCGGCCACTTGCTCGGGTGGCAGGCCGACCGCTTGTTGGGCTTGGCGATCAAGCTCGGCCTGCATTTGCACGGCTGCAGCCACGGCAGACACTGAGCCGGGGAAGACGGCCATCAGGCCGTCACCCAAGGTCTTGATGAGTTGCCCACCTGTGACAGGCACGCGGCGGGACAGGCCACTGATGGCTTGTGTAACAACCGACGTGGCCGACGCATTGCCCATGCTTTCATAGAGCGCAGTGCTGCCTCGCAGGTCAGCGAAGAGCACGGTGCGGCGCTTAATGATGGCCATGCCTGGGCGTCAACGTAATGGCGACTCGACCATCGAGCAGAGGCACTCGGGCTTGCTCGGATGGTATGGGTGCGTGGTCAGACGTTGTCCAGATAGGTGCGGAGTTTGTCCGAGCGGCTGGGATGCTTGAGCTTGCGGATGGCCTTGGCTTCTATTTGGCGGATGCGCTCGCGCGTCACGTCAAACTGCTTGCCCACTTCTTCCAGGGTGTGGTCGGTGGACATCTCAATGCCAAAGCGCATGCGCAAGACCTTGGCCTCCCGCGGCGTCAGGCTGTCGAGAATGTCTTTGACGACATCGCGCAGACCGGCTTGCATCGCGGCCTCAATCGGCGCGGTGTTGTTCGAGTCTTCAATGAAGTCGCCCAGGTGGCTGTCGTCATCGTCACCGATGGGCGTTTCCATGGAGATCGGCTCTTTGGCGATCTTCATGATCTTGCGCACCTTGTCTTCGGGCATCTCCATCTTCTCGGCCAGCGTCGGGGCGTCGGGCTCGAAACCGAACTCCTGCAAATGCTGGCGCGACAGACGATTCATCTTGTTGATGGTCTCGATCATGTGCACCGGGATGCGGATGGTGCGGGCCTGATCGGCGATGGAGCGCGTGATGGCCTGGCGAATCCACCAGGTGGCGTAAGTCGAGAACTTGTAGCCACGGCGGTACTCAACCAGCCGACCGCCCCCCATCAAACCGATATTGCCTTAGCAATACGTAACCGAACGAAGCACAT
>JAXHNT010000100.1:0-21332 GCA_034520165.1 Ideonella sp.
GCGTCCAGCCACTTTATCTTGAGGACGCCAGTCAGTCGCATAGCAGGCTCGTGCCCACCTCAACTCTCGGTGGACACAGGCGCACCAAACCTTCAGATCAAGCATTCGACAAACGTCGCACCCGTCGGACCTACAGCGCAGCGTTCAAAGCCAAGGCAGTGACGGCGAGTCTGCGACCTGGCAATTCGCTCGCTGGCGTCGCCCATGCCAATGGCATCCACATCACCTTGCTGCGGCGCTGGGTGCGTGAATCCCAGATGCGCGCTGGCATTGACCTTCAGCGCCCGACGCCGTCCAAGCGGTCTGCGGCGGCCTTCCTCCCGCTGGAATTGCCCGCCCAGCGCACTGGGGCGGACATCCGTATCGAGCTGCGACGCGGGGCGACCTTGATCGCCGTGACCTGGCCTGCCGCAGCCGCTGCCGAGTGCGCGGCCTGGATGCGAGAGGTGTTGCGATGATCCGCATCGATGCCCTGTGGCTGGCCGCCCAGCCGATGGACATGCGCGCGGGTGCTGACCGCCTGATTGCGCGCGTGGTCGAGGTGTTCGGTGCTGCCCAGGCCCACCACGGCTACCTGTTTGCCAACGTCCGGGGCACGCGCATCAAGCTGGTGGTCCACGATGGCTTTGGCGTGTGGTGCGCCGGGCGTCAACTCAACCAGGGCCGTTTCGTGTGGCCACGCGCCACCGGCGAGGCGCTACCCGCACTCACGCAGGCGCAGTTTGAGGCGCTCGTGATGGGCCTGCCCTGGCAGCGGCTGGCGCACATGCAAACTATCACCCGCGTGTGATGGGATGTCCCTGCGCGCGCTCTGGGAAGACTGGCGCGCAGTGCAATCCGCAAATGCTCCAATGACATTGATCGTTATAGAACCCACAATGGACTCATGCTCAACGTGGACACGCTCAACACCCAAGACCTCAAGGGTCTGAGCAAGGCGGCTGTCACCGAACTGGCGAATGCCCTGATCGCGCGTTTGGCCGAGCAAGGCGATCAGCTCTTGGCCCAGCACGCTGCGATCCAATCCAAAGACGCCCACATCGCCCGCAGCGAGCGTGAGATCAACTTCAAGGCGGCGCAGCTCGAGCGCGTCACGTTTGAGCTCGCGCGGCTGAAGGCCTGGAAGTTCGGGGCCAAGACCGAGGCCATGAGCGCCGCACAGCGCCAACTGTTTGAGGACACACACGCGGAGGACGTGGCTGCCCTGGAAGCGCAGCTGCAAGCCCTGCAAGTCGGAACGGCAGAGCCCGCCGACAAAGCAGCAACCAAACGCCAGCCCAAGCGCGAGAAGCTGCCTGAGCACCTGCGGCGTGTGGAGCACCGCCACGAGCCCGAGAACACCACCTGCCCCACCCCCCGACTGCGGCCAGCCGATGCAGCGCATCGGTGAGGACGTGAGCGAGCGCCTGGACGTGATCCCGGCCGAGTTCTACGTGCACCGTCACATCCGTGGCAAGTGGGCCTGCCCGTGCTGCGAGCGCTTGGTGCAAGAGCCCGTCGCCCCACAGATCATCGACAAGGGCGTGCCCACCGCTGGGCTGATCGCCCACACCCTGGTGGCGCACTTCCTGGATCACCTGCCGTACTACAGGCTCGAGCAGATCAATGCCCGCTCGGGCGTGCACACGCCGCGCTCCACACTGGCCTCATGGGCCGGGGCCGGTGGTGCCAGCCTGAGCCCGCTGTTTGAGGCGCACCGCGCCTTTGTGCTGGGTGCACCGGTGCTGCATGCGGACGAGACCACGGTCAAGCTGCTCAACCCCGGCGCGGGCAAGACCACCACCGCCTACATCTGGGCCTATGCCCGAGGCGAGCACGACGGCACACCCGGGGTCGTCTATGACTTCTGCACCGGCCGGGGGGCCAAATTCCCTGCCGCCTTCCTGGCCTAATGGTCGGGGACGCTCACCTGCGACGACTACTCGGGCTACGACGCCGTCCATGCGCGCGACGGCTGCATCGAGGCGGGCTGCCTGGCTCACGCGCGACGCAAATTCGACGAGCTGGTCAAAGCCAACGCCAGTCCCGTGGCGGCGCAAGCCATCCAGCACTTTGCCAGGATCTACCAGCTCGAAGGCCAGAGCCGCGAGATGACGGGCGAGGACAGGCTCAGGCATCGACAACAGCACATCCAGCCGCTGTGGGAGAAGCTGCACACCTGGATGAAGCTCGAGCGCGAACGCGTGCGGGACGGCAGCGGCGTTGCCGGCGCGCTGGACTACAGCCTGAAGCGCTGGCGGGCGCTGGGCCGCTTCCTGATCGACGGTGCGGTGAGCATCGACAACAACCACATCGAGAACCTCATGCGCCCCTGGGCCATGGGTCGAAAAGCATGGCTGTTTGTGGGCAGCGAACTGGCGGGCCAACGCGCAGCCATGGTGATGAGCCTGCTGCAGTCAGCCAAGCTCAACAAACACGATCCGAGCCTCTACCTCAAGGACGTGCTCGAGCGCCTGCTGGCGCATCCCAACCACCGCATCGATGAGTTGTTGCCCCACCGCTGGACCAAGCCCGACTGAACCCCGCATCGGCTGTCAAGGTGGGGTGGCTGGACGCTTACGCAATGCAGACAGTCTGCGCCGCTGGATTCGCCAGCATGAACGAGATGCTGAGTAGAGGTCCGGCCTGACAAGCGCTGAGTCTGTACGGCTCAAGGAGCTGTAGCGAGAGGTCAAGGAACTGCGGCGGGCCAATGAGATTTTGAAATTGGCCAGTGCGTTTTTCGCCCAGGCGGAGCTCGACCGCCGACTGAAATGATGTACCGCTTGGTGGACCAATATCGGGTGGCTCATGGGGTCGAGCCCATGTGCAGAGTGCTGCACATGGTCCGTTCCGCCGATCGCAGGCACACTGTCCGCCTCAAAGATGCAAGCTTGCTGAGCAAACGAGGCCAGCCAGCTATGAGTCTCGGATTTCACCTATTGATCCGGCCCGTTGAAGTCATGAGCTTTTTGGCAGACTCCCGGGGAGGAATAGCCTACCTTATTCATACTTTACAGGGCCGGAGCAATAGGTCTCGACGTGGCAAGGGTGACTGAGGCGGGCGTAGCGCCGTCTGTCGGCAGCAAGGGCGACAGCTACGACAGCGCAGTGGCTGAGACCATCAACGGTCTGTACAGGGCCGAGGTGATTCATAGGCGCACATGGCAAACCCGTGAGGCTGTCGAGATCGCAACCCTCGCATGAGTCTCCTGGTTCAACCACCGCAGGCTGATGGAGCCTCTAGGCTATATCCCGCCTGCCCGCCGAGGCTAAGGCTGAGGCAAACTATTATCGGCAACTAGCCAGTCAGATCTCTCTGACCGAGGCCTGACACTTACCAACTAGCCTCCGCGAAACCCGTGGCAGTTCATTCAGGGCGCGGCCAGGGTCTTCACATATACCTGGTACGAGCCTGCAGGCGGCTTTGGTCGTACCAGGTTGCTAGCGTTGGCGTTGAACGCTACCTGCGTGCCGCTGCGGGAGATCAAGTTCAAGTTAGCGTTGCCGTTGCTTAGCTTGCCGTTGGCCGAGCTGCTCAGCACTTGCTCGACACCGGTGGCCCGGTTGCGCTGGTAAATACGGTAGTCCCAACCGCTGCCGTAGAGCCGACTAAATACCACTGTAGACAGGTCGGGCGACACCAAAGGTTGGGCACCATCAGCGCTGGCCAGCAGCAGCTCCAGCCTGCCGGAGTCCAGGTGCTTCAGGTAGTCACCCACCGGCCCTAGGGAGTGGGCTTGGGTGGTGGAAAACTGCAGCACCTGGTTGTTGGCCCACTCCACATGGTAGTAGCTTTGGAAGCAGCACACCTGCAGTTCGCCTCCGCGGCCGTCGCTGCCGCTGGAGGCTAGGATAGTGGTGCCGGTGGCGAGCTCGCGTACAAACACATCGGGCTGGCCATTGGTATCGCCCGGTACCAGAAAGTTAGCGTTGGACACGAACGCCACCCGCGTGCCGTCTGGTGACAACCGCGCATTCTGGTGGCCCAGGACGATCTCGCCATCGGCCGTGCGGCCGTTGTCGGTATCCAAGGTGCTCAGTGAGCCGGTGGCCAAGTCGCTGATCATGATGCGCGCTGGAACCTTGTTCACCCAGGTGTAGCCACCCAGGTAGATCTGCGTGGGCACGGTCACAAAGGCCACCCTTTGTCCGTCGTCTGAGACGGAGCCTGCGCTGAAGCCGGTGTTCTCTGCAATGCTGTCGGCAGCGGGTGAAACCGTTGTCACTTTGCCAGTCTGCAGATCCTTCAGCAGCACTTCGCGCTCCCGCTGCAGCAGCACGTAGCGTGCGTCTGGCGTCACCTGTTTGCAGAAGGTGGACTGCGCCCACTGCTTGCCCGTAGCGGATGTGTTCACTCGCTGCACCGCACCGGTGCTTATGTCTTTCATGAACACATCTCCTATGCCATTGGTGTCACCTTGTACCAGTCCCTTGGACTCGGAGTGGAAGGTGATGAAACGGCCATCGGTAGACAGACCGCAGGGCTCGTAGCCCCCGCGTGCCAGGCCCTCAGCGGTGGAAGACACCAGTGCAATGGTGCCCGGCTGCTCCTGGCCGGCCATGGTGGCTGTGGCGGTGGTGGCGCAGCACAGCGCCAGCAGCCGTAAGGTGTCCCGTGCGCGAAGGGTGGTGACGCGCGCTATAAGGGAATGGGTGGTCTGCATGGTGTCTCCTGATGGTGTCCTTGCCCACGGGATTGGACCCGACCCAGCGCCTGAAGTCATCACGAAATGATCACCGGTGGGTGACACACTGCGTTGTGATGCATCCGTGCTGCTCTTCCCGCCCTGACGCCTTCAAGGTTGAGCGCGTTCCGGGCTATGCCCATCTGCGGCTACGCTTGGCCTCAATTGCGGGCGATCTGGCTCAAGCAAAACGGCCCCGAAGGGCCGTTTGTTATTTCAGCGTGCAGGCGCTGATCAGGCGGCTACGCCTTTGGCGTTTTCCACGTACTCTTCAATTTGGTTGAAGTTGAGGTACTTGTAGATCGCCGCGCCATCCTTGTTCACGATGCCCATGGCGTCGTGGTACTCGGCCACCGAGGGGATCTTGCCCAGTTTGGAGGCGATGGCGGCCAGCTCGGCTGAGGCCAGGAACACATTGGTGTTCTTGCCCAAACGGTTGGGGAAGTTGCGGGTCGAGGTGGAGATCACCGTTGCGCCTTCGCGCACCTGGGCTTGGTTACCCATGCACAGGCTGCAACCAGGCATCTCGGTGCGGGCACCTGCCGCTCCGAAGCTGGCGTAGTGGCCTTCCTTGATCAGCTCGCTCTCGTCCATCTTGGTGGGCGGTGCCACCCACAGCTTGACGGGGATGTCACGCTGGCCACCCAGCAGCTTGGCGGCGGCGCGGAAGTGGCCGATGTTGGTCATGCACGAGCCGATGAAGGCTTCGTCGATCTTGGTGCCGGCCACCTCAGACAGGGTCTTGGCGTCGTCCGGGTCGTTGGGGCAGCAAAGGATGGGCTCTTTGATGTCGGCCAGGTCGATCTCGATGACGTGGGCGTATTCGGCGTCCTTGTCGGCTTCCAGCAGGCTGGGGTTGGCCAACCAGGCTTCGACCTTTTCAATGCGGCGCTGCAAGGTGCGTGCATCGGCGTAGCCGTCGGCGATCATGTTCTTCATCAGCACGATGTTGCTGGTGAGGTATTCCTTGATCGGCTCGGGGTTGAGCTTGATGGTGCAACCGGCGGCAGAGCGCTCGGCAGAGGCGTCGGAGAGTTCAAACGCTTGCTCGACCTTCAGGTCTGGCAGGCCCTCGATTTCCAAGATGCGACCCGAAAAGGCGTTGATCTTGCCCGCCTTGGCGACCGTCAGCAGACCTTGCCTTGATGGCGTAGAGCGGAATGGCGTGCACCAGATCGCGCAGGGTCACGCCGGGTTGCATCTGGCCCTTGAAGCGCACCAAGACCGACTCAGGCATGTCCAGCGGCATCACGCCAGTGGCGGCACCAAAAGCCACCAGGCCGGAGCCCGCGGGGAAGGAAATGCCGATGGGGAAGCGGGTGTGGCTGTCGCCGCCCGTGCCCACGGTGTCGGGCAGCAGCAGGCGGTTGAGCCAGGAGTGGATCACGCCGTCGCCCGGGCGCAGGGCCACGCCACCCCGGTTGGTGATGAAGGCGGGCAGCTCGCGGTGGGTCTTCACGTCCACGGGCTTGGGGTAAGCGGCGGTGTGGCAGAAGGACTGCATCACCAGGTCGGCGCTGAAGCCCAGGCAAGCCAGGTCTTTCAGCTCGTCGCGGGTCATGGGGCCGGTGGTGTCTTGCGAACCGACGGTGGTCATGCGGGGTTCGCAGTAGGTGCCGGGGCGCACGCCCTGGCCTTCAGGCAGGCCCACGGCGCGGCCCACCATTTTTTGTGCCAGGGTGAAGCCGGCTTTGGTTTCAGCAGGGACCGATGGCAGGCGGAACAGCGTGGACGCGGGCAGGCCCAGGAACTCGCGCGCCTTGGCGGTCAGCGAGCGGCCGATGATCAGGTTGATACGGCCACCGGCGCGCACTTCGTCAAACAGCACGTCGCTCTTGAGCTTGAACTCGGCCACGGTTTGGCCGTTCTTAACCAGCTTGCCGTCATAGGGCAGAACGTCGATGACATCGCCCATTTCCAGCTTGCTCACGTCCACTTCGATGGGCAGCGAGCCAGAGTCTTCTTGGGTGTTGAAGAAGATCGGGGCGATCTTGCCGCCCAGGGTCACGCCACCAAAGCGCTTGTTCGGCACAAAGGGGATGTCTTGGCCGGTGGCCCAAATGACGCTGTTAGTGGCAGATTTGCGGCTGGAGCCGGTGCCCACCACGTCGCCCACGTAGGCCACGAGGTTGCCCTTTTTCTTCAGGTCTTCGATGAACTGCATCGGGCCGCGCTTGCCGTCTTCCTCGGGCTTGAAGGCAGCATCAGGGCGGGTGTTTTTCAACATCGCCAGGTAATGCATGGGGATGTCGGGGCGCGTGGTGGCATCAGGCGCGGGCGACAGGTCGTCGGTATTGGTTTCGCCGGGCACCTTGAAGACGGTGACGGTGATCTTCTTCTCGACTTCAGGGCGGCTGGTGAACCACTCGGCGTCGGCCCAGCTCTGCATCACTTCTTTCGCCACGGCATTGCCGGCCTTGGCTTTCTCGGCCACGTCGTTGAAGTAGTCAAACATCAACAGCGTCTTCTTCAGCGCCGTGCCAGCCACCGTGGCGACTTCAGCGTCGTCTAGCAGCTCGATCAGGGGGTGCACGTTGTAGCCGCCCACCATGGTGCCCAGCAACTCGGTGGCCTTGGCTTTGGAGATCAGCGCGACCTTCACATCACCATGCGCCACTGCGGCCAAGAAGCTGGCCTTGACCTTGGCGGCGTCGTCCACGCCGGGGGGCACGCGATGGGTGAGCAAATCCAGCAGGAAAGCGTCTTCACCAGCCGGTGGGTTCTTGATCAGCTCGATCAGGGCTTCGACCTGCTTGGCTTCAAGGGGCAGCGGCGGGATACCGAGCGCGGCGCGTTCGGCGGCATGTTGGCGATAGGCTTGCAGCATGTCTAGGCTCCTGAGGGATAGTGTGTGAGAGTCAGGGTATCTACCGTATTTTATATCTTATATAAGACTTGCCAAGCCCTGTCTTGGTGTCTTGCTAAACTTGATTGTGGGCTGATCATCCTGACAACAAGGTCAGTGTCCGTGTGCCATGCAAGGGCAAAAAAATGCGCCTGATGACAGGCGCTTTGTCGAAGGGCGCAGGTTCCAGCGCTCAATTGCCCATCAAGGAGGGCGTAGCAGCTTGGCCCTCGGCCTCTGCCTTGGCCTGTGCTTGCTTCTCGTGAATGCACTCATCCACCAAGCGGCGTCCTGCTTTCACATCCATCAGCATGGATTTGTGGGCAATCTGCAGCATCAAGGTTTGGCCCTTTACATCTTCCAAGCGCAAGGCTCCTGTGGACGACAGCACAGGCTTCATGGTCCAGCGCTGTTTGCCAAAGAGCACGTCGATATAGCCGTCGAACTTGGGGTTCATCGCCACCTGAACCGCCTTGTTTTGCTCGCACTGGTAGCTTCCAAAGTGCGTCATGGCGGCGGCGGCCAACTGCTCGCCTTCGGCAGCGGGAAGGGGGGGCTCTGCTTTGGGGGCTCTCTTTGCTTTGCTTTGCTGGCTGGCCTTAGGGGCAGGCTTCTTGGCGGGCTCGACGGCCTCTGCCAAGGAGGTGCCAAGCAGGCCAGACAGTGCCAGCGCACTGGCGCCAGCAAGAAGAGTGCGATTCATTGTGGGTCTCCGATTCGAGGATGTGATGGCTTGTTGTCACCAGGCGAGGGCCGACGGCTGTGACTGCAGGTGAGCAGGATAGTCTTGCCCTTCAACCCCAGTGTTCGAAAAAGGCCTGGACTTCAGATGGAAGAGCAGGACCGTGGGCGAATGATGTGCGATGGGCACGTTGCAAGACCTGCCAGAAGTAACGGTAACTCGCGCGGTCGTGCAGTTGTTCTCGGCCTTGATGCATGTGGCGGATGGGGCCCCAATGCGCCGCTTGGGCGGCCAAGAGAATTCGTGCAGCTTGTTCGACCTCGCTGGCGCTCGGTGTGAAGGCTTCGACGATGGTGCGGATCTGATCAGGGTGGATGCTCCACATCCTGGTGTAGCCCAGGCGCTGCGAAGCTTGCAGCGCCGCGGCCTTCAAGGCGGCTTGGTCCTTGAACTCGGTGACGACACAGTGCGATGGTACTTTGGCATGGGCATGGCAGGCGGCGGCAATCTCCAGCTTGGCCCGCAGCACCAAGGGGTGCTCGAACTGGCCCACGGCGCTCATGGCGCTCTGAGGGATGGCGCCTCGATGGGCCGATACAAAGTCCATCAAACCGAATGACAAGGATTCCAACCGCGGGTGGGCCGCAAGGCTGTGGACGGACTGCAGCGCGCCGTGGGTTTCAACCAGTGCATGCAAGGGAATGCTGCGGCCGAGCCCTGAGGCTTTGCTCAAGGCGTCGACCACGTCGGCGGCCCGCTGAATATCCGCTAGGCCGTCTGGCTTTGGAATCATCACATAAGCCATACGGTGACCGGCCTTGGGAATCAAGACCTCCAGCATGGCTTCGAACGCCCGGTGTGAGGGAGGCACCACGCGAGCCCCAACCCGTCCGTGTGCATTCAGGGGCGAGGTCAGCAATTCGGCCATGAGATGGGCATGTTCCACCTCGCCGCCCACGGGCGCGCCGTCTTCACCGTCTAGTGTGACATCAAACACAGGGCCCCACTCGGCCTGCAACGCCAGGCTCTTGCGCATGCGGGCTTCGACGCCACAGTAGTGGTCGCACACGGGCAAGTCGGGTGGCGTAGGGCCTTCTTCGACCAGGGCCAAATGAGGAGGGGTGAGGTTCGGCATGGGGTGAGGCGGTTGCGGCTGACCATGAGAGGCTGAGAAACACAAAAGGCTGCCCGTGGGCAGCCTTTCAATCTAACAGCTTGAACGCTGAAAGTGCAGATCAGAGCAGGTGCTTGACGCCGTCTTTCTCGCCTTCAAGCTCAGCCAGAGTCTTGTTGATGCACTCTTGAGAGAAGGCATCGATAGGCAGGCCTTCGACGATCTTGTACTCGCCGCCTTCGCAGGTGACGGGGTAGCCGAACATGACTTCCTTGGGGATGCCGTATTCGCCATTGGACGGAATGCCCATGGTGACCCACTTGCCATTGGTGCCCAAGGCCCAGTCGCGCATGTGGTCGATGGCAGCGTTGGCAGCCGAGGCGGCCGAAGACAAACCACGAGCAGCGATGATGGCGGCGCCGCGCTTGCCCACGGTGGGCAGGAAGGTGTCGGCGTTCCAGACTTGGTCGTTGATCGTGTCCTTGACCGACTTGCCGTTCACGGTGGCGAAACGGTAGTCTGCGTACATGGTGGGCGAGTGGTTGCCCCACACGGCCAGCTTTTCGATGTCGCCGACGGCGCAACCGATCTTGGAGGCGATTTGGCTGGCAGCACGGTTGTGGTCCAGGCGCAGCATGGCGGTGAAGTTCTTGGCTGGCAGATTGGGGGCCGACTTCATGGCGATGTAGGCATTGGTGTTGGCGGGGTTGCCGACCACCAGCACGCGCACATTGCGCGAGGCCACGGCGTTCAGGGCTTTGCCCTGGGCGGTGAAGATCTGGGCGTTGGCCGCCAGCAGGTCAGCACGCTCCATGCCAGGGCCACGAGGACGAGCGCCGACGAGCAGGGCGTAGTCGGTGTCCTTGAAGGCGGTCATCGGGTCAGCGTGCGCTTCGATGCCAGCCAGCAGCGGGAATGCGCAGTCTTCCAATTCCATGATCACGCCCTTGAGCGCGTTCTGGGCCTTCTCGTCAGGAATCTCCAGCAGTTGCAGGATGACGGGTTGGTCCTTGCCCAGCATTTCGCCAGAGGCAATGCGGAACAACAGGGCATAGCCGATTTGACCAGCGGCGCCAGTGACGGCCACGCGAACGGGTTTCTTGCTCATGGTGATAACTCCGGGAAGTGGGTGAAGTAAGACGCCCACCGCGCAGGTGTTCGGTGGGCGTCGGCGCTGCGCAGTATCGCTAGGCAGGCTGACGCCGGCATGAATCCGGCAGGGGAGACGAAGGCGAGAGTGTAGCGGGCAGTCTAAGGGTCAACCCCAGGGGTGTCAATATTCTTATGTCTTATATAAGACATCAATCGAATAAGTCTAGACGAGCCCAATGGGGATGTGCTGCAATCCCGCCCCATGCCTGATGCAATGTCTCCCGATCTGCCTGATGCCGAGCCCATCGTTCCGGCGGGGCCTGCCTTCAGCCCTCTGTACCAACAGATCAAGGCATTGTTGGTGCGCAGTCTGCAAAGTGGAGACTGGAAGCCCGGAGAGGCCATTCCCAGCGAAGTGGAATTGGCGGCGCGCTATCGTGTGAGCCAAGGCACGGTGCGCAAGGCCATCGACGAACTGGCGACAGAGAATTTATTGGTGCGTCGGCAGGGCAAGGGTACATTCGTTGCGACGCATGCCGAAGAGAACACTCAGTATCGCTTTTTGCGCTTGACGCCCGACACCGGGCCCGTTGGCGGCATGGCTCGACGGTTTTTGGACTGCAAGCGCATGCGCGCACCCCAAGATGTGGCCAAGGCCTTGGGTTTGAAGGCCGGTGAAAGCGCTTTACTGGTGCGCAGAACTTTGTCTCGCAGTGGTCAGCCGGTGGTGTTGGACGAGATTTGGCTGCCCTCGGGCTTGTTCAAAGGCCTGACCGCCGAGCGTTTGAGTCAATACGCCGGACCGATGTATGGTCTTTTTGAAACCGATTTCGGGGTGCGCATGATCCGTGCCGAAGAGAAGATTAGGGCGGTGGCTGCAGATGCGGCTACGGCTGAATTGATGCAGGTGTCGATGGGCGCGCCGCTGTTGAGTGTGGAGCGTCTCGCACACACTTACGGGGATAAACCTGTGGAGTTGCGGCGCGGGCTCTATAGCACCTTGGGTCACTACTATAGAAATGAGTTGCAGTGAGGCCGCGCAAATAGCTGCAACGTCAGATGTGGCAAGGCCCCTGAAAGCTTGCTGCGATGCAATAAAATCCTCAGGTTTCATCGCGATTACTACCCGAGCGACCACAACAAGGACCGACCCATGGCAAACACGCTCAAGACGCGTCCGGAATTCCGCAACATCAATGCGCTTTCGGATCTGCCCAGCTACCGGCTTCCCCCGGCGGGCATCGTCTCTATCCTTCACCGCATCAGCGGGGCAATTCTGTTCCTCCTGTTGCCTTTCATCATTTGGCTGTTCGACAAGAGCGTGACCTCAGAGATCTCGTTCGAAGTCTTCCGCAATGCCTACACGGCGGGCATCGGTGTGGCACCGGCCTGGTTTGTGAAATTGGTGACCTTGGCCATTCTGTGGGGCTATTTGCACCACTTCATTGCCGGTGTTCGCCACCTCTGGATGGACGCCACACACAGCGTCTCCAAAGAGCAAGGCAAGTCCTCCGCCATCGTCACGTTGGCACTGGGCACTCTGCTGACGCTGGCGCTGGGTGCCAAGCTGTTCGGCCTGTACTGAGGAGCACTTTATGGCAGTGAATTACGGATCAAAGCGCATCGTTGTTGGCGCTGGATATGGCTTCCGCGACTGGCTGGCTCAGCGCGTGACGGCTGTCTTGATGGCACTTTTCACCGTGGTGGTGTTGGCTCAAGTGTTGATGCCCGGCGAGATGGGCTACGACAAATGGGCCGGTATCTTCTCGGCGCAGTGGATGAAGGTTTTGACCTTCGTGGTCATTCTGTCCTTGGCCTATCACGCCTGGGTAGGCGTGCGTGACATCTGGATGGATTACGTGAAGCCGGTGGGCCTGCGCCTGGTGCTGCAGGTGTTCTCCATCGTCTGGCTGGTCGGCTGTGCTGGCTGGGCCGTCCAAGTTCTGTGGCGTCTGTGACGCGCTTGAGAGAAACACCATGACCAATAACATTACCAAGCGCAAGTTTGACGTCGTCATCGTCGGGGCCGGTGGCTCTGGCATGCGCGCGTCGCTGCAACTCTCCTTGGCTGGCCTGAATGTGGCCGTGCTGTCCAAGGTCTTCCCCACCCGCTCGCACACCGTGGCGGCCCAAGGCGGCATCGGTGCCTCGCTGGGTAATATGTCCGAAGACAACTGGCACTACCACTTCTTTGACACCGTCAAGGGTTCTGACTGGCTGGGCGACCAAGACGCGATCGAGTTCATGTGCCGCGAAGCGCCCAAGGTAGTTTACGAGCTTGAGCACTTCGGTATGCCCTTCGACCGCAACCCGGACGGCACCATCTACCAGCGCCCCTTTGGTGGCCATACGGCCAACTACGGTGAAAAGCCCGTCCAGCGCGCCTGCGCTGCGGCAGACCGTACCGGCCACGCGCTTTTGCACACGCTCTACCAACAAAACATCAAGGCGCGCACCAACTTCTTCGTGGAGTGGATGGCACTGGATCTGATCCGTGACCAAGAAGGCGACGTTTGTGGCGTGACTGCCCTGGAAATGGAAACCGGCGATCTGCACATCTTGGAAGCCAAGACCGTGCTGATGGCGACTGGCGGTGCCGGTCGCATTTTCGCTGCTTCCACCAATGCATTCATCAACACCGGTGACGGCTTGGGCATGGCGGCGCGTGCCGGCATTCCCCTCGAAGACATGGAGTTCTGGCAGTTCCACCCGACCGGCGTGGCCGGTGCCGGTGTGCTGCTGACCGAAGGCTGCCGTGGCGAAGGCGCCATCTTGCGCAATGCCAACGGCGAGCGTTTCATGGAGCGCTATGCACCGACCTTGAAGGACTTGGCGCCGCGTGACTTCGTGTCGCGCTCCATGGACCAGGAGATCAAGGAAGGTCGTGGCTGCGGTCCTAATAAGGACTATGTCTTGCTGGACATGACCCACTTGGGTGCAGACACCATCATGAAGCGCCTGCCTTCGGTGTTCGAGATTGGCCACAACTTCGCCAACGTCGACATCACCAAGGAGCCTATCCCTGTGGTGCCGACCATTCACTACCAGATGGGTGGCATCCCCACCAACGTCAATGGCCAAGTGGTGATCCCGCGCAACGGCAAGCACAACGACGTCGTGAACGGCCTCTACGCGGTGGGCGAATGCTCCTGCGTGTCGGTGCATGGCGCCAATCGCTTGGGCACTAACTCCTTGTTGGACCTGATCGTCTTCGGCCGTGCTGCTGGCAACCACATTGTGGCAAGTAGCCTGAAGCAAAAGAGCCACAAGCCGCTGCCCGCAGACGCTGCCGACCAAACCCTGGCCCGCTTGGCGCGCCTGGATTCGGCCAAAAACGGCGAGTACGCTCAAGACGTGGCCAACGACATTCGCTCGACCATGCAGAAGCACGCTGGCGTGTTCCGCACCCAGAAGATGATGGACGAGGGCGTCACCGCCATCAAGCAAGCGGCTGAGCGCGTCAAGTCGATTGGTTTGAAGGACAACTCTAAGGTGTTCAACACCGCGCGCATCGAAGCGCTGGAAGTCGAGAACCTGATCGAAGCGGCCAAGGCCACGATGATCTCTGCCGCCGCTCGCCCTGAGAGCCGCGGTGCCCATGCGCACGACGACTTCCCCAACCGCGATGACGCGAACTGGATGAAACACACGCTGTGGTACTCCGAAGGCGACCGCCTGGAATACAAGCCCGTCAACCTGCAGCCGCTGACCGTCGAGTCGGTGCCGCCCAAGGTTCGTACTTTCTGATCGCAGCGAAGAAGGAAAACTATCATGGCTGACAAGAGAACCTTCCAGATCTACCGCTACGACCCGGACAAGGACGCCAAGCCCTACATGCAGACCATCGAGATCGAGCTCGACGGCAATGAACGCATGCTGCTGGACGCCTTGGTCAAGCTCAAGGCCGTGGACCCCACGCTGTCCTTCCGTCGCTCCTGCCGTGAAGGCGTGTGCGGCTCGGATGCGATGAACATCAATGGCAAAAATGGTCTGGCTTGCCTGACCAATATGCGCACGCTGCCGCAAACCGTGGTGCTGCGCCCCTTGCCCGGCTTGCCGGTGGTCCGCGACCTGATCGTGGACATGACCCAGTTCTTCACGCAGTACAACTCCATTAAGCCTTATCTGGTGAACGAGGAGCGTCCTCCTGAAAAGGAACGCCTGCAGTCCCCCGAAGAGCGCGAAGAGTTGGACGGCCTTTACGAGTGCATTTTGTGCGCAAGCTGCTCCACCAGCTGCCCCAGCTTCTGGTGGAACCCCGACAAGTTCGTGGGCCCGGCTGGTTTACTGCAAGCCTATCGCTTCATTGCGGACAGCCGTGACCAAGACACGAACGCGCGCCTCGACAACCTCGAAGACCCGTACCGCCTGTTCCGCTGCCACACCATCATGAACTGCGTTGATGTTTGCCCCAAGGGTTTGAACCCGACCAAGGCCATCGGCAAGATCAAGGAAATGATGGTCCGTCGCGCTGTCTAAAGCGCGAACGGTCAATTTCAAGCAAGCCTAGGCATGGAAACTGCTCCATTGAATCCCACCGACGTCAGCCGTTTGAAGTGGCGCTGCCGTCGGGGTTTGCTTGAAAACGATCTGTTTGTAGAACGGTTTTTCCGCCGATATGAGCACAGCCTCACGCTGGCTCATGTGGAAGGCCTTCAGCAATTGATGGACCTGGCCGATAACGACCTCTTGGACCTGCTGCTCGCGCGGAAGGAACTGGAGGGCGACCTCGACCGGGCCGAGGTGCGGGATGTACTTGTGCTCCTTCGCCAGCCCGGTTGACTAACGCATTCTTAGAAAGGACTCGACGATGACCCCGTCTGACGTAAAAGCCACCCTGTCGTTCTCCGACGGCAGCCCCGCCATGGACCTGCCGATCTACAAGGGCACCATTGGCCCTGACGTGATCGATATCCGCAAGCTCTACGCCCAAACCGGTAAGTTCACCTACGACCCCGGCTTCTTGTCGACCGCATCGTGTAACTCGACCATCACCTACATTGATGGCGACAAGGGCGAGCTGCTGTATCGTGGTTATCCCATCGAGCAACTCGCCTTGAATTGCGACTACCTCGAAACCTGCTATTTGCTGTTGTACGGAGAGTTGCCCAACCCGTCGCAGAAAGAAGATTTTGTGGCCCGTGTGACCAATCACACCATGGTCAACGAGCAAATGCAGTTCTTCCTGCGCGGCTTCCGCCGTGATGCACACCCGATGGCGGTGATGACCGGCTTGGTGGGCGCGCTGTCGGCCTTCTATCACGACAGCACCGACATCAATAACCCCGAGCACCGTGAAATCGCAGCGATCCGCCTGATCGCCAAGATGCCTACGCTGGTGGCGATGGCCTACAAGTACACCGTCGGTCAGCCCTACATCTACCCGAAGAATGACCTGTCCTACTCAGGCAACTTCATGCGCATGATGTTCGCAACCCCTTGCGAGGACTACAAGCCCAATGACGTGCTTGTGCGGGCCATGGACCGTATCTTCACCCTGCACGCCGACCACGAGCAGAACGCATCGACCTCTACCGTGCGTTTGTGTGGCTCGTCAGGCACCAACCCGTTTGCTGCCATCGCCGCAGGTGTCGCCTGCCTGTGGGGCCCGGCTCACGGTGGCGCGAACGAGGCTTGCCTGAACATGCTGACCGACATCCAGAACCAGGGCGGTGTGGCCAAGATCGGCGAGTTCATCAAGCAGGTCAAGGACAAGAACTCCGGCGTCAAGCTCATGGGCTTTGGTCACCGCGTCTACAAAAACCACGACCCGCGCGCCAAGCTGATGCGCGAGACCTGCCACGAAGTGTTGAACGAACTGGGTCTGCACAACGACCCGTTGTTCAAGCTGGCCATGGAGCTGGAAAAGATCGCGCTGGAAGACGAATACTTCGTCGCCCGCAAGCTCTACCCGAACGTGGACTTCTACTCCGGCATCGTGCAGCGCGCCATTGGCATCCCTGTGCCGCTGTTCACGGCTATCTTTGCTTTGGCTCGTACCGTGGGCTGGATTGCCCAACTGAACGAAATGATCGGCGACCCCGAGTACAAGATCGGCCGTCCTCGTCAGCTGTTCGTCGGCTCAGCATCTCGCGACGTCAAGCCTATCGCTCAGCGTTGAGTCCTCACTCGCGCGGACTCCAGGCCACCTTCGGGTGGCTTTTTTCATGCCGAGAGATGTGGATCGCCGAACGCAACTGCGAGCAGTTTTTGTGCCCAAGCTGCGCCGGACGACCTCGTCGAATTGCTTATACTGACGGGTCACAGCGCCGATTTGAACCAGATTGCGGGCGCTTCAATAAATGCCGCTAAAGAGGGACATCCGATCGACCCGATGTCCGCCATCTTTGCGGCGCCGGGTTTTTTTCAGGTTCAGGATGTCCGTCATGGCCTCAGTTGGCACAGTTTTGCCTCAGCAAATGTCTTTTGACACGCCGCTCCCGCTTCGAAGCGGGGCGACGCTGGCCCACTACACACTTCACTACGAAACTTATGGCACGCTCAACGCGGACGCCAGCAATGCAGTATTGGTTTGCCATGCCCTGAACGCCTCGCACCACGTGGCAGGCGAGTACGCAGGCCAAGAGCGCAGCGAAGGCTGGTGGGATAACTTGGTTGGCCCTGGCAAGCCCTTGGACACCAAGCAATTCTTTGTCATTGGCGTCAACAACCTCGGCTCGTGCTTTGGCTCGACAGGCCCCATGCACCTGAACCCCCAAACCGGCAAGCCCTATGGGGCCGACTTTCCGGTGGTGACGGTGGAGGATTGGGTGGATGCGCAAGCACGCTTGATCGAGCACTTGGGCATCCGCCAATTGGCCGCTGTGCTGGGGGGCAGCCTGGGCGGGATGCAGGCCCTGGCGTGGACCCTTCGCTACCCCGAACGCCTGCGCTACTGTGTGGCCGTGGCGACCGCGCCCAATTTGTCCGCACAGAATATTGCCTTCAATGAGGTGGCCCGTCGCGCCATCATCACCGACCCGGAGTTTCATGGTGGGCACTTCTACGAGCACGGGGTGGTTCCGAAGCGCGGCCTGCGCGTGGCGCGCATGATTGGTCACATCACTTATTTGAGCGACGACTCAATGGAGGCCAAGTTCGGCCGCGACATGCGCGCAGGCGGGCCGGCCTATTCCACGCAGGACATTGAGTTTCAAATCGAAAGCTATCTGCGCCATCAAGGCGACAAGTTCAGCGAGTACTTCGACGCCAATACTTATCTGCTGATCACCCGAGCCCTGGATTACTTTGACCCGGCACGCGAGCACGGCGGAGACCTCTCTCGTGCTTTCGCCATAGCACGCCAACACAAATTCTTGGTGGTGAGCTTTACCACCGACTGGCGGTTCTCTCCGGCCCGCTCGCGCGAGATCGTCAAGGCGCTGGTGGATAACCGCATCGACGTCAGCTACGCTGAGATCGATGCACCCCATGGGCACGATGCCTTTCTGTTGGAGGATCCCCGCTACCACGGTGTGATGCGCGCCTACTTCCAACGCATCGCGGCCAGCTTGCAAAATGGAGCGCAAGATGAGTGAGCGCAAAGACCTGGAAGTCATCGCTCGCTTGGTGCCCGAGGGTTCACGGGTGTTGGACTTAGGCTGTGGGCAAGGTGAGCTATTGGCTCACCTGCAGCAGTATCGTGCCTGCACTGGCTATGGCATCGAGATCGACGACGCCAATGTGCTTGCCTGCACCCAGCGCGGCGTGAACGTGATTCAGCTCAATCTCGAAGAGGGCTTGAAACTGTTCGACGATCACAGCTTCGATGTGGTGCTGCAACTGGAGACCCTGCAGCACCTGCGCAATACCGAGCACATGCTGCGTGAGACCGCTCGCGTGGGCCGTATCGGCATCGTCAGCTTTCCCAATTTCGCCCATTGGCCCAACCGCCTGAGTGTGATGCGCGGGCGCATGCCGGTGACCAAGACCTTGCCCTATCAGTGGTACGACACACCCAATATCCGCGTCAGTACCTTTGCGGACTTTGAAGTCTTGGCGGGCAAAAATGGCTTGGCCGTGACCGACAGCTTCGGTCTGAGTGGCGGTGAGGTGATCCGTACCTGGCCCAATCTGCGGGCCAGCGTGGCGGTCTTCAAGTTCGAGCAACTTTAGTCTCTCGCGGGAGTTCTCACAGTGCCGGGAAGCTATCCTCCGTGATATGTACGCCAAGTTCTTTGGGCTGAGCCAAGTCCCTTTCTCCATCGCACCGGACCCGCGCTACCTCTACATGAGTGAGCGCCACCGGGATGCCTTGGCGCATCTGCTGTGGGGCGTGAGCGCGGGCGGCGGCTTTGTGCTGCTGAGCGGTGCTATTGGCGCAAGCGCAAGACCACAGTGTGTCGCTGCTTCTTGGAACAGTTGCCTCCGCAGTGTACGGTGGCCTATATCTTCAATCCCGGCCTGACAGTGGACGAGTTGCTGCAGACCGTCTGCCAGGGGTTTGGTGTAGTGCTGCCAGAGGCAGTGCGCACGCCGGGTTCCACCAAGGGCATGGTGGATGCCCTCCATACTTTCCTGCTGCAAGACACGCTGCGGCTGCACGATCTTGCCTGCTGATCATCGACGAGGCGCAGAACCTCAGCGCCCCTGTGCTGGAGCAACTGCGCTTGCTGACCAATTTGGAAACGGCTGAGCGAAAGCTTTTGCAGATCATCCTGATTGGTCAGCCCGAGTTGCGCGACATGCTGGCCAGACCTGAGTTGGAGCAGCTGTCTCAGCGCGTGGTGGCCCAGTTCCACTTAGAGGCCCTGTCGCCCGCCGAGACGCACCAGTATGTACAGCATCGTCTCTCGGTAGCGGGCTGGCAAGGCCCATCGCCCTTCGAGCCGCGGGCCTTGGCACGCATACAGCAGCTCACCAAAGGCGTGCCACGTCGCATCAACTTATTGTGTGACCGCGCCTTGCTGGGGGCCTATGCGCTGGGCCGAAAGGTGATTGATCGGGGCATGGTCGACAAGGCGGCGCTGGAGGTGTTCGCACGCCCGTTGGCCAACACAGCCTCAAGGCACTCTGATGTCGGTCGTTTTGGGCGGCTTTGGGGCCTTGGCCTGGGCGTGCTCTTCCTTGGCT
Source organism: Ideonella sp. (assembly GCA_034520165.1). Taxonomy (GTDB): domain Bacteria; phylum Pseudomonadota; class Gammaproteobacteria; order Burkholderiales; family Burkholderiaceae_C; genus Ideonella. The sequence continues at coordinate 19,473 of JAXHNT010000100.1, forward strand.
TTGCTGCGGCATGGTGGTGGAACAGTTGGGCTCTTTCGTCCAACAGCGGGGCGCCGTCGACCTCTTCGCGGTTACTGCCCAAGCCTGAGCACCTGCAGGGGTCGGCAGCGTCGTCAGCACGACCCAACCCGGTGCCGCAGAAGCCAGCTGTGGCCGTTGCGAGCCCGGCGGCTCTCACCAGTGGTGCAGTGACTCAGCGGTCGGTGGCGGCGCCTGCGCTAGGGCTCAATGCCGACCCGCGCGCAGTGGTGGCGCCATGACGCTGAACCGCTCGGACTGTTGGTCGAGCGCTGGGGCGGGCCAGTTACTCAGGGGCCTGTTTGCGAGCGAGTCGTCGCCGAGTCGCTGCGCTGCTTCCGCGCCCATGCCAGCGCGCAACTGATTCGCCTTCTGGACCGTCCTGTGATGTTGCTCTTGCAAGACGAGAGTGGTGCCAAAGGTCGAATGCTGCTGTGGGGGCTGCGGTCTGATCAGGCCTTGGTGCAGCACAAAAGAAGGGCAGCAATGGGTGCGCTGGGTCGAATTGGCGCCGTATTGGCGTGGCCAGTTCAGTCACCCTGGTGGCGCACCTCTGGCGCGTGGGCTCAGCAAGACAGCGCCGCAGCCAGCCAGGGCATCCAGGCCGCCTCGCGGCAGTTGGGCCTGCTGCCAAAATCTGCATCAGGGAGTGTCGGGGATGTCGATGCTGCGCTGTATGCGTTTCAAGCAGCCCAAGGCCTGCGCCCGGACGGCAAAGCCAATGTGCAAACGCTGATGCTGCTGAATCGCGCCATGGCGGTGAATGAGCCTCGCTTGGACGGGGAACGCTGAGTATGTCGTACATCTTGGAAGCGCTGAAGAAGGCCGAAGCCGAGCGCGAGCAAGGCAGCGTGCCGGGACTGCACAGCCAAGCTTGGTCGCCGAGCGTACAAGGGCCTCAAGGCCGGGTGAGGCCACACGGCCGAGGGTTGGCGATGGGCCTGCTGCTCATGGTCACCGCTGGGGTTGGGTTGTGGCTGTGGCGCTCGACGGCCGTCACGGAGCAGTCTGTCGCGGTCACGGCCACTGAGGTCCCTGCGGTGCAGAGCTCGCCGGTGCAGCCGCTAGCCGCACAGGCGCCGAACACGAGTTTGCCCACGCCTGCGCCAGCACCTGTGGCATCAGTTGCAGCGACCCCTCTGCCGCCGCCGCAGCTCAAGGTGGCGAAGGCCCATTCGCCTGCTCCTGCCGCACCTGTGGGGGACCGCATCGTTAAGTGGGCAGACATGACGCCAGTCCAGCGGCAAGCGCTTGCCAAGCTGACCTGGGGTGGGGCCATGCACTCCACAGACCCCAGCGCACGCATGGTGATCATCAATGACCAGGTGGTGCGTGAGGGTGATGCACTCGGCCCTGGCCCCGGTGCTGGAGCGCATTGAGGCCAAAGCCGCAGTGTTGAACTTGCAGGGACAGCGAATCCGTAAGGACTTTGAGCGCCCTCTGCAGAACGAATGTCCGCTTCAGGAGGGCGCGGGAGGCTGGTGGTCCGCTGCGCTGGGTTTGAGCTCTTCGACCCGCATACCTTCTTTGAGCAAGGCGTGCCTCAACCAATCGGGGTGCGGGTGTCGGCCGTCCCAGGTTTCTCCACTGACAGGGTGGCGATACTTGATGGGCAAAGGCCCTGAAGGTGGAGGGGGCGGTGGGGCTGGCGCCTCAAACTCGTCCAGCGTGATGCCCCAAAAAGACATCAAGGACTGGATCCGAGCGATCACCGGTTCCAATTGGCGACAGGAGGGACGTTGCTCACCCTCGTCGAGGAGGGTCTCACCGCTGTATTGAGAAGCTGCTGCAACGGCTCATTCATGGCAGATCATGTGCCTGTAGATCGGATATTCGGCATTG
>JAXHNT010000049.1:0-8224 GCA_034520165.1 Ideonella sp.
AAGCTCACCGCCATAGGCTTGCAGGTCCTGCGCCAGGCTTGCAACGTCTTATGGTCTTTGCCAGAGGTGGCGAAGAGCAAGCGCTTTTCATCCAAATCATGCACCACGGTGATGTACTCGTGGCCCTTGCGCAGGCTCGTTTCATCGATGCCCACAAGCTTGACTTGGCTCATGTCTTGCAGGTGACGCGCTTGCTGACGTAGTGCTCAATGCGGCGCCAGAGTTGCTTGTCTTGCACCGCAGCATGTGCGCGGCCTGGCGCACCGGCAGGCCTTGGCACAGCGTCAAGCCTAGCGCTTCAAACAAGAGCGTGAAGCCGCCCTTCACGCGCCCACGGCACCGGAGTTTGCGTCGTTTTGCCGCACGCCGTACAGGCCACGCGTGGCACATCAGCATGCATCCAGGCCTGAATTGGAAGAAGTCCAGGTGTCGCCAGGATCGGCGCAGTCGGTCATGCACCATCTGATCAGCCGCGCCACAGTGCGGGCAAACCAGCTTGGCATCTTGGCAGCTGACCTCAAAGTCAATGCGCCTCTTTGCAGTATCAAGCTTGACACTCTCCACCACCCAAGGGCGCTGCAATCCAAGCGCACTGGTGAACAAGGCTTCGACTTCAATACTCATAACGGCTCAACTTCAAAACAGCGCTTGACTGGCACACTGCGTGGCACTTTGGAGGTGCATCACTGGACGCTCAGGCAGGCCAGAAAGTCGGAATTGTCGGTGTTGGGATCCACACTAAACGACGAGGAGCCCTTAAACCCACAGCATGTGCTGAAGCGTTCTGATGTCAAGATTCTCTTCATCCAGCGCCGAGAGTATTTTTATACTCATGAGATGATGAGAAATTCAGCGTGTGAACTGATGGGTTTTTTGCTGAAATGAAATGATTATTTCAATGTTCAGAGAGCGGGGGCATAGGCCTCCCCCTAAAAAAAGCCAGGGTCAGAGGCAGGCTGACCCTGGCGATGAAATCTGGAGAGAGCATGAAGCTGACCCCACCTTGATCAAGGCATCAAGAAGCGGCATGATACTGTATAAATAAACAGTACTATGAGCCCGCCCTTCATCACACATCGCTTGGCAGCAGCCTCTGCGGCTACGTCGCCCACAGTCTCATCCCGCAGTGCTCGCGCAGGGCCTTTGCACCCTATGGTGTGGCGTGCCCGCGCGGGTGGGGCAGGGGGGCGGGCTCCGGGCGATGTCTGGCCGACGGGTTGGCCTAGCTTAGACGCCGAACTGCCCGGCGGCGGTTGGCCTGGTCGGGCGTTAACGGAATTGCTGCTGCCCGCGCCAGGTTTAGGTGAATTGCGTCTGCTGGCACCCCTGCTGGCACGTCTCAGCGCGCAAGGTCAATCTTTGCTTTGGGTGCAGCCGCCGGCCTTGCTCTCCGCGCCTAGTTTGTTGCAGATGGGCTGTGCGCCTGAGCGCTGTGTGGTGGTTCAGCCGGCATTGGCTCCGCCACGTCGCGCCGTGCGAAAAGGCGCTCCGCCCGCGCCTTGGGCGGACTTGTGTTGGGTTCTAGAGCAAGCGTTGCGCAGCGGCCAAGTCGGGGTGGTGATGGCTTGGCTTCCTGAACATCTGCCGCCTGAGGCCCTGCGCCGCTTGCAACTGGCCGCCCAGTCCCAAGCCGGGCCAGTGTTTTTATGGCGTCCCGCATCTGACGCTGCTCAGGCCAGCCCCGCTCCTTTGCGCTTGCGCTTGCAAGCGGCTGGGCCCGATGTGTTGGCCGTGACGGGCCTCAAACGCCGTGGCCCCAGTTGGACGCAGCCCTTGCTGTTGCCTCTGCCTGCTGTTTTGTCGGCGCGCGGTTTGGTGGCTGCGCAAGCGTGGGCGGAGGATGCCGATGCCACCCAGGCCCGTGGACCCCTGTCGGCGCAGCGCTTGCGCCAACGCGCCAACGCGGCCGTGCGGAGTCCGTCTTCACCGCCCGGCGGGCTGGTGCCTTTCGGCGAGCCTGCGCCCACCGCAGCCATTCCTCCGCCCTCAGTGCTCAAAGCCCCCTAGAGCGAACTAGGGATTCAAGTGCTCAGGCAGGGTATGCACTTCTATAGTGCTCCCGCGCCCATCACACTTACTTTCTGCACGAGGCTAGACCATGACATCGACTCATTCGATCCTTTACCGCGCTGCGACGGCCATGCTCATTGGCACGAATGTGATGCCAGCCCTTGCCCAGGCTGCTGCAGGGCCTCCCAAGTTCGACACCCCCACCCACTTTTTTGCCCGATTTAGGGCCTAGAAGCCGTGTCAGATCAAGCGTTTAGGTGCGCCTGAGGTGCAGATCAGGAAATTGTGTGTAGTGGCACGTTTGCTGAGTTATGTAGTTCGTGATTTCACCGGTCTGAGCTACACTTCCCGCCATGTTTGTAAAGGTCACCCAGTCGGGCCCCCGCCGCTACGCGCAGCTGGTCGAGTCGTTTCGCAACGAGGAGGGCAAGCCGCGCCAGCGCACCCTCTGCACGCTCGGGCGCCTTGAGGCCGGTGGCGATGTGGACAAATTAATTGCCGCCCTCCAGCGCGCACAAGGGCAGGCGGGCGGCGCTGCGCCCGCACCCGTCAATCCGCTGGAGAGCCTTCGCTTCTTCGACAGCCGCAGCGCGGGTGACGTCTGGGCCCTGAGCCGGCTGTGGCGTGCCCTCGGCTTTGATGACCTGGCCGGCGCCTGGCGGCGCTCGCGAGTTGAACTCGATGTGCTGGCCTGCCTGCGCACCATGGTCTTGAATCGGCTGTGCGATCCGGGCAGCAAGTTGGGCGTGCTGCGTTGGCTCGACACCGTGGCGCTGCCGGCTCCTCGTCGTTTAGTGTGGATCCCAACACCGACAATTCCGACTTTCTGGCCTGCCTGAGCGTCCAGTGATGCACCTCCAAAGTGCCACGCAGTGTGCCAGTCAAGCGCTGTTTTGAAGTTGAGCCGTTATGAGTATTGAAGTCGAAGCCTTGTTCACCAGTGCGCTTGGATTGCAGCGCCCTTGGGTGGTGGAGAGTGTCAAGCTTGATACTGCAAAGAGGCGCATTGACTTTGAGGTCAGCTGCCAAGATGCCAAGCTGGTTTGCCCGCACTGTGGCGCGGCTGATCAGATGGTGCATGACCGACTGCGCCGATCCTGGCGACACCTGGACTTCTTCCAACTCGAGGCCTGGATGCATGCTGATGTGCCACGCGTGGCCTGTACGGCGTGCGGCAAAACGACGCAAACTCCGGTGCCCCCGAGTTCGACACCAACTTCCGGTTTTGGTGCTCCTGCCGCGAGTCGGGTCTATATGAATCAAGGACTTAGTGCGTGTTGACGGCTCATTTTTTGATTTTTTTGTAGTGCCAATATTGCAAGTAAATGTAGTTTCAGTGCTTACTTCTCTGCGCTACACTTGAGGCATGTTCCTCAAGGTCTCGTCTTCCGGTGGTCACCGCTATGTTCGGCTGGTGGAGTCTTTCCGCAACGAGCAAGGCCAGCCCCGTCAGCGCACCGTAGCCATGCTCGGTCGTCTGGACGAAGAAGGTGGCCCGCTGGATGCCCTGCTCAATGGTTTGCTTCGAGCCAAGGGGCGTCCTGTGGATGGCGTCGATGCGCCGCAGGTCCGCTTTGAGTCAGCCTTGGCCCTGGGTGATGTCTGGGCCCTGGACGCGCTTTGGCATGAGTTGGGTTTTGACCGGCTCGCGGCTGTGTTTCGGCGGGCTCGCTTCACCACCGCTGTGGAGCAAGCGATCCGCGTGATGGTCTTCAATCGCTTGTGCGACGCGGATTCCAAACTGGGCGCACTGCGCTGGCTGCAAACCGTCAGCATGCCTGGCATTGATGCCGATGGCTTGAGCCACCAGCACTTGCTGCGCAGCATGGATGCGCTGATGGATCACCACGAGGCCATCGATGACTGTGTCGCCCAGCTATTGCGCCCGCTCATTGATGAAGACCTCTCGGTGGTCTTTTATGACTTGACCACGATCCGCGCCGAAGGTCTGAGCCAGCAAGTCGGTGATGTGCGCCACTTTGGCATGTCCAAGGAGGGCGTCATTGCGCGCCAGTTCATGTTGGGCGTGGTGCAAACGGCCGACGGCATGCCCATCTTCCACGAGGTCTTTGACGGCAACTCTGCCGAAGCCCCAACGCTGGAGCCCACGCTCAAGAAAGTGCTGGATCGCTTCCCACACATCCGCCGCCTAGTCGTGGTGGCAGACAGGGGCTTGCTCTCGCTGGACAATATGGAGGCGCTCAGCAAGCTGCGTGTTGCGGGGGATCGACCCCTGGAGTTCATTCTGGCCGTGCCAGGGCGGCGCTACGGCGAGTTTGTCGATCTGCTCGCACCCGTGGCTGAGCAGATGACCAAGGCAGATGACGAAGTGGTGCAGGAGCTGGCTTGGCAGGGCCAGCGCTTGGTGGTGGCGCACAACCCCGTACAGGCCCGCGAACAAACGCAAGACCGCCTGGCCCGCATCAAAGCGCTGGAGCAGCGCGCACAGGCACTGACGGGCAAGCTCGACGCCCAGGACGAGGGCCAGGTTCACAAGGGGCGCAAGCTCTCCGACTCAGGGGCTAAGGCGCGCTTCTTCCACGAGGTCAGTGAGGCGCATTTGGCGCGCATCGTCCAGGTGGACTTGAAGGCGGAGCTGTTCAGCTACACGCTTAATGAGGGAGCGCTGGCGCGGGCACAGCTCATGGACGGCAAGCTGATGTTGGTCACCAATGTCAAAGACATGACGGCGACTGAGGTGCTGCAGCGATACAAGTCGCTGGCCGACATTGAGCGCGGCTTCAAGGTGCTCAAGTCCGAGATCGAGATTGCACCGGTCTTCCACCGGCTGCCCCAGCGCATCAAGGCCCATGCCAGCATTTGCTTCATGGCGCTGATCCTGCATCGCGTCATGCGTCGGCGGCTCAAGCGCGCGGGCAGCGAGCTCTCCCCAGAGGCTGCCCTGGCCGAGCTGCGCCGCATCCAGCGCCACACCGTGCGCATTGCAGACGCCCCACCCGTCCAAGGAGTCTCCACCCTTCAACCTCTCCAAGCGGATGTCTTGGCAGCACTTCAGGTCGACAAGCCCACCCTAAACACCCAGTTGCCGCTGCTCTAAACCGCCCCTGTAGTGCCAGTTCCGTAAGGGCTGTCTATACAGATCAACAACTTACGCTGTTTGGTGTCGAACTCGGGGGTGCCGTGGGCGCGTGAAGGGAGCGGCTTCACGCTCTTGTTTGAAGCGCTAGGCTTGACGCTTTGCCAAGGCCTGCCGGTGCGCCAGGCCGCGCACATGCTGCGGGTGCAAGACAAGCAACTCTGGCGCCGCATTGAGCACTACGTCAGCAAGGCGCGTCACCTGCAAGACATGAGCCAAGTCAAGCTTGTGGGCATCGATGAAACGAGCCTGCGCAAGGGCCACGAGTACATCACCGTGGTGCATGATTTGGATGAAATGCGCTTGCTCTTCGCCACCTCTGGCAAAGACCATAAGACGTTGCAAGCCTTCGCGCAGGACCTGCAAGCCCATGGCGGTGAGCCCACCGCGATTGCACATGCCTGCATGGACATGAGTGCAGCCTATGCCAAGGGCGCGGCGTTGTATCTGCCCAATGCCAAGATCAGTTATGACCGCTTCCACGTGGTGGCGCTGGCCAATGAGGCGATGGACGAAGTGCGCAGCGCGGAGTGGAAAACTGAAAGCGCAAAGGTGCGCGAGGCCTTGGGCGAGATGGATGCCAAAGAGCGCAAAACTCTGCTGTGGGCGACAAGGCGCAACCCGTCGAGTTGGAGTGCAACGCAGATCAGCGCCATGCACTGGCTGCAACGAGCCAACCTAAAAACCACGCGGGCTTGGCGCTTGAAGATGGCCCTGCGTGCGGTGTTTGCCAGCGCCCGAACACACAACCAAGCCGAGCAAGCCAGCATGGATCTCAAGGCCTGGATCTCGTGGGCAAGGCGCAGCCGCTTGGTGGCCTTCAAACGCCTTGGCAAAACGCTCAAGACTCACTTTGATGCCGTGGTGCGCGGCATGCTGGATCACCGCAGCAACGCCTTCGTTGAAGCGATGAATGGCTTGTTGCAACAGGCAAAAAGGGCAGCCCGAGGGTTCCGCACTGCCGCCTGCTTTATCAACATCGCCTACCTGCGCATGGGCAAGCTGACGCATCTGCCGGTCTCACCATTCGCGCCTGCCGCATCACGCCAATCCTAGCTATCCGGGCCTCAGAGATGACTTGTCTGATTCCACACTAAACGACGAGGAGCCGCGCTGCCCACCGATTTCGGCTTTGCCGACAGCCTGCCCACGCACCAGCACCTGCTGCGCGCCATGGACGTGCTTGACGAACACAGTGAGGCTCTGGGTGAGCGACTGGCTGGCTTGATGCGACCGCTCATCGACCAGGATCTGTCGGTCGTGTTCTACGACTTGACTACGGTGCAGGTGGCGGGGGAGTCGGTGCAAGAGGGCGACGTGCGTGCCTTCGGGCGCGGCAAGTCGGGCCTGATCGAGCGCCAGTTCATGCTCTCGCTGGTGCAAACCGCCCAGGGCCTGCCCATCGCGCACGAGGTGCACCCCGGCAACACGGCCGAGGCCAAGACCTTGCTGCCGATGATCACCGCGCTGCTGGCGCGCTACCCACTCAAGCGGGTGGTGCTCATCGCCGACCGCGGCCTGCTCAGCGTGAACAACCTGGACGAGCTCGCCGCGCTGCAAGCCACTCTAAAGGCCCAGGGCCGCGACGTGGCACTGGACTACATCCTGGCCGTGCCCGCATCGCGCTATGGAGACTTCGCCGACGCACTCGGCGCCATGGCCGCGCAGCAACCGAGCAATACCGAATGGGTCAGCGAGACGACGTGGGCGGCGCCCGACGGGCCCTCTCGCCGCCTGGTGGTCGAGCACGACCCGGTCGCCGCCACGCGGCGAACCCGGGCACGCCAAACCGCCATTGACGATCTGATCAAACTTGGCCAGCAGTGGAGCGGCAAGCTCGACGAGCAAGACGCCGGCAAACGCAGCAAAGGCAAACCGCTGTCGGACTCAGGCGCGAAGGCGCGCTTCTATCACGCGGTCAAGGACGCAAGCCTGGCCCACCTGATCAAGGTTGACCTCAAGGCCGAAGCCTTCAGCTACACCGTTGACGAGGGCCACCAGCGCTACCTCGAACTGCTCGACGGCAAGCTGCTGCTGGTGACCAACACCGCCGAGCCGGCAGCCGAAGTGGTCACGCGCTATAAGAGCCTGGCCGACATCGAGCGAGGCTTTCGGGTGCTCAAGTCCGACATCGAGATCGGCCCGGTCTACCACCGTCTGCCCCAGCGCATTCGCGCCCATTCGCTGATCTGCTTCATCGCCCTGATCCTCCACCGCGTCATGCGCATGCGCCTCAAGGCCAGTAACCGAGAAGAGTCTCCGACCCGGCTGCTCGAACAACTCAGGCGCATTCAACAACAAACGATTCAAACCGCTGACGGGCAAAGGCTCAGCGGCTTGACGGAAATCGCCACCCTGCAGAAGTCGCTCTTTGCGGCGCTGGACCTGCCACAACCCACCCCCACCGACCTCGCCAAACCCCATTTGTAGTCTGCGATTTTGATGCTGGTTCTATATGAATCAGTCACTTGCGTGTCGTAAGTGTCGAACTTGAGGGGCCTGACGACCGCCCTTGGGTGCAGGGCCAGCAGACCGTGCCTTACTTCAATCGCGCCCAGGCCATTAACGAAGTGGTGTTTGTCGAGACCGGGCGTGATGATGATCGCGATGGCCAGTCAGATCGCATTCGGGTGGAGGTCACCCGGCCGAATACCGCGCCGGGTGCCAAAGTCCCCTTGATCATTCATGCCTCGCCTTACTTTTTCCAGCAGCCCCGCCAGGAGTGGGAGACCGACTTTTTCCTCCCCTATGGCTATGCTGTTGCCACCGTCGCCTTGCCGGGCACCGACTTTTCTACCGGCTGTGCCGATGTAGGCGGCACACGCGAGGTGCAAGGCTCCAAGGCGGTCATCGACTGGGCCAATGGTCGTGCGCGTGGTTTCTATGCCAATGGCACACCGGCTGATGCCACGCTGTGGGGCACCGGCAAGTCAGCCATGATCGGGGTCTCTTGGGACGGCACCATTGCCAATGCGGTGGCCTCTACCGGCGTTGAGGGCCTGAAGACCATTGTTCCGGTGGCCGCCATCTCCAGTTGGTACGACTACACCCGTGGCAATGGCATTCCTTTCTTTGAAGGCCATGTGGCATTTCTGAGTAATACGTAACTGAACGGAT
>JAXHNT010000125.1:0-33825 GCA_034520165.1 Ideonella sp.
AAGTTACGTATTGTTCTCATCAGGCGCTGAACCTCCGCATCGCGGATGCCTAGGAGATTCAGTTGCGCAGCGGTTTGTCGCAAGTAGTCCAAAGTACTGCCGTACCGACCTTGGGCCTGTTGAAAAATCTCTAGCAAGATCTCATCACTCAGCCGCCCGGTGTGTGAGGGGTGGCGGTGCGGCAGGGTAAAGGTCAAGGCCTGCACTTGGCCATGGGGGGTGCGGCACCTGAGCCAACGCGGGTCATACACGCCGGTGGGCATTTCGCGCTCCCAGAGGGATTGCAGTACTTCTGGCTCGCTTCCCGCACGCACCCGGTATACACGCCCGACACAAGAGCCACCGGCCATCAGCGCAAAAACCAGGCCCGGGCAAGCGACACTGCCGCGATTGACGCGAGAGCGCATCCTAAAGGCACGGTGCCAGCCAGCCAGCCGGGCTTCTCGCGTTTCTATGGCGTCGAACTCACGCTTCCACAACAGCGACGCGTAGCCAAAAATCCACAGAGGCTGCTGGCTGCCATGCCAATGATTCAGGGCCTCTTGCAGCATGGGGGATGGGTCGCGCGAGCCCGGCAGGGTGTCCGTCTGAGAGTGGAGATGCTTTGGCGCCATACGCCGTGAGCATACCGATATCGGCAACAGGGGTTTGACCGTGTAATCAAGTTACACGATAATGAAGGGATTGGTTACAAACTTGTTTTTCAACAAGCCTCTCGCTTATGACTGCACTTCATCCTGTTGTAGACAGCGTCACCCGACGCATTCGCGAGCGTAGCGCTGCCACCCGCAGTGCCTATCTGCAAGGGGTGGACGCGCTGCGCCACCGCGCCCCTGGGCCTGATCGCCTGGGCTGTGCCAATGTGGCGCACGCCTTTGCAGCCCTGCCCAAGGACGAGCGCTTTAAGGTGGTGGCACAAAAGGCGCCCAATCTGGGCATTGTCACGGCCTACAACGACATGCTGTCGGCCCACCAGCCCTACGAGGGCTATCCGGCCCTGATCCGTGAAACTGCGCTGAAACTGGGCGCGACCGCGCAGGTGGCCGGCGCCGTGCCTGCCATGTGCGATGGCGTGACCCAAGGCTACCCTGGCATGGAGTTGTCACTGTTTTCACGCGACACGATCGCGATGAGCACGGCCATCGCGCTGTCCCACGATGTGTTTGACGCCGTGCTGCTGCTCGGCATCTGCGACAAGATCGTTCCCGGCCTTCTGATTGGGGCATTGCACTTCGGCCACCTGCCGTGCGTGTTTGTGCCGGCAGGCCCCATGGCTTCGGGCTTGTCCAACGGCGACAAGGCCAAGGTGCGCGAGAAGGCTGCCCAAGGCCTGGTGGGCCGCGATGAACTGATGCAGGCTGAACAAGCCGCCTACCACAGCCCCGGAACCTGCACCTTCTACGGCACGGCCAACTCCAACCAAATGCTGCTGGAGGCTATGGGCCTGCATGTGCCTGGCAGCGCCTTTATTCATCCGCATGATCCGCTGCGAAAAGCCCTGACCCAAGAAGCTGTGAGCACGGCCTTGAGCCTCACCCCTGACCAGCGAGACCTGCCTATCGGTCACTTGGTGGACGAGCGTTGCATCGTGAATGCCATGATCGCCCTGCTGGCAACGGGCGGTTCCACCAATCACTTGATTCACTGGGTCGCTGTGGCGCGCTCGGCGGGCATCCGCATCGACTGGGGCGACTTCTCTGAGCTCTCCGGGGTCATCCCACTGCTGGCGCGGGTCTACCCCAACGGCTCTGCGGATGTGAATCACTTCCAGGCCGCCGGTGGCCCGGCTTTTGTGTTGCGCGAGTTGCGCCAGAGCGGCCTGCTGCACGCCGATGTGGGCACGGTCGCGGCCGGTGGCATGGCCGCATATGGCCAAAAGCCGTTGTTGGATGGCGGCACCCTGCGCTGGGACGACCTGCCTGCCCAAAGCGGCGACGACAGTGTGGTGCGCACCGTCGCAGTGCCCTTCTCAGCCACCGGGGGATTGAGGCTCTTAACCGGCAATGTGGGTCGCTCGGTCATCAAAGTGTCTGCCGTACCCGAGGAGCGCCACATCGTGGAGGCGCCGGCCATGGTGTTTGACAGCCAAGAGGGGCTCCTGGCCGCCTTCAAGGCTGGTGAGTTGGAGCGCGACTTCATTGCCGTGGTGCGCTTCCAAGGCCCGCAGGCCAATGGCATGCCCGAGCTGCACAAGCTGACCCCGCCTTTGGCAGTTCTGCAGGGCAAGGGCTTTAAGGTGGCCTTGGTCACGGACGGCCGCATGTCGGGCGCCTCCGGCAAGGTGCCGGCTGCTATCCACGTCAGCCCCGAGGCGCTGGCGGGTGGACCGCTGGCCAAGGTGTGCACCGGTGACATGGTGCGCTTGGATGCCGTGGCCGGTACGTTGGAAGTCCTCGTGTCTTCTGCCGAGTGGGACGCCCGCCCCTTGGTCCAGCGCGACACTGCCCTGGCCAACAGCCATGCCCACGGTCTGGGCCGTGAGCTGTTCGCTGGCCTGCGTCGCAATGTCAGCACCGCCGAGACAGGCGCGTGCTCTTGGCTTTGAATCAAACAAGGAATTACGCGAACATCATGAACACACTTGATTTAGTGGCCCATGGCCCGGTGATCCCGGTGATCGTGATCGACCGGCTGGAAGATGCTGCCCCCTTGGCCCAGGCGCTGGTGGCCGGGGGTGTGAAGGTGCTGGAGGTGACGCTGCGCACGCCTGTGGCGCTAGACGCCATTCGAGCCATGGCTCAGGTGCCTGGCGCCATCGTCGGCGCGGGCACCCTCCGCAGTGCCGCTGATGCACGGGCTGCGAAAGCTGCCGGAGCGGTGTTTGGGGTCAGCCCGGGCTACAGCACCGAGGTGGGCGCGGCCTGCCGTGAAGTGGGTTTGCCCCTGTTGCCCGGTGTGGCCACTGCCAGTGAGGTCATGGCAGCCCAGGCCGATGGGCTGAGCTTTTTGAAATTTTTCCCAGCCACGGCGGCGGGCGGCATTCCCCTGCTCAAGGCCTTGGCGGGGCCCTTCCCAGACGTGGTCTTCTGCCCCACGGGCGGCATCTCACTGCAAACCGCACCTGACTTTTTGGGCTTGCCTAATGTCAAGGTTTGCGGCGGCTCTTGGCTCACCCCGGCCGATGCCGTCAAGGCGGGCGACTGGGCGCGCATCACGCGCTTGGCCCAAGAGGCGCAAGCCCTGCGCTGCTGATCCCCAGACTCGCTGCCGCCCACGCTCCTAGGCGCGCGGGCGGCAGACCACCCCCGCCGTGCCAGGCGTTGTGACAGCCCGGCTCAGCGTGTCTTGAGCCAGACGGCCATGCCTTGGCTGTTGAGCTGAATGTCCACCGCCAAGGCGTCGAGCAGGCGCTCGTCGCTGTCCATGTGGCCGTGGGCTCTCAAGCTGCGCAAATAGATTTGCGCCAAACCTTGTTGCAGGGCTGCTTCGGGTGTGTCCAGGCTTTGGCACATTTCACCCAAGCGCACAACCTCGGCCAGCAAGTCGCTTTGCTGGGCAGCCAGTTGGGTGACATCGCCCAGTCGGCCATAGTGGGTCAGATAAACGCACTGTGGCTGCATTGCGAGCAGCCGCTGCCAGGATGCAGCCAGCGCCACCGGGTCGAACTGGACAGGCGTGCTCGACGGCAAAATCCATGCCTTACCTTGCACATCCAACTCGCGGTAGGAGATGCCAAAGGTGTCGCCCGTGAACCAACCGCGAGTGACCGGGTCCCAAACGCAATGGTGGTGGCGGGCGTGGCCCGGGGTGTCGATCAGGGTCAGGTGTCGCTGTCCGAGTGGCAACAGTTCGCCATCATGGCTGGCCTGAATGCGTGTGTGTGGCACGGGCCGTACATGGCTGTAGGAGCGCCGCATCTCATCGTCTCCGTAGATGGCCGTTGCACCGCTCCAGAGCATCTGTGGCTCCACCAAATGCCGCAAGCCCTTGGGATGCACTACCACCTGAGCTTGGGGCAGGTGGCTTAGCAGCTCGCCAACCCCACCGGCGTGATCCAGATGCACGTGGGTGGGGATGATCCAGCGCACCTGGCTGCGCCCCAAGCCCAGGTGATCGAGGGCTGCCAGCAAGCGTGGCACCGAGAGACTGGTGCCACTGTCGATGAAAGCAGCTTCGCCCTGATCCACCACCAGATAGGCAGCATCAAAAGCCGGCCGTTGAAAGCCTGTGTCGATGGTGTAAACACCGCCACCCTCAGCGTGCAGGGGCGCGGTGTCCAGACCTGTCATGGTGAGCGTGCTCAGTGGCCCAAGGCTTGGTAGTAGCGCGCTAACTCGACAATGCCGTCTGTGCCTTGCAGGCCGCGCAAGGTTTGCTGAGCCTTGGGCCGCTGCTTGGCAGCCAGTTGGGCACGGCCCAGGGCCAGCTTGGCATCGTCAGGTCTCTTGAGTTGTCCCTTGGCAATGCCCTGGGCAATCAAGGTCTCCGCTTGGGTGGCATCACCCGCGCCAATACGGCATTGGCCCAGTTGCACCAAGGCATTACCGTCCTTGGCGGCGGTGGCCGCGGCCAGCCTCGTGGCGAAGCTGGCCTTGTCTTCGGCATCGCGCTTGTCCACCAAGGCCTTCAGGCGCTTGTGGCGCTCAGCGTCGGTGCCGGTGCCCAAGGCCCCGGCCGCAAAACCCTTGTCGACCACCTGCTTGGCCTCCGCACTACAGCCGGCTTGCAAAGCGAGTTGGGACATTTCCATGTAGTCGTTGGTGGCCTCCAGGTTGCCCGTGGCCAGCTTCAGGCGCATCACATCCAGCGAGAAGCGGTCGGAAAAGCCCGGCTTGCGCGGCAAGCGGCCCAAAGCTGCGGCCCAATAGTCCTTCTTGGGGTAGTAGGTCACCAGCTTGTCCAGGGCTTGTGCCTGACCTGCTGCGTTATTGGTGCGCGAGTAGGCGTCTGCCAGGCGAAGCAAGTCGTTTTCATCAGGGCGGCGGCCCGCTTGTTCAGCGGCAGAGACGGCGGCGGCGGCGTCTTTTGCAATTGCGCCGTAGTCGCCGCTATTGGCCTGTAGATAGGCTTGCAGTTGCTTCAAGGTGGCGCTGTTATTGCCCAGCGACTGTGCCTTGCTGACCCACTGCGTGGCTTTGGCGTTGTTGCGCAACTGAGAGTAGGCATAGGCCAGCGACTCAGCAGTTTGCGCCTGCTCGGCCGCGCTGAGCTTGCCCGAGTTCATCAGGTCTTCCATGGCATCCGCCGCAGCGCCATTGTCCCCAGCGCGCTGGGCAGCGGCGGCACGCATGCGGTCAATGGTGAACTGCTCGGCCGCTGTTTTTCCACCGACAGCATTGGCCGCATTGGCTTTGCCCAAAGCCTCTCGGGCCTTGCCCGCTTTGAGCAAATCGCTGGCTTCCTTCAGGGGCTTGCCAACTTCAGGGCGTACGGCTTGGGCCTGCGTCAAACCCACTGCGCCCATCAAAATCAGGGCCGATACGAAAGGACGAAGTTTCATAGGAGCTTGCTCAAAAAAGGAGAGACTCAAAAGTGAAAAAGGGATCGGACATTCGCAGCGTGCTTGCGGCAAATCCGATCCCCAATTCAGGGTAAAGCACTTAATTCATGAAGCGTTCGTTACCCACGATGCCGATCTTGGTGACGCCCAAGCGCTGTGCTTCGGCCAGCACCATGGCAACGTGTTTGTACTCGACCAGCTTGTTGGGGTTCAGGTGAACCTCGGGCTGGTCGGGGGTCTGTGCGACACGATAGAGCTTGACCTGCAGGTCACCGCGGCCCTCCAGGGGCTCGCCTTGCCAATAGAGGGTGCCGTCAAAGTCCACATCGATCTTGACGATCTCCGGGGGCGTTGGAGGTGGCGCCTGGTTAGAGTTGACGGGCATGTTCATGTTGACTGCATGTGTCTGCACCGGGATGGTGATGATCAGCATGATCAACAACACCAGCATCACGTCAATGAGCGGTGTGGTGTTCATGTCCACCATCACCTCATCGCTGCTGGAATTTCCGACGTTCATTCCCATTGGGGACCTCTCTTTTGTTCCGGCAGCTTACTGACGAGCTGGTGGTTCGGTGATGAACCCCACCTTGGCAATACCAGCGCGCTGGACCGCCACCATCAGCTTTCCGATGGACTCGTAGCGGACAGCTTCGTCACCGCGAATATGCACTTCCGGCTGCGGATCTTTTACGGCTTCCTTCTTCAGGTCTGCCACCAAGGTGTCTACGTCCGGGTACTTCTTGATGCCCCAATAGACATCACCATCCTTGCTCACCGCCAGCAGCACGTTCTCTGGCTTGGTTTGAGTCGGGATGTTGATTTCCTTGGGCAGGGTCAAGTTGACTGACTGCGTCACCACCGGCACGGTGATGAGGAAGATGATTAGCAACACCAACATCACGTCCACCAGGGGCGTGGTGTTGATGGCCGCGTTCATCGCACCATCGTCATCACCGTCAGATGAACCCACATTCATTCCCATGGGTGTTTCCTCTCGCTTTGTTGCTGCCAAGGCCCCTCAAGGCCTCGGCGGGGAGCCCATGACAATTACTTCTTGCCAGCCAGCAGCACGTTGTGCAGGTCACCAGCAAAGGAGCGAACTTGCTCCATGGCCAGCTTGTTGCGGCGGATCAGCCAGTTGTAGCCGATCACCGCAGGCACAGCCACAGCCAAGCCAATGGCGGTCATGATCAGCGCTTCACCGACGGGGCCGGCCACCTTGTCGATGGACGCTTGACCGGACACACCGATCTGGGTCAGGGCTTGCAAGATGCCCCACACCGTGCCGAACAGACCGACGAAAGGTGCGGTAGAGCCAACCGTTGCCAAGAAGGCCAAGCCGTTCTGCTGCGAAGAGTTGATGGTGTCGACGGCGCGCTGCACGCTCATGCCAATCCAGGTGTGGCGGTCGATTTGCTCGACCAAAGTGCCTTCATGGTGGTCGGCGGCCTTCATGCCTTCTTCGGCCACATAACGGAAGGCGCTGCGCTCAGGCAGCGCTTCGGTGGCCTTCTTCACGGTGCCAGCAGACCAGAAGCCAGCGGCTTCACGGGCGCTCTTGTAGAGCTTGCTCTGCTCCCAGAGGCGCACGATGATGATGTACCAGCTACCCACCGACATGATGATCATGATCGCCAGCGTCACAGTGGTCACACTGAACCAGCCGGCGTGTTGCACCATGGCCTTCAGGCCATAGGGGTTCTCGATTTCTTCTTTCTTGACTTCAGGCGTTGTCACGCCGACGGGGGGAGTCGCAACGACTTCGACAGGCGCGGAAGCTGCAGCAGGCGCCGTTGCATCCGCTGCGGATGCAGCTTGTGCCATGACGTCGGTGGGAGCCGCGCTCAGCGAAGCGATGGCAAAGACGGCCGCCAAGAACGGGGCGCGGATGATGTTCAAAAAGGACATGGTTCCTCCGGGATACAAAGGGTCAGAGCGCAGCCAAGCGGCTTTCGCGTTTCGAAAAGAGATGGATGCGCAGGGATTGGGTGAGGTCAGATCGACGAGGGCTTACTCGAGCTTCCAGACATAAACCACTCGTCCCGACAGTCGCTCAGGCTTGCCATCGACTGTGCCGGGCTTGCCGCGGACAGACTTGACGGCATCGACAGTGACTCGGTCCAGTTGCTTGTGCTCTCTGGAAGATCCGCAAGACTTCTCGACGTTTGCCTCGGTGATCACACCTGTGGTTTCCATCACGTAGGCCACAACCACCTCGCACTCAATTTCGGCCCGACGGGCTGCCGGTGTGTATTCGGGCTTGTCAGCCTCGCCAAAACGAATAGAGGGGGTTGTGCGTGCCGGGGGAGCAGGCGGTGCCGGGGGCGCTGTGGGCGGCCCAGGTGGCGTCGCTGCCGCAGGCTTGAATTCCTGGGCAGGCGGCGGGTTAACGCTCTGCGTAGTGATCGTGGGCTGCTGCTGCACTTGCACGTTCACTTCAGGCGGCGGCACCCAGGCCGGCGGCGGTGGCAGGTTCTTGGGCGGCGGCGGGAGTAACTTATCCGGCGGAGGGGGAGGGGGCGGCTTGACCTCCTCGATGATCTTCGTCTCGATCGGGCCCTTCACCACGTCGACCACCTTCTTTGCATTGCCAGTGACAATGGCCCAAGCGAGGATGACATGGAGCCCAATCACGACGCCGAACCCAACTCGGTTTTTGTTAGGGTCGCGCTGTGCTTCAGCGTAATTCACTCGTTTTCCTCCAGTCGCTCTCCAGGAGCGCTGATGTCATAAAAGCGACTTTTGTGGTCGCGAAGCCTGAACTATATCCAGAACTTTCATTCAGCGAATTCGGGCTTCACCCTAATCTTTAACAGGTGAAACGACGAGGTAACCGAACGGAATGAGCTTCTAGGGGGGGCTTGGCCGAGTGTTAAACGAGTTCGAAAGGCTCGCGTAAGGCGATCGAAAACGAACAGTTTAGCCCTCGGCCAAGGATTGCATCACCAAGGCCCCAGAAAAGCGTAGAACCTTTCTTAAAGCGATGATCACAATCGATTGCAATTTTTGCACGCGCATCACCGCCGCAAAAGACGCAGCACACCCAAAATGCTCATGGAGAACCCTCGGTAACTCGATGAAACAACCCACATTGGCCTGCTCGTCTACGGATTCGTCGGGCTGGAGTTATCCGGCAAACTCGACCAAAGAAAGGCTGATGATTGGGGTTATTCTCCCGTCTGCCCAACACCCCAGGAGGCTTGCATGAGTGCGATGGATCCCCAGTGGCTCGATATGCAGTACAACAACCGTGCGCGCATCCCAGATCATGCGGCGATTTTTGAGCGCTGGCGCACGGCCTCCGGGCTGGCGCGCCAAGGCAGCCCGGGGGCGCGGCTCCATCAAGCGTATGGCGAGCACCCCGACGAGCGCCTGGATGTGTTCCCCGCGTCCCAGCCGAATGCGCCCATCCTCGTGTTCATTCACGGCGGCTATTGGCGCTCGCTCAGCAAAGACGATCACTCCTTTGTTGCCCCCGCCTTGGTGCAAGCCGGCGCTTCAGTGGTGGTGCCCGAGTACAGCCTGTGTCCGGCGGTGAGCATCGAGCACGTGGCCCTGCAAGTGGTGCAAGCGCTGGCTTGGGTCTATCGCCATGCAGCTGAGTGGGGTGGCGACCCTCAGCGCATCGTCGTGGCCGGTCATTCGGCCGGGGGGCATTTGGCGGCCATGTTGCTGTGCTGCCGCTGGCGCGAAGTAGGCCCAGACCTGCCGCCGCAGTTGCTGCGTGGCGGCTTGTCCATCTCTGGCCTGTTTGACCTGGAGCCGCTGCGCCTGACGCCTTTCTTGAAGGACGATCTGCGCCTGACCCCAGCCAGCGTCAAGCGCTTGAGTCCGGCCTTCTTCCCTCGGCCCAAGCGGCCCTTGATGGCGGTGGTGGGCGTGGAAGAGAGCGAAGAGTTTGTGCGCCAAAACCTGCTGATCCGCCACCAGTGGGGGCCAAGCGCCGTGCCGATTTGTGAGACGCTGCCTTACTGCCATCACCTCAACATCGTCAACGGCTTGGCCGACCCCGCCTCACGCCTGCATCATTTGGCGCTGAGGCTTTTGGGTCTGGTCTGAGCCTTGGGCCATTGACGCACCGAGTCAACGCTGTACAGCAGCAAGGCCAGCCAGATCAAGCCAAAGCCCATTAGGCGCTGCGGGCTCAGCGGTTCTTGAAACACCATCCAGCCCAGCAGAAACTGCAGGCTGGGCGCCAGGTATTGCAGCAGCCCCAAAGTGCCCATGCTGACGCGCTGGGCGCCAAAGCCAAACAGCAGCAGCGGAATGGCCGTCAGCGGCCCCGCCACCAACAGCCAGGCCCAGGTGCTGGGGCTGTGGCCGCCGTCGGGGCTGTGCAGCGTCAACCACAGCAGGGCGGGCACCGCGATGGGCGCCAACAGCAGCGTCTCCAAAGACAAGCCTTCGAGCGAGCCTAGCGGCGCCATTTTTTTTATCAGGCCGTAAAAGCCAAAGCTCAGCGCCAAGGCCAGTGCCACCCACGGCGGCGTCCCCATGGCCAGGGCCATCCAGACAACACCCGCACCGGCCACACCCAGTGCCAGCCATTGCAGCTTGCGGGGCCGCTCGTGAAGCACCAGCACCCCCAACAGCACATTCACCAGCGGGTTGATGAAGTAGCCCAGGCTGGCCTCCAGCACATGGCCGTGGTTGACGGCCCAGACATAGATCAACCAATTGCTCGACAGCAGCAGCGCGGCCGCTGCATAAGTGCCCAAGACCTTGGGCTGGCGCAGCGCCTCGCGCAGCCATGCCCAGCGCTGCTGCACAGCCAACACGCCGGCCACAAACACCAGAGACCAGACCGAGCGGTGGGCCACGATCTCCAGCGAAGTCACGTTGCTGAGTTGGTGAAAATACAGCGGGAATAAGCCCCAGATAATGTAGGACGCCGCAGCGGTCCAAAGCCCGTGATGCATGGTGGTCAAAAGAGGGGTGCGTCCAGCGCAGGCAGCGGGTCCAGCCACGGCCCGCTGGCACACAAGTGCTGCCACTCAGGCCCCGGCGGGGCGGTCAGCCGCAGCGGCTGTTCAGTCAATGGATGGGTGAAGCGCAGCCCCCAAGCGTGTAGCCACAAGCGCGGCGTGCCGACGTGGCGGGCCACGGCATGGTTGTGCGGTGCCTTGCCATGGGTGGTGTCCCCCACCAGCGGGTGGCTGATGGCCTTGGCATGGCGGCGAATCTGGTGGCGTCGGCCTTGGTGCGGCCGGGCGCAGACCAGCGCATAGCGGCTGCTGGCATGGCGCGCATCCACCGCAAAAGGCCACTCCACCCGCGCCAAGCGCTGCAATTCGGTTTGCGCTTCCAGGTGGGGCTGGCCGGTGCTGGGCAGCTCGGGGTCGCGGGCCAAGGGGTAGTCAATCAGTTGCTGCTCAGCGGGCCAGCCGCGCACTAGGCCCAGGTAGGCTTTGCGCACGCCTCCGGTCTCGAACAGCGCGCCCATCTGGCGTGCGGCCTCGGGGCTGCGGGCCAGCATCAGCAGGCCGGAGGTGGCTTTGTCTAGGCGGTGTACCGGGGCCAGCCAGTCAGTGTTCAGCGCGCGCAGGCGGTCCATTACCGAATCTTGCTCTCGGTTGTCGAGCTCGCTGCGGTGTACCAGCAGTGCCGGCGGCTTGTGCAGCACGCACAGGTGCTCGTCAGACCAGATCAGCGGCAGGCCAAGGGCTTGGGCGGCATTGGCCCAAGACAGGGCTACAGCGGAATCCAGCATCAGCGGTGCTGGCCGTCCAGATAGAGCCAGTGGCCCTGCTCGTCACGCTCAAAGCGGCTGACTTCATGCAAGCGATGGGCGCGGCCGCCCAGCTTGCTCAAGGCCACAAATTCGACCTCGGCATGCTGTGCATCCACCAGCGTGTGGCGCTTCACCGTCAACCCCAACCAACGCAAACCTGGCTCGGGCGGCTGCAGCGTGGCGGGGCGGTGGGCTGGGTGCCAGGTGGCCAGCAGGTAGTCGCGCAGGTCCAGCACAAAGGCGCTGTAGCGCGAGCGCATCAGGCTCTCGGCATCGGGTGCTTGCAGTGCCAAGGGGCCCTGGTGCCAGCGCCCGCAGCAGTCGGCATAGGCCAGCGGCCGGGCCTGCCGCCCGGCACCGCTGCTGCGGCCGCAAGGGCAGGGCTCGGGCACACTCACAGCGAAGCAGGCTCGCGCAATGGGCTCAGGGTCAGGGCGGCGGTGAGCGCGTCGTCCAGCACTTCCACCCAGTGGCGCACCGGGCGTTCGCTGCCGGTTTGCAAGTGCTGGATGCAGCCAATATTGGCCGAGACAATGGTCTCGCCAGGCACGCTGGCCAAGGCCTTAAGCTTGCGGTCACGCAGTTGCAGGGAAAGGTCTGGTTGCAGCACGGAATAAGTGCCGGCTGAGCCGCAGCACAAATGGCTGTCGCAAGTGGCGGTGCGCACCTCAAAACCCAGCTTGGCCAAGTGCTCCTCCACGCCGCCCTTCAAGCGCTGCGCATGTTGCAGGGTGCAGGGAGGGTGATAGGCCAGCGGCACCGCCTCAGGCTGTGCCTCACCCCGATGGCGCTTGGCCGCCAGGGCCTTTTGCAGCGGTGCCACCAGCTCCGGCAGCAGCTCGCTCAGGTCTTTGGTTAGCACGCTGATGCGCTGGGCTTTGTCGGCATAGTCGGGGTCATGCGCCAGCGCATGGCCGTACTCCTTGACGGTGGCACCGCAGCCGCTGGCGTTCATCACAATGGCTTCGACCGCGCCGTGGGCGGTCAGGCCCTCGACCAGCGGCCACCAGGCGTCGATGTTGCGGCGCATGTCGTTCAAGCCGCCTTCATGGTCGCCCAGATGGGCGCGGATGGCGCCGCAGCAGCCAGCGTCGTCCGCCACCACGGTTTGGATGCCCGCAGCGTCCAGCACCCGTGCGGTGGCGGAATTGATATTGGGCATCATGCCCGGCTGCACGCAGCCCATCAGCATCAGCACCTTGCGCTCATGGTGCCGGGTGGGCCAGCGGTGGGCTTCTTTGCTGGCCTTGGGCGGCACCTTGGCCTTCAGCGATGCAGGCAAGAGGGGCCTCACCATTTGGCCCATCTTCATGGCCGGTTCAAACAGCGGCGAAGGCAGGCCTTCTTTCAGCAACCAGCGCACAGCGCGTTCGGTGCGTGGGCGCTCCACCTTGGCGTCCACCAAGCGCCGGCCAATCTCCACCAGCGCGCCGTATTGCACGCCGCTGGGGCAGGTGGTCTCGCAGTTGCGGCAAGTCAAGCACCGGTCCAAATGCAATTGAGTAGAGCGGGTGGGCGTGGCACCTTCCAAGACCTGCTTCATCAGATAGATACGGCCACGCGGCCCGTCTAGCTCGTCGCCCAGCAGTTGGTAGGTCGGGCAGGTGGCGGTGCAAAAGCCGCAGTGCACACACTTGCGCAAGATGGCCTCGGCCGCTTGGCCGTCGGGCGTGTGGGCGTACTCAGGGGCGAGTTGGGTTTGCATGCTCAGTCAGTCTTGCGGCGCCAGCGTGTAGCTCAGCACCCAGTAATGGTGAAAGTCGTGCCACTGCGCATCCCGCGCACGCGGGCCTGCCAGGGCGATGGCTTGCTCGGCGGACGGGAAGTTCTTCAGCACCTCAAAGCTGCGGCCATCATTCAGGCGGCGGGTTTGGTAGGTGTTGCCCTTGTCGTCCTGGCGGGTGATGGGCGAGCTGCTGGTTTGCACAAACTGGTTGTCCAGGTGCACCACGCGGGCGCCTGGCTGCAGCTTGCTGTGCAAGGTGGCCAGCCAGTCGGGCAGGCGGCGCAGTGGGATGTGGCTCCACCAGCAGCCGATGAAGGCGGCGTCGAAATGGTGGCCCACGCCGTCCAAACTGTAGGCGTCGGCCTCTTGCAGGCGCACGCAGGGCGGCAGGGTCTTGGCTTGGGCCACCGCCAAGGTTTCGGGGTTGATGTCGGTGGCCAGCCACTCAGCGGCTTGTGTGGCGGCGGCGGGCGTCCAGTAGCCGGTGCCGGTGGCCACTTCCAGCACCCGGCGCCCGGCAAACTGGGCGGGCAGCCAGGCCTTGATGGCGGACAAGTCGGCTTGCCGTTCGGGCTTGGCATACACGGCCTCGTACTCGCGGGCCCGCTCGGCGTAATAGGCCTGCATAGAGGCTTCGGTGGCGTGCTCCATCACAGCTCCGGGTGTAGACGTTGGCGGTTGAAGATGCCTGCGGGGTCAAAGGCCCGCTTTAGCTCACGATGGATGCGCAGCAGCGGGCCTGACAAAGGCGCAAAGCCATCGGCACCGCCATCTCCACCCCACCAGCGCTGGGCGTGGCCTCGGGCGTCTTGGGCTGCTTCATGCACGGCAGCGGCGCTGGCGGTGGTCAGCAGCCAGCGTTGGCCACCGCCCCATTCAATGAGCTGGTCGATCAGGTGTTCGCCACCCAAGGAGATGCGCGGGGCGCTGGGCGCCACTGAGAGCCGCCAGAGGCTGGCGCCTTGGGCGCGCACGGCCACGCGGGCCGTGGCAAAAAAGTCATCGGTCTGCTCGCGTAGGCCATTCCAGAACGGTGCGGCCAAGTCCTCGGCAATGGGCTCGCCGCCCAAGCGCCGCGCGGCAGATGCGACGGCTGCAGACGCGCCGCGCAAGCGTAGCACCAAGGTGTCGTCCCACCATACGCTAGCATTCAGTGGCAGCGGGTCGCCCGCCCATTGGTTGATGTGACGCAGTGCGCTGGTTTGGTCCATGTCGAAGCGCATGGTCAGGCTGGCTGGGGGGAGTGGCAGGACCTTGAGCGAGACCTCGCAAATCACACCCAGCACGCCCATGGAGCCGGCCAGGACGCGCGACACGTCATACCCGGCCACGTTCTTCATGACTTGGCCGCCAAAGCTCATTACCTCACCACGGCCGTTCAGCAGCGTGGCGCCCAGCACATAGTCGCGCACGCTGCCTACACTGGCGCGGGCAGGGCCTGCCAAGCCCGCCGCCACCATGCCGCCCAAGGTGCCGCCGCCAAAGCGCGGCGGCTCAAATGCCAGGTATTGCTGGCGCTCTGCCAAGGCCGCTTCTAGCTCAGGCAGGGGCGTGCCGGCTCGCGCGGTGATCACCAACTCGGTGGGTTCATAAGACGAGATGCCGCACAGCGGGCGTACATCCAGCACCTCGCCCACTTGCGGGCCACCTCGGTCGTCTTTGCTGCCGCTGCCGCGAATGCACAGCGGGCGTTCATCGGCTGTGGCGGCCTTCACGGCCTCCACCAGGGTGTTCAGCGCCGCATCCATTAAAAACGCTCCAGCTCAGGGAAGGGCAGCAGGCCCTTCTTGACGTGCATGCGGCCATACTCGGCGCAGCGGTGCAGGGTGGGAATGGCCTTGCCGGGGTTCAACAGCTCCGTCGGGTCAAACGCCCGCTTGAGGGCCAGCATTTGCTCGCGCTCTTCAGGGCTGAACTGCACGCACATGGAGTCGAGCTTTTCTACGCCCACACCGTGTTCACCGGTGACGGTGCCGCCCATGGCCACACTGGTCTCCAGGATGTCGTTGCCAAAGGCCTCGGCCCGCTTCATTTGGTCGGGGTCGTTGGCATCAAACAAGATCAGCGGGTGCAAGTTGCCGTCGCCCGCATGGAAGACGTTGCAGCAGCGCAGGGCGTACTTTTTCTCCATCTCGGCAATGGCGATCAAGATGTCGGCCAAGCGCTTGCGCGGGATGGTGCTGTCCATGCACATGTAGTCGGGGCTGATGCGGCCCGAGGCGGGGAAGGCGTTTTTGCGCCCGCTCCAAAAGCGCATGCGCTGGGCCTCGTTTTCGCTGACGGCCATGCGCGTTGCGCCCGAGCGTTGCAGCACCTCTAGCATGCGGCCGATCTCTTCTTCCACCTCTTCGGGCGTGCCGTCGGACTCGCACAGCAAAATGGCCTCGGCGCTCAGGTCATAGCCCGCGTGCACAAAGTCTTCCACGGCGGCCGTCATGGGCTTGTCCATCATCTCCAGCCCAGCCGGGATGATGCCTGCCGCGATGATGTTGGCCACAGCGTCTCCGGCGCGGCGCACATCGTCAAAGCTGGCCATGATGCAGCGCGCGAGCTGGGGCTTGGGCGTCAGGCGCACCGTCACTTCAGTGATCACCGCCAACATGCCTTCGGAGCCCACGATCAGGCTCAGCAGGTCGAGGCCCGGCGCGTCGAGCGCGTCAGCGCCAAAGCTGATGGCCTCGCCCTCCACGGTAAAGCCGCGCACGCCCAGCACGTTATGCAGGGTTAACCCGTATTTGAGGCAGTGCACGCCGCCTGAGTTCTCGGCCACATTGCCGCCGATGGTGCAGGCAATTTGGCTGGAGGGGTCGGGCGCGTAATACAGCCCAAGCGGCGCTGCGGCTTCGCTGATCGCCAGGTTGCGCACACCGCACTGCACCACTGCCGTGCGGCTGACTTTGTCGACCGAAACAATGCGGTTAAAGCGCGCCAAGCCGAGCGTGACGCCCAGCGCATGCGGCATGGCGCCACCCGACAAACCCGTGCCAGCGCCCCGGGCCACCACAGGCACCTTTAGGCGGTGGCAGGCACTGAGCACGGCGGAGACTTGGGCTTCAGTTTCAGGCAAGGCCACCACCAGTGGCCGCTCGCGATAGGCTGTCAGGCCATCGCATTCATAGGGCGTGGTGTCCTCAGACTGCCACAGCAGCGCGTGTGCCGGTAGCAGCGGCTTCAGCGCCGCCACCACCTCAGCCTGACGCTGCCGCCGCTCTTCAACCGTTACCGTCTGCGCTGCCACACTCACAAGACTCTCCGACCTGGGGGATACAGCGTTGACTGTAACAAGCCAGCCCTGAAATCCGCCTGAAGCGGCCGCAAAGTAGCTGTGACTGGCGCAGGGGAATACCCTGGGTCAGCGCGCCGTCTTCTTGGCCGCAGGCTTGCGTGGGGTGGTTTTGCGGGCGGTGGCCGTCGTTTTCTTGGCCGCAGACGGGGCCTTAGCGCTGGCCGATGCCGAGCGGCTGGCGCTGGCGACCGTCTTGGTGGCAGCGGCCGCCATGTCTACCGCCTGCTGCGCCACGGCTGCGGGCATGGCGGCGGCTTTCTTCAGCGTGTCTGCCGCCGCGTCCATGGACTGCTTGGCCATATTGCTGGCTAGGTTGCGGGCTGCGTCTGAGGCGGTGTCCTTCATGGCCGTGGCCGCAATCTGGGTGAACTGCTTGGTCAGCGCGCCCCACCATTGCATCGGGTCCACCACACCGGCCGGTGTGGCCTCGTCTTCAGCGGCATCAGGCTTGCTGCTGGCTGCCTTTTTGGGCGCGGCCGGGGCCTCATCGCCGCCCTTCGCCGCAGGCTTCAAGGTCATGGCGTCACGCAACTCGCCCACCGAGACATTCATGGTCTTCAGCGTCGAGAGCGTCATGCGCTGCACTTCCATGGCCTGGATGGTGGTGGCCACCATGCGGGCGTTTTGCTCCAGCCAAAACTGCACCGTGCGCAGCTTCTCAATCTCTTTTTCCAGCTCCACCGGGTCCAGCGTGGGCGCCACCCACTGCCCAATGCTGGGCAGCGCCTGCCCTGCGTTCTTCACCAGGCCTTGCAAAAAATCAAAGCCGGGCACCATCTTGCTGAAGGGGTTGGAATCTGCCATGGACATGTCTCCTAGTGCTTGCTTATGAAGGCCCGCCAGAGGTGGCTGCGGCATGTGTGAAGCCTTCATTGTGCGCTGGGAAGGCTCTCGCCGGGCTTACTGCGCGGGCAAAAGGCCTTCGACGTTTTATTGCAAGCCCATCACCCTCCGCACCTCAAACCCCTGCGCCTTCAGCAGTGCAGGCAGCCCCTGTGGCCCCGTCATGTGCAGCGCGCCCACGGCCACAAACACTTGTTTGCCTTGGGCGTGCAGGGCGGTGGTTTTGCGGGCCATGTCTAGGTTGCGGTCGTCGATCAGGCGTTTGTGAAACTCTTTTTGCTCGGGCGTGTTGAGGCAGTCGCACCATTGGCCGTAATTCTCTAGCTCTTCCAGTTTGCCCTGGGCCCAAGCGTCGGTCAGGCGCTTGATCAGGATGGCGGCTTGGCCGGTTTCCAGGCCCTTCAGGGTCTCATCCACCATCTTGATGCGGGTGGCCTCGTCTTTGGGCAGCAGCACCGCCAGTTGGGCTTCGGGGGTTTCGAGGGACACCACGGGCTTGCCCAGGCCGCGGGCCAGGCCGGCCAGGAAACCGTCGATGCCGTAACTCGGGTCCACGCCTTGGCGGCGGGCCACCATGGTGGTGAGGGTGATGGCTTGGAACTCCGCACGCATGGGCTTGATCAGGCTTTCCGCGCATTCGGCGGCGGCTGCTTTGTCCAAGCGGGCCCGCAGCTCAGGGGGCAGCTTGGGCTCGTCAGCCGGGGCCATCACGGCGGCTTGCAGCTTTTGCATCAGGGCGGCGTCCATCATGTCCAGCTCCAGGGCCACTTGGTCGGCTTGGCGCATGGCCTGCAGCAGCTCAGGCCCAGGGAACATCCAGCTCCGCTGCGCCGCATGCACGGTGCCGTAGAGCCACAGGCTTCGCCCGTCTTTGCGGGCTTCCCAAAACAGGCCTTTCAGGCGTGCAGCTTGCATGCCTTGGGCCACTTCATCCTGAGTCAGCGGCGCAGCGGCGGGCGGGCAGTTGGTGTTGGCTTGCAGTGGGTTGTGAGCCAGCATGAACAGGGCTGTGGCGGCCCAGGTGCTGATCTGCGTGAGCTTGCGGGTGAGGCGGTGGGGCAATGCAAAGAGGTTCATCAAGGGCTCAGCTCACTGGCTATCGGGTTCGCTCACGGTTTGATCAATGGCGCCAAACAGGCTTTGGCCGTCTGGGCCTTTGACCTCGATACGGATCGTATCTCCGTATTGCATGAAGGCGGTTTTGGCTTCGCCGTGTTCGATCATTTCAATCGCGCGCTTTTCGGCAATGCAGCTGAAGCCCTTGGTCCAGTCTTTGTTGCTGACGGTGCCCGAGCCCACGATGGACCCAGCCCGCACATGGCGGGTTTTGGCAATGTGGGCGATGAGCTGGCCGAAGTGGAAGCTCATCTCTGGCCCGGCCTCGCACTGGCCCACTTTGCGTCCGTTCCAGGTGGACTGCAGGGTCAGGTGCATGCGGCCGCCTTGCCAGGCCGGGCCCAGCTCATCGGGCGTGACGGCGACGGGGCTGAAGGCGGTGGCGGGCTTGCTCTGAAAGAAGCCAAAGCCCTTGGCCAGCTCAAGCGGGATCAGGTTGCGCAGGCTCCAGTCGTTGACCAGCATCATCAGGCGCACGCCGTCCAAGGCCTCATTCGGGTTGGTGCCCATGGGCACATCGCCAGTGATCACGGCGACTTCGGCTTCAAAGTCCACGCCCCAGTCTAGGTTGGGGAAGACGGCGTCGTCGCAGGGGCCTAAGAAGTCGTCACTGCCGCCCTGGTACATCAGCGGGTCGCCAAAGTAGCTCTCGGGCATGTCAGCGCCGCGGGCTTTGCGCACCAATTCCACATGGTTCAAATAGGCCGAGCCGTCGGCCCACTGGTAGGCGCGGGGCAGGGGAGCCATGCACTGGCGCGGCTCAAAGGCAAAGGCGTGGCGCGCCTTGCCGTGGTTGAGTGTGGTGTAGAGGTCCTCCAACTGGGGCGAAAGAAAGTTCCAGTCGTCCAACACCTGCTGCAGCCGGGTGGCGATGCCGTTGGCATAGTGGGCAGTGCTGAGGTCGCGCGAGACAACGGCGAGTTGACCGTCGCGCGAGCCGTCTTTGTAAGTGGCGAGTTTCATGGAAGCCCTTCTGCTTTCGATTTGATGGCAGTATTGTCCAATGGTCGAGCCCTGGCGAGCCGTCATCGCAAGCCGCAGTCTCCCACCGAGCTTGGCCCGGGGTGCGCGGCTGGCCGCCGTGGTGTTGGGGGTGGTGCTCTTGCATGGGGCGGTGTTGAACGCGCTGCGGCTGCCTTGGGGTGCGTTGGCGCGACAGGTGCCGCCTGAGCCCGTGCAGGTGCTGGCCTTGGCGCCCGCCTCCTGGGTGGAGAAGCCCGCCAAACCGTCTGGAGTTCCTGCTCAACGCGCTCCAGCGCCGATGCCGGTTCCTCAAGTGCCCAGCCCGCAACTGGCCCAGGGGCAGGGCAGTGCTGAGCCTTTGGCGGCTGCCCCAGCGGCCCGCCCAGAGCCGATGAGCGCAGCCCCCGAGGAATTGCCCCTGCCCGCCACTTCGGCCGGCCCCCGCCCTGGACAAGCGGCCCCGCAGATGCCAACCGCGGTGCCACACAGCTTAACCTTGCTCTACAGCGCGCAGCGGGGCGCGGCCCAGGGCCAAGCGCAAATCGACTGGCGGGCTGAAGGTGAGCGCTATACGCTGAGCGTGAAGGTGGATGTGCCGGGCACGCCAGCCATCGACTGGCTCAGCCTTGGACAGGTCAGCACCGAAGGCCTGGCGCCCGAGCGCATGGTTGAGCAGCAGAAGCAGAAGGTCGTGCGGGCGGTGAACTTTCAGCGTGACAAGGGGCTGATCAGTTTTTCAGGCAGCCCGCGCAGTGCAGCGCTTGGCCCGCAGGCCCAAGACCGCGCCAGTTGGCTGCTGCAACTGTGGGCCTGGGCCCGAGCTTTGCCTGCACCACCCCGCGCGGGGCAAACCCTGCGCTTTGCGGTAGCCAGCCCTAGGGGTGATGTGGGCGAGTGGGCGTTTGAAGTGCAGGCGCCTGAAGTGCGCGAAGTGGCTGGCCACAGCGTGACGCTGACTCCGCTGGTGCGCAGGCCCCAGCGGCCTTACGACCTGCGTGTCACGGTGTGGCTGACGCAAGATGCCGCGCAGTGGCCGGCCGGGGTGGCCTGGGGTGTGGAGCCGGGTGGCGTGCCCTTGGTGCTGTGGCTCAGTGAGTGGCCCGATGGACCCTGAGATACTCGCCCCATGGACGACATCGACCGCCAACTGATCAGCCTGCTGCGCCAAGACGCGCGGCTCACGGTGGCCACGCTGGCGCAAAAGCTGGGGGTCTCGCGCGGCACCGTGACCAACCGGCTGCGCAAACTTGAAGATGAGCAAGTCATCGTGGGCTACACCGTCAAGTTGCGGCCAGACGCCCAGCCCAACCAAATCCGCGCCTGGATGGGCGTGGTGGTGGAAGGCAACCAGACCCGGCTGGTGATCGCCAGCTTGCTGGGTGAGCCCGGCGTGGCGGCCCTGCACGACACCAATGGCCGCTGGGACTTGTTGGCCGAGATCCGCGCCGACACCATGGCTGAGCTGTCTCAGGTGTTAGAGCGGATCCGCCTCATCAAAGGCATACGCAGCACCGAGACGAATATTCACTTAGCCACTTATCGCTGAAGACGCGGTGGCTGCTGGGTGGGCCGAGCCCACGGCCACAGCGGCTTCTTGCTGCAGCGCACTGAAGAGGTTCTTGGGGTCAGCGGTTTGCACAATCAAATCGACCGTGCTGCCAATACCCAGCTCCAGCGCTGCGTCACGCATAAAGCACAGGGCCGAATAGTCTTCCAAGGCAAAGCCCACCGAGTCGAACACGGTGATGTCAGCGGCGTCGCGCCGGCCTGCGTGCTGGCCCACCAAGACCTGCCACAGCTCGGTGACGGGGAAGTCCGCAGGCATTTGCTGGATGTCGCCTTCAATGCGGGTTTGCGGCTCGAATTCGACAAACACTTTGGCCGCGCTCAGCACGCCGGGGTGCAGCTCGGTTTTGCCGGGGCAGTCGCCGCCCACGCCGTTGATGTGCATGCCGGGCTCCAGCATCTCGGGCGTCAGGATGGTGGCATTGGTTTTGTCGGCCGTCACGGTGGTGACGATGTCGGCACCGCGCACCGCCTCGGCCATGCTGGTGCACACCGTCAGCGTCAGGCCCCGCTGGTTTTTCAGGTTGGCCACCAGCTTGGCGGTGGCTTCGCCGTCGGTGTCAAACAAGCGCAGTTCTTTGATACCCACCAGTTCCTTGAAGGCCAAGGCCTGGAACTCGCTCTGGGCGCCATTGCCAATCAGGGCCATCACGCGGCTGCCTGGGCGGGCCAGGGTTTTGGCGGCCAGGGCGGACATGGCGGCGGTGCGGATGGCGGTGACCAGGGTCAGCTCGCTCAGCACTCGCGGAGCGCCGGTGGCCACGTCGGCCAGCACGCCAAAGGCCATCACGGTGGGCAGGCCACTCACGGTGTTCTTGGGGTGGCCATTGACGTACTTGAAGGCAAACTCATGTGCGTCGGCAATCGGCATCAGCTCGATCACGCCTTCCGCCGAGTGGCAGGCAACGCGCGGGCTCTTGTCAAACTCGGGCCAACGCTTGAAGTCTTGAGCAATACGGTCGGCCACGCCACGCAGGCAGGCGGCCAGGCCTTTGCGCTGGATCAGGCGCACCATGTCCGGGGCGCTGAGGTAAAGCGTGGGGGGCAGGGTGTTGAGGGTGGTCATGGTGTGTCTCCGTGTCATGCCGCCAGTGTCCCGGCTCTTGCTGCCAATCAAAAGTCAGCATTACGATCACTTTTGATATTTAAACTATCAAAATGGCAACAATAAATGACAAAAAGGCAATTTGACCCGCTTGTCACAGCACCGGGCGCGCCACGGCTTGCCCAAAAGGCCGAGCCTGGGTGAAGATGGGGCATGGGCTGCCACCCCTTGGCAGCGACAGGGGGAATCCTGTGAAGCAAAGACATCGCCAGACCCATTCCGATCTCGTGTTGTCTCCGGGCTTGGCCCAGGCGCCGCTGATGGACCGCCTGTGCTCGCACTTTGTGCTGACGCTCACGCTCTCGTCCTCTGGCCGCTTCAACCTGCGGCGAGATTGGAATGCCCTGCTCAGCCTGACCGCCCGCCACATGGTGTGGCCGGTGGATGTGCTGCAGCGCCTGCGCAGCTTTTTGCAGCGGCGCTGCGAGGGCAATGCCCACTGGAGCGGCCATGAGGCCCTGAGCGATGAAGCGTTCATCGACCGCCACGGCGTGTGGAGTGGCCCCTATGAAGAAGGCTCGCTGTACTTCTACATAGACGAATACATCAAAGATGCTCCCAAAGATGTGCTGACGGCCTTGGCCGCTTCCGCCGAGTGGCTGGCCCGAGACCTCAAGAAGAACACCACGCTCGTCGAGAAAAACATCGCCGCCTTAGGCGGTCTTTTGCAGCTCAACCCGGCCGAGCGCGCCTTGCTGCTCTATGGCACGCTGACTCGCTATCAGCGGGACCTGCGCATGTTGCTGGTGGAGTTCAAGGTCTCCAACGCCCGCGAGGCCTATGCCGCCATCGCCCAGGTCGCCCAGGTGGACGAAGCCGAGGTGGCTGAGGCCTTGCGCGCCGGCTCGCGCTTAGAGCGCACCGGCATGGTGGAGAACCTGCTCTCCGAGCACAACATCACTGATCTGTCTGACCTGATGAAGGTCAGCGAACAACTGCCGCCCGTACTGATGCGCGAGTACCGCGACCCCAGCGACTTGATGGCCGTGTTCACCCGGCCCGCCAAGCCCACCGCCTTGGGCGTGCAGGACTTTCAGTTTGTGGACGAAGAGGTGAGCGTGCTGAGCCGCTTGCTGACCGAAGCCGTGGCGCGCAAAGAGCCAGGGGTCAACGTGCTGCTGTATGGCCCGCCGGGCACGGGCAAGACCGAGCTGGCTAAGGTCTGCGCCGCGCATGCGGGGCTGGAGTTGTACGAGGTGGAGTATGCCGATCGCGATGGCAATTCACTCACGGGGCGAGATCGCTATCGCTCTTTGCAGCTCAGCCAAGTGTTTCTCAAGAGCAGCCCGCAAGTGGCCTTGCTGTTCGACGAGGTGGAGGATGTGTTCCCCTCGCTGCCCTCAGACACGGCCCAGTTGATGGCCCGGCTGGAGTCCTCCGACGGGCAGACCGGGGCCAGTGTCAGTGGCAAGGCCTGGGTCAACCAAATTTTGGAGACCAACCCGGTGCCGGTGATTTGGGTCACCAACCGCATCGAGCAGATTGACCCGGCCTTCCGGCGCCGCTTTCAATACCACCTAGAGCTGCGCTCACCGCCGCCTGGCGCCCGCGAGGCCATGATCCGCCGCGCCTTGGGCGAGGTGGATGTGGCCCCTGAGTTTGCGGCCAAGCTGGCCGAGCGCCCGGGGCTGACACCGGCGCAGATCCGCACCGCCGTGCGCTTTGCCCAACTGGCTGGGGAGCCTGCCCAAGCGCAGGGTTTGATCGAGCGGCAGCTCAGCCACGCCGACAAAGCCTTGGGCGGTGCGACCCGGCGCGAGCGCAGCGCGCGGCCCTTGGTGACCCACTATGCATTGGACTTGTTGAACATTGAGAGCCGCTTTCCCGTTGAGCGCATGGTGGAGGCGCTCAAAGCCCGCAGCCACGGTGCCCTGTGCTTTTACGGCCTGCCCGGCAGCGGCAAGACGGCGCTGGCCGAGCACCTGGCCCAGGCGCTGGGTCGGCCATTGATGGTGCGGCAAGCCAGCGACATCATGAGCAAATTTGTGGGCGAAACCGAGCAAAACATGGCCCGCATGTTCGAGGCCGCCGAGCAAGAACAAGCGGTGCTGCTGCTGGACGAGGCCGACAGTTTTTTGCGCAGCCGCCGCCGCGCTGAGCGCTCGTACGAAATCAGTGAGGTCAACGAGATGCTGCAGGGCATGGAGCGCTTTGCGGGCATCTTCATTTGCACCACCAACCTGTTTGAAGACCTGGACGAAGCGGCGCTGCGCCGCTTCACCTTCAAGATCCATTTCAAAGCCCTGACACCGGCCCAGCGGCTGCGCATGTTGCGCAAGAAGCTTTGGGCAGCCCGGAGGCCGAACCAACAGCCGAGCAGGCCGAGCGGCTGAATGCCCTGGATCAACTGGTGCCCGGTGACTTTGCGGCCGTGCGCAGGCAAGTTGAGATCCTGGGCGAGGCGCTCAGCGGCGACGAGTTTCTGGCGCAGTTGGAGGCCGAGCACCGCGTGAAGCCTGAGGTGCGGCAGCGGCGCGCCATGGGGTTTCGTTGAAAGTGGCTCAAAAGAGCCATCAAAGGTCGAAATGGGGGGGGAAGCTGGTCAAGGTTCACGTTTCAGGCCGATAACAGCTTGAGAGAATGCAAAGGCTGGCGGATAACCCGCTGAACTCATGGATGCTGCCCTGACTCCCACCCTAATCTGGTTACCGACGCTGCTGTCTGCCTTGGTGTCTACGCTGAGCGTGGGGCTCCTGATGCACAGCCTGCGCCGCATGAACTCGTCGGACCTGGTCACCTCCAGTGTGTGGTGGGTGGCGGGGGCCGTGACCTGCGGCAGCGGCCTGTGGGCGGCCCAGTACTTTGCCCTGAGCGCGGTTGAGTTGCCTTGGGAGTTGGCCTACCGGCCGAATGGCCTGGGCGTCACCTGGTTGGTGGCGGTGTTGGGCTCGGCGGTGGTGTTGTCCTCCACCAAGCTCAAGCTGCGCGAAGAAGCCATGGTCGCGGTGCAAGCTGTGCTGTGGGTCACCTTGTGGTGGGGCGTCATGGCGCTGGCCCAACGCAGTTTGGTCGGCGTCACTTCTCTGAGCGTAGTGTCTCAGCGCTTGCCCCTGGCTTCCATGGGTCTGGTGTTCGCCAGCGGCATGGCCGCTTTGTGGCTGGCCTTTGGCACACGCTGGTCCGACCTGGGCAAGTTCACCTCGCGCCAGTGGGTTGGGGCCTCGATCTTTGGGCTGCTGGCCGGTATGGCGCAGGACATTGCCATCTCTCGCATGGGCTTTCAAGCGGCAGCCGCGCTGACGGAAGGCACCGCACTGGACCGCAATGTGATTCAGTTGGTGTCCTCGGGCGGCACCCTGGCGGTGTTGCTGGGCTTGTTTGGGGTGCTGGTGGACTCGCGCGCCCACGGTCGCAACATGTTGCTGGCGTCGTCTCTGAGCGAGGCCAACCGCCGCCTGCGCGACCTGGCCCTGGCTGACCCGCTGACTCGCCTGCCGAATCGCACGCTGTTTGAAGAAAAGCTCAATGAAGCCCTGGATCGTGTCGGCAATGACCCCAGTTCCCTGGCGGTGCTGTTCATTGACCTGGACGGCTTCAAGCCGGTGAATGACTCTTTTGGTCACGTGGCTGGCGACGCGGTGTTGCGTGATGTCGGGCGGCGCTTGCAGCAACTGGCGCGGCAGTCTGACTTGGTGGCCCGCGTGGGCGGCGATGAGTTCCTGCTCTTGGCTGAGCGCCCTGGCGGAGACACCGGTGCTGCCCAGGTGGCGCAACGCGTGTTGGATGCTGTGAGTCAGCCCTACACCTTGCCCAATGGCGTCGAGGTCAATTTGTCCTGCTCGGTGGGCATCGTGATGTACCCCGAGGGCGGTCCGGCTAAAAAGCTGCTGGCTAACTCCGATGCCGCCATGTATGCGGCCAAGCGCGCGGGCGGCTCGACCTATGCGTTCTTTGAGTCCAGCATGGAGCAGGACGCTCGCAACCAGTTAGAGATCCAACACGACCTGCGCAGCGCCATTGAGCGCAGCGAACTGGAGCTGTATTACCAACCGAAGATCGACGGCAAGTCTGGCCAAATCACCGGGGCCGAGGCCCTTATCCGCTGGCACCACCCCAAGCGTGGGCTGGTGATGCCGGGCATCTTCATCCCGGTGGCCGAGCGCTTTGGCTTGATTGGTGCCTTGGGCAATTGGGTTCTGGAGGAGTCTTGCCGGCAATTGCGGGAGTGGTTGGACCAAGGCCTGCGCATGCGCGTGGCCGTCAATTTGTCGGTGCATCAGTTGCGCCAAGAAGACTTGGTGCAACGCATTCGGCGCTCGGTTGAGAGCCATCGCATTGATGCGTCGCTGCTGACCTTTGAGATCACCGAAAGCGTGGCCATGGAGGACACCCAAGTCACCATGAAGGCCTTTGCGCAGTTGGCCCACTTGGGGGCCACGGTCTCTATTGACGACTTTGGCACCGGCTATTCGAGCTTGGCTTACTTACGCAAGCTGCCCGCCCGCCAGTTGAAGATCGACCGCTCGTTTGTGATGGACTTGGACACTTCCACCGACGCCCTGGCCGTGGTGGACGCCGTGATCAAGCTGGCCCATGCGCTGGGCTTGCGCGTGGTGGCCGAAGGCGTGGAGACCGCCCGCCAGCGTGACATCTTGCTGAGCCTGAACTGCGACGAGCTGCAGGGCTATCTCTTCGCCAAGCCTATGTCTGCAGCCAAGCTCACCCTCTGGGCCATGGTGGACGACAATAACGAGCAGCAGGACTTCCGCCCCTCGCTCTATGTGAGCGGCCACCAGATGCTGCAGTGATGGCAGCGCTCAGTACTTGAACCAGATGCAAGAAGCCGCCCTCGGGCGGCTTTTGCTTAGGGAACAAAGGCGGGCTCAGCTGACTTGACGACGCCCACGCACGGCTTGCGCCAAACGGTCGAGCAGGCTGGCGGTGTCAGCCCAGCCAATGCAGGCGTCCGTCACCGACACGCCCCAGCGCGGCGCCACGCCTTCTTGCAGGTCCTGGCGCCCAGCTTCCAGGTGGCTTTCAATCATCACTCCCGTGATGCGGCGCTCGCCGGCTTCCATCTGCTGGGCCACGTCTTCACCCACCTCGATTTGCTTTTGGTGCTGCTTGGACGAATTGGCGTGCGAGAAGTCGATCATCACCTGCTCGCGCAGCTTGGACGCGGCCAAAACTTGGCAGGCTGCTTGCACATGCTCGGCGCTGTAGTTGGGGGCCTTGCCGCCGCGCAAAATCACGTGGCAATCCGCATTGCCACGGGTCTCAAAAATCGCGGCCTGGCCCATCTTGGTCATACCCATGAAGGCGTGCGAGGCCGCAGCGGCTACCACGGCATCCGTCGCCACCTTCACGCCACCATCGGTGCCGTTCTTGAAGCCTACCGGGCAAGACAGCCCTGACGCCAACTGACGGTGGCTTTGGCTCTCCGTCGTGCGGGCGCCAATGGCGCCCCAAGACACCACGTCGGCAATGTATTGCGGCGAGAGCAGGTCCAAAAACTCGGTGCCCGCAGGCAAGCCCATCTCCACAATCTCCAGCAGCAACTGGCGGGCGCGGCGCAGGCCCTCGTTGATGCGGAAGCTGCCGTCCAGGCGTGGGTCATTGATAAAGCCCTTCCAGCCCACCGTGGTGCGCGGCTTTTCAAAATAGACCCGCATCACGACCAGCAGGTCTGGGCTCAGTGCCTCAGCCCGAGCTTTGAGCAGGCGGGCATAGGCCAGGGCTTGCTCATGGTCGTGGATGGAGCAGGGGCCGACCACCAGAATCAGCCGGTCGTCCTCGCCTGCCAGGATGCGGGCGATGTCGCTGCGCGATTGCTCCACCACGGCTTGTGCTGTAGGCGTCAGCGGCAGGTCGTCCAGCAGCAGGGCGGGGGAGATCAAGGGCCGCACCGCGCCAATGCGCACGTCGTCCACACGGGTGGTGTCCAGGGTGGTAGGGCTGGCATGGCTGGCAGCGACGCCAACTTCGCGGTCGTGTTGCCAATCGTCGGGGGCGGTCATGGGGCGGCTCTCTTGTGCTGGGGCGGAAAACCGCGAATTATCGCCGCCAGGAGCAAGGCCTCCCGGAGGAGGCCTTACGTGCATGACGAGCTGCCGCCCTGACTGCTTGGTGCTTATTGCTTGACGGCTTCGACCTGGATCACCAGTCGCACTTGCTTGGGGAAGCCCCAGGCCAGGCCGTAATCTACGCCCCATTGCGAGCGGTCAATGGTGGTTTCAAAGTCGCCACCGCAAACTTCGCGCTTGAGCATGGGGCTTTGGAAGCAGTTGAAGTTGGTGGCCTTCAGGGTCACCGGGTGGGTCTTGCCCAGCAGGGTCAGGTGACCAGCGACTTCAGTCACTTTGTCGCCATTGAAGCTGAACTTGTCCCCCACAAACTTAGCACTGGGGTGGGCGTCGGTGTTGAAGATGTCGGCGCTCTTCAGGTGCTTGTCAAACGCTGCGGTGCCGGTGCTGATCGAGTTCATCTCGATGGTCAGCTCCACCTTGCCACTCTTGCCCGCGCGGTCGAACTGCACGGTGCCTTCTTTCTTGTCGAAGCGGCCACGGTTGGTCGAGGTGCCGAAGTGGCTGATCTCAAAGGTCGCAAAAGTGTGGGTGGGGTCAATGGCATAGGTGGCCGACTGAGCTTGGGCGGCGCCTGCAGCGGCCAAGGTAGCGGCGATGAGGGTGGTGCGGGCAAGAGTGGCAAAGGTGGGCGAGATGAACTCGATCAGCACCGGCACCGCAGCGTTTGACAAGCACCTGAGCGCCGACATCTTCAACACCGACGCCCGCGAATTGCTAAGTTTGTGGGGGACAAGTTCAGCTTCAATGGCGACAAAGTGACTGAAGTCGCTGGTCTTCCCCAAGGCCACCGGCTGAAGGCCGCCAACTCAACTTTAAGCCCCGCGAAGTACATTGGCTTTTGGGCCACCGTTGACCGCTTTCGCCTCAAACCAGGTCCACGGCCTGGCCGCTCGCGACTGGTGACCGTCAAACAGCACCAAGCAGTCAGGGCGGCAACTCGTCGCTCACGTAGGCCTCGCCGGGAAGGCCTGGCAGCAGTAGTGCCGCGGCCGCCCCGGCGGTGGCCACCCCACGGCCGCGTTGTACCCCTGGACGTATTGAAGACGACGTGCGTAGCGCTTGCCGCCCCGCTGGACCTGACTACCGGCACCCAGCGCTGTGGGACAATCGCGTCGCCCACATCCCCAACGGTAGTACCCGAAGACGTGTCTAGTGGTGACCGCCGGCCCGCAGCCCCGCCTGCTCGCCGCCGGGCGGGCTGCCTGAGCCCAGACCTGCTGTCGCCGGGTCCCCGGTACGAAAAGCCGCGCACCCGCGGTGGAGCTGGAAGGGCGCTGACTGGACGGCAGCTTCCGGCGAGGGCACGCCCTGCTGCTGAAGGTAACGGAGTGGGCTGCTGCAGACACCGAGTGGACTGCAATACCGATGCCGACTGAACGCCGTGTACCCGCGACGACAAAGCCATAAGATCAGATGACGTCATGGCGGCAAAGGCGGCGCCGATATTGATGAAGCGACGAATGCCGATGTGCTGCGACTCTGTATTGCTGTTCAAATGAGCCAGACGCGTTTTGGGTATGACAATGCGGATACCGACGACAGGCCCGACGCCGAATGTGCTGCTGGCAAGTGATGATCGACTTCTCCTCGTCGCCGTCGAATTAGTGAAGACATTGCAGATGAACCGGCCTGGTGATTGAAGCCGCCTGAAACAGGCATAGGACGCACAGCACCGGCGCAGCAGACCTGCGTGCTGACCACCGACTCGACCGTTTGGCACCAGCCGTTAATCGTCCAGCCGCCCGAGGGGCGGCTTCCGTCTGGTTCAGGCGCGAGCTGCCGCAGTGGCCCGCCGCACTCGGCGAGGGCCCTTCGTTGACCCGTCGTCCACCATGGCCCGGAGAACGGCCTGGAACGCCATCAGCACCTGGCTTCGACAGTTCGAAGCTCGGCAAGATGTCACGCTGGCGGCGACGCTCACCTGAACCAGCGATATCGGCATCCACCACGGCCGTGGGGTGAAATGTCCAGGGTATCGCAACGGCGATCGGTCAAACGGCGGGCGGCAACGCCGAAGCCGATAGCCGGTAAAGTCGTCAACCAAGACCGTGGCCCCCAGTGGACAGCTGCAAAAGGTGCCATGAGTGTCCTCCATGGCACGCTTTCGGTGATCGTCGGCGGCGACATCAATGACCAGCGCCCTGCGCAAGTCTTCTTGGCGCAACTGTCGCCGACCGGACAAACAGCCGCGCACGCCGTCGTCAACCGCCAGTACAACCTCAAGGCCAGCGGTAAAGCCGCTCGACTACCGGGATGGCGATGCCCAGTAGCCCACGCAAGTGGGCCCTCGTGTAGTCGGTGTCTTCAACTCAGTTCTTGCCATCTTGCGCCAGGTGGCCTCCATGCTGAACTCCAAGCACCGTCAGCCCGCCCTGGCCACCCATGCATGGCGGCATCCGGCTCAGCACCGGACCACCTCATGCATCATTCCAGCCCCGGGGTAGAGCCTCGACGCCATTGGGCTCCCCAACCGCGTTGCGCCACCTGCCCCGCCTCCCGGCTGTTCTCGCAGGGCCTCCGGCTCAGAGCAAGGCTCATCGCCTCGTCAGGCTTTGCCACCAGTACTACTGCTCGCCGACGTGACCAAGGGGCATTCACCCGCTTTGAGCTCGTTATCCAGATCAATGGCTGGCGCTCGGGGTCATTGCCATCCCGGGGCTCGTGGCTTTTCTCAGCCTGCGGTCGACAGCGAGCAAGGCCGCAGACGGCCCCTCCGCTCGAACGCCAGCAACAGGCACTGCCAGCCCTTGCTGTGCCTGCACCCGATCCGCGACTCCAGTGCTGTGCCTCCGCGCGACTGCCACCCCTGAAGCCATGCAGGTCAGCTGTGTCCTGCGCCCTCCCCGGCCCAAAAAATGAGGCCCTGGCGCCGGAGTGGCTTGCCCAGTCCGGACCAGCGTGGCAAGACCACCAAAGCGGCCATGCCGCTGGCAGACGCCAGACCCATGGAGCCGGGGTGCTGGTTCCGCCAGAGAGCCGACCAGACAACGCCATGACGCCTGCAAGGAGTGACCCGCAGCTTGCACCGCGACCATCGCTCGCGCAGCTTGGGAGCAGATGGCCACCGGCAGCCAACACCAGCAGGTGCGCCCGGGCCGGTAGACCAAGGCCTTCAACCGCCGCTCAAGGCGTCGCCCTTGGAGCCGCTGCCGCCGCCGGTGACAGGTCCGACAGTTCACGTAGTAATGGGGCTTGCGCTTCAGCATCGCGGAACACCAAGCTGGCGTCAGCAACCAGACAGGGTGGTCAGCCCGGCAGCAGGCCACGGCTGCATTCTCAAGCGGTATCGACCAGACAACTCCCCCATTTCGACCTTTGATGGCTCTTTGGTGGCGCGCGCCCTCTGCGGCTCACCCGCGATTATCACTCCAGCTCGCCAAGCTCGTCGCCGGCACTTCGCCCATCTCAACTTGCGCACGGCCTATTGACCTCGAACGGCCATCGGCCTGCTCGCTTGACGGTCCAGCCCTTGGGGCCTTCACGGCCACGGGATCGCGAAATGGATCTTGAAGACGGGTCTCAAACAGGTTGATGATTGCAAATGGCCCTGCTTCTCGTTGACTTCGAGCACTCAGCCCGGCGGCCGCCTTGTCGACCTCGTCCACCGCTGACGGCGGCCTCGAACATGCGGATATGTTTCCGGTTTCCTTAAGCCTTCATGTTGACCGCGGCTACCACCATGGCGGCCAGCGCCTGAATTAACTCGGCCAGCCGTCTTGCTACCCGGCCGGGCCGTAAGCGGTCGCTGGCTGAGCGCCTCCACCGTTAAGCTCAACCCGGGCTTGTCTCAATGCGCCAATTAACCAAAGG
The DNA here is from genome assembly GCA_034520165.1 of Ideonella sp. Classification (GTDB taxonomy): domain Bacteria; phylum Pseudomonadota; class Gammaproteobacteria; order Burkholderiales; family Burkholderiaceae_C; genus Ideonella. Next base: position 31,616 of record JAXHNT010000125.1, read on the forward strand.
GCCGCGCCGCTCGCTGCGTGGCCGCTCACTGAACATCGAACGAACCTTGCCAGCGCCCCGCGCTCGGCCAACGCAAGCTCGGGGCCAGTTTTCGTAACGATGACTCGCCGGCGGCGGTAGTGTGCCGGTGAAAGCGGCGCCGGAAGGCCAGGTCAATCACCCAGCTTCGATGACGGTGACCCAATCACCGGCACGGGTCTTAAAATTTGGTTGACCAGACGCTACCCCGTGACACTGGCCCCGGCACCGTCGGAGTTAACCAGGCCGTGTCTTGAAGAACGGTATCCTCAGGTCGAACAGCAGATTTGCAACGAAGAACGCTGGCTTCGATCGCCGTACGGCGTACTCGTGGCGGCGCGGCGCAGATGCCGCAGCCATGGGTGTACGGCGACACCAGCACGTTGACCTGGCTCTTTGCGCGCCCGGCTCGGTCGGCAGGCGATATTTCGTCGAGCAGGTTCTTGCGCCAGACGGCGGTGACAGTGCAGAGTCGCTGGATACTTTGCTCGCGTCGATACGGGCGGCGGTCGCTTCGTCGAACAGGTGACGGTGGAGTTCTCCACCGTGCCAGCTCTGGCGGCCGACAGGTCGACAAGGCCTGAGATGACGGCGCGCCCGGGCGTTAGACATGGTCACCGGCAACGCTCGCAGATCCCGCGGTAGGTCGGCGTGCCGCGCCGGTAACAGGCGCACTCGCGCCGGCGTGCAAACGCGCAAGACGTGTTTCTCGGCGTGAGCGGATGCTGCAATTTCGGAGGAGCGGCGCATCTTTGGGCATCTGGAGCGTTGTCCATGTGGGGGTGCAGCGAGCCCTTCTCATGGGGGCACTCCCCGCACCGTGGGCAATCGTGGCCGCCGTCGCTCGGGGGCCTCATGGCCGCTTCGGTGCCTGCGCCGCTGCAAAAACTGCGCGAACACCCCGCAACACCCCGCAGCCCGCCATGTGGCGGGCCAGAACATTCTTCTCGCCGCAGCTGAGCGGCACCCCGGGGGACGAGGCATGCGTCGAGCACAAAGTGCGACGACGATGGGCGCCCGGTCGAGAATGAGATTCTGGCGATGTGCGCTCACGGGATTCCCCTGACGCGGGGAGTGTGCAAATGTGACCGGCGCTTTGAATTACAAGCGGCTCAAATGCCTTTTTTATTTCGTTGTGTTGCCGATTTTGATGGTTTAAATATCAAAAGTGATCTGTCATGCTGACGGTTGGCGGCAGAGCCGGGACCACTGTGACGCAGGTACACCATGAACTCAACACCCCCACGCTGAACATGTGCCTGATCCAAAACTACCTGCGTGGCTCGCTGCTCAATTCAAGCGTTGGCCCAGCTGATAGGCTCGCATTTTGCCACTCGGCGGAAGGCATGTCAACTGATGCCACCTGCGGGCCCCTCCAGCGTCCCTCTTTTCTCTGGCAGCTTTGGCCGGCATGACTCGCTCCACTGACGGCGATGATGCCGCCATCCACCGCCTGTCCACCGTGGCCCGCAGCCGCGGCCTGATTGGCAATGGCACCAGAGCCCAGGCCTTGACTCGAAAATTTGGTGAACTTTGTTGTTACCGACGGCGAAATACCGCCCAGCTGATGACCCAGCTGTTGAACTCGGCCTGACGGTATGCGAAACGGCGTGGCTGAAGGCCGTACGCAGCCGACATCATCACCGTGACCCGACAAACTCCTCGCCATGCGCTTATGCCCAACGGCGTGGTACCCCGGCAAACCGAACACCCCGCGACGCGGCAAGTATTTGTCGGAATTCAACCTCAAACCCATTGGCGTATGCCTGCGGACTGTCACCGGCTTGTGGCAGGCAGTGAGCCGGCGCAGGCCGGCGCATTTTTACGACATCGCAGAACGTTCGCTCAGCAGGCGCTGAAGCTGGCCGGCTTGTGCTGCATGCGTGACGCACGGGCTGGGTATTATTTCATTTATTGTGCAAACCTACATTTAAAGAACTCTTCGAACCGCTGCAAGCCGCTGTGGCCCGTGGTACCGGCCAGCCACCGCGTCAGCGATGGCAAATTATTCGTCGCCATTGCTGCGTATGCTGATGAATTCCGGGTCCGCTGGCACTGAGACGCTCGGCCGGGGTCTCGGCGAGCAAGCTCCCAGCGGCCATTGGTGTCGTGCAGGGCGCAGCAAGCGGCGTCGCCAGCCGGGGCCTGCGGGCGCGCTCACCGCACCGCTCCAGGCGCGACGGGCTGTAACT
>JAXHNT010000122.1:0-32859 GCA_034520165.1 Ideonella sp.
TATTACGTATTGCTGGCCCTCAAGCTGGACGATCTGGCCAGCCAACTGGGCTTCAAAGATGCCCAGGCTTTGTTTGAGGTGGTGGGCAAGGACGAGTATTCGCTGCGCAATATCGAGCAGTTGCTGCGCCCGCCTGAGCCCGTGGCCCCCAACGATGAAGTGCCCCTTTTTCGGCGTAAACCCGGCGCACCCAGTCGGGCGCCCGGCGGCGTGTTGGTGGTCGGAGTGGAAAGTCTGCTCACCAGCTTGGCCAAGTGCTGTAGGCCCGCTCCGCCAGACTCCATCGGGGGCTTTGTGACGCGAGGGCAGGGCGTGGCCGTACACCGTGCGGACTGCACCAATTTCAGACACATGGCGCAGCGCCTGCCCGAACGTGTGCTGCCCGTCGCCTGGGGCCAAGGCCCCGCCCAAAGCGAGGCCATGTACCCGGTGGATGTGGCCGTCGAGGCTGCCGACCGCCAGGGCTTGCTGCGCGACATCACCGAAGTCTTTGCCAAAGACAAAACCAATGTGGTCGGCGTGCATACCCAGACGGTGCGCGATGCCAATGGGCAGGCCGCTTGGATGACCTTCACGGTTGAAGTGACTGATGTGGCGACGCTGGCGCAGGTTTTGGCTCAGGTGCGGCGTGTCGCAGGAGTGCGACAGGTCAGGCGGAAGTAGTTCACTTCCAGACGTCTTGGACAAAAAGTTAACAAGATGTATCTTCACTCATGGTTTAATTTGTTGGCCTTGTGGTTCTGATCTTGGCCGTTATTGCTAAGCATTTGCTCTTTTCGTAGTTGGGGAACACCTTGAAAGCTCGTCATTACCTCGTCCTTGCTTTGGCTGCCAGCGCTGCATGCGTACAAGCGCAATCTACGGCTGAGCCCACCAACCTGCTGGTAGACGGCAGTTTCGAATTGGCCAACCAAGCAGCAGGCACCTGGGGCTTCTACAAAGGCAGCCCTGCCACCGGCTGGTACGCCGTCGGTGACAACTCCTTGATCGAGTTGCGAAACAACTTGGTGGGTACGGCTCAGAACGGCAGCAGCTTTGCTGAGTTGGATTCACAGAACGCCAACTCCACCATGGCGCAAGATTTCGCAACGGTGGCAGGGCAGACTTACTATCTGTCGTTCTATTACTCCAGCCGCCCTGCTTCGGACGTTTACAACGGCCCCTGCTGCGCCGTGGTGCCTGCCGAGTCCAATGGAATCAGCTTCAATGTCGGCGCAGGCTGGACGGCGGCCCCAAGCTTGGGGGCGAATCAGGTTTACGACAATGTCTGGAACTACTTCACCACGAGCTTTGTGGCTGCCAGCTCCAGCACCACGCTGAGTTTCATGGCCACCGGCTTGAATGACACCTACGGCACCTCCTTGGACAACGTCAAGGTGTGGACCGACACTCCACCCGTGCCGGAGCCCACCACCCTCGCCTTGATGGTGGCAGGCTTGGTGGCGGTGGGTGCCCGGGTCCGGCGCCAACAAAAATCTAGCTGATTTGCGATAAGAGCCGAAAAGTAGCTATACTGAGAGGCTCAGCAGGCGCGTAGCTCAGTTGGTTAGAGCACCACCTTGACATGGTGGGGGTCGTTGGTTCGAATCCAATCGCGCCTACCAAAATTCTGCTGTTGCCAAAACCCCCTGGTTTCCATGACGAAACCAGGGGTTTTTTGCTTTGGGGCGGTCGCGTCAGTCTGCGTTCAACTTGCGCGCGTAACATGCGCGCGTTTTGAACTCATGGCGGTAGAGCATCAGCGCTACTGAGAGACTGTGCTGGAACGTCTGCTGTACCGAAGCCAAGCCACCCACAAGCTAGGGTCGCTGCACCTGTTCACCTTATTAGCCCGGGCCCGCGAGCGCAATCTGCGCTTGGGCATCACCGGCCATTTGCTCTATCTGGACGAAAGGTTCGTGCAGTGCATCGAGGGGCCGCCGTCGTCCATAGAAACGCTGTGGCAGCGCCTGCAACGGGATGATCGTCACCTCAACTTAGAGATTCTGGCGCGTGGCCCGCTGGATGCGCGGCGCTTTCCGGACTGGACCATGGCGTTTTCAAGCTATGCGTCATTTCGGCGCTTTTCCTTGCCTGGCTTCTTCCCCATTGATGAGCAAGGCATGAACGAGTTTACGGAGCGCTGCGTCCGGACTTAGCCTTTGCTGGGCCAAGTGGCCAGCAATAGGCCCAGCAAGGCCAAGCACAGGGCCAGACCTTGCGCCATGCCCAAAGGCTCGGACAGGAACAGCACGCCGACCGCGCAAGCAGAGATGGGCAGCAACACGCTGAAGACCCCCGCGCGTTGGGCGGGCACGCGCTGCAGGCCAATCATCCACAGCCAAACGGTGACCACGCTGGCCGCCAAGGCGTAGAACAAGAGCAAGCCCCATGAGGGCAACGCCACATTGCCGAAGTCAAACTGGCTCGCCTGCCAGAGCCCGAGTGGCGTGACCAAGGCCAAGCCCCAGAGATTGATGATGGCGCTGATGCGCTTGGGGGACACCTGGGCGGTCAAACGCTTGCCGATGACCACATAGCAGGCTTCACAAAACACGGCAGCTAGCAGCAGGACATGGCCCCAGAGCGGCCCGATGGCAGAAGAGGCTGGGGCCGTGGGCGCCCCAGTGGGCCGCGCCAGTGCCAGCAAGCCCATGCCACAAACCGCCAAGGCAATACCCGCCAAAACCAGAGGGCGAATGCGCTCGCCCAAAAAGAACCAAGAGAGCAGGGCGACCATGGCGGGAATGCCTGCCATCATCACCCCAGCGGACACTGCGGACGTGGCGGCAACCCCATACAGCATACAAATCGAGAACAGGAAGTTGCCCAGAAAGCTCTCAAGAAACAAGAGCCTCTTCTCTTTAGGCCCCAAGGCCGGCTCGTCAGCAGCGCGGCGCAACCAGCCCGCCATCGCTAAAGCTGCAATGCCAAAACGCAACCATGCCAACAGGAAGATGGGAAAGATGGCGACCAGCACTTTGGACAATCCGACATAGCTGCCCACCAGCGCCATGCTGAGTGTCAGCGCGCCGTAGGACAGCCAAGGAACCGCACCTGAAGCGGAAGCGCTGGACGGGCTCAATGTCGTACGCGCCCCGATTGGTCGTAAACCGTCAGGCTGACATGCTGTGCCATCTGGCGCCGGGCGGCGTCCCACTTCAGCGTAAAGCCACCCATGTCCCAGTTGTCCAAGGATTCCAAGGCCGCCAAGAACTGCTCGCGTGTGCCGTTGCGGGGCATTCGTCGCAGTGCCTCCAACAGCGTCTGCCCCACCATCCAACCTTCCAGAGAGGCATGTTCCGGTTGAGAGCCAGCGGCCTTCAGGCGCTGCAGATAGGCCGCGACCACGGGCTTGGCAGTGTCTGTCGGCGAGGGCACAACCTGCGTCAGAGAGAGCCCAGCGGCCTCACTGCCCAACTGGGTGGCCAGCGCAGCCGAGCCGCTCAGGCTGGTGCCGTAGCAGCCGCCTCTAAAGCCCGCTTTGCGCAAGGCCCGCCACACGGCGCCCGTGCTGCCATAGGCCGCCAAACTGACGACCACTTGGGGCTTTGCCTCCAGCAGTTGCTTGGCGGCCGGCGCAATGTCGTTTTGCCCCAGCGCAGACTCGCCGGTCGAGTTGCGCGCCACCTTAGCCACAGTGACTGGTGCGGGAAGCTTGGCAGCTTGCAAAACTTGCTGCAAGGCGAGCAGGCCAGCTTCTCCGTCAGCATCGGCTTGTTGCAGCACGGCCAGGCGGCTCCAACCCATGGTACCGAGGGTGCGAGCGATCAAGGCCAATTCGGCTGAATGTCCGGCTCGCCAAGTGATCAATCCGCGCGGTGGCGTTTGGCGCAAGAACTCCGCACCACTCAAGGGCGCGATCATCGGCACTCCCGCTTTGAGCGCCAGCGGCAGGCTGCGCCGGACGGACTCCGCGCCCACATAACCCACCAAGGCAAACACACCTTCTGCACCGATCAGGTCTTGGGTGTTGCCGACGGCCATGTCGGCCTCATAGGCGTCGTCCAAGCTGATCAGCTCGATGCTGCGGCCTTGCACACCGCCGGCGGCATTGGCCTGGCTGAAGGCCATCTGCAAGCCGCGCTTGTACTCAATGCCCAGATGCTGCGCGGCCCCAGAGATGGGCACGGACTGCCCCAGTCGGATGACGTTTTTGGGCGGGACAGCCCAAGTCAGGCCCGTCGCCGAGGCCGTCGTCAGGCTGGCAAGTCCTTGAAGGACTCGGCGGCGGTCAGAAAGTGGCCGCATAGCGCTGCAACTCCCAGGCGCTGATGTGTCGGGCATAGCTCAGCCATTCGGCGCGTTTGAGGCGAGGCAACTCATGGCTCAGCGTGTCACCCAGGGCCGAAAGGATGACCGGGTCGGCCTCCAAGGCGCTGACGGCTTCGTCCAGAGACTGCGGCAAAACCTCAATGGCTCGCAGGGCGATCTCGGACAAGCTCAGGTTGAACAGGTCATCGGTACAGGCCGGGCCAGGGTCGAGTTCACGGTCTATGCCGTCTAGACCCGCCGCAATCAGCGCAGCGGTCGCCAAATAGGGGTTGGCTGACGCATCAGGCAAGCGCCACTCAAAGCGGCCGGGCAGGGTGCGCACCACCGCCGTGCGGTTGTTGGGCCCGTGGGCCACGTAGGCGGGCGCCCAGGTGGTGCCCGATAAGGACTCTCCCACCACCAAGCGCTTGTAGCTGTTGACCGTGGGCGCGGCCAGCGCGCAAAGGGCGGCTGAATGGGCCATGACGCCGGCAATGAACTGGCGGCCGAGTAGGGAGAGGTGATGGCCTTTTTGCACTTGGGGCTCTGTGGGTGCGAACAGGCCTTGGCCTTGTGCGTCCCAGAGCGAGACATGAAAGTGCAAACCGCTGCCCGGCTGGTTGGCAAAGGGCTTGGGCATCATCGACAACACGGCCCCGTGGCGCTCTGCCACCGCGTGGGCGGCCTGCTTAAAGCACATCAGCTTGTCGGCGCTGGCCAAGCACTCATCAAAGGTGAAGTTGACCTCGTACTGCCCGTGCGCGTCTTCGTGGTCGAGTTGAAACACATCCAGCCCCATCGCGCTCAAGGCCTGGTGCAATTCGTACAGCAGCGGAGCTTGGCGCGGCAGAGACTTCAGGTCATAAGAGGGCTTGTCGAGCCGGTCGGCGTCATCAAAAGGCAACCACTGGTCGTCCTGTTGTTTGAGCAAGAAGAACTCGGGCTCAATGCCTGTCTTGAGGGTCCAGCCTCGCTCGGCCAAACGGGCCGTGGCGCGGCGCAAGACCTGGCGCGGGCAAGCCTCAAAGGGCTGGCCATCGACATAGCCGTTGCCTGTGGCCAGGGCGTAGCCCGGCTGCCAGGGCATAGGCCGAATCGCCTCCAAGCCAATGGGCCGCGCGTAGTACTCTGCACGCGCGCCAATGCGCGGTAAGGCCGTGCCCCAAATGGAGGGCCCGGCAAAACCGGCACCGGTGCGCACCAACTCCCCCAGATGACTCAGGGGCACATACTTGCCCTTGGCCACGCCATGCACGTCGGTGAACTGCACCAGCAGGGTGTGCACGCCCTGCTGTTCGAGCCGAACCTGGGTGCTGGCAATCTCGGCAGCGTTGGGCAATAAGTTGGCGGACTCAGTCAAGGCGGATCCAGGTGGTCTTGAGTTCGGTGTACTTGTCAAAGGCGTGCAGCGACTTATCGCGCCCATTGCCGCTTTGCTTATAGCCGCCAAAGGGCACGGTGATGTCGTCTTCGTCGTACTGATTGACGTGCACGGTGCCGGCGCGCAGGGCGCGTGCCACGCGATGGGCGCGGTTGAGTCCGTCGCTCCACACGCTGGCTTGCAGGCCGTAACTGGAACTGTTCGCCAGGGCAATCGCTTCCTGTTCAGTCTTGAACGTGATGATGCTCATGACGGGGCCGAAAATCTCTTCACGGGCGATCTTCATGCCATTGCTGACACCTGCAAACACCGTGGGCTCCACGTAGTAACCGCCGGTGTGAGCCAGTGCTTGGTGGCCGCCGGCCACGCAACGCGCCCCTTCGGCATTCCCAGCTTCGATGTATCCCAAGACCGTGCGCATCTGGGTTTCATCGACCAAGGCGCCGAGCTCGGTGCCCGTATCCAGCGGATTGCCAGGGGCGTAGCTTGGTGCTTCGGCGGCGACCATGGCGGTAAAGGCCTCAGCGACCCGCTCATGCACCAAGACGCGCGCAGGCGCATTGCAGCTTTCACCTTGGTTGAAGAACATGCTGCCAGCCACGGTTTTGGCCGCGCGCTCCAGGTCTCTGAAGTCGTCAAACACCAAAAAGGCCGACTTGCCCCCCAACTCGTTATAAACCCGCTTGAGGTTGGAGCGCCCTGAATAGTCCAACATGCGTCGCCCCACCCGGGTGGAGCCGGTAAAGCCGATGGCATCAACATCCATGTGCAAGGCCAGGGCCTCGCCCGCCTCATGACCAAAGCCGGGCACCACATTGAAGACGCCGGGCGGAATGCCGGCCTCAACCGCCAGCTCAGCCAAGCGGCAAGCCGTGTAAGGGCTCTTCTCACTGGGCTTGAGCACCACCGAGTTACCGGCAGCCAGGGCAGGGCCCAGCTTCCAGGCGGCCATGATCATGGGGTAGTTCCAGGGCACGATCGCACCAATCACCCCCATGGCTTCCCGGGTGATCAGGGCCAGGGCGGAGTCGGGGGTGGGCGCGATTTCGTCGTAGATTTTGTCCACGGCCTCGGCATACCACGCAATACAGCGGGCGGTGGAGGGAACATCCACCGACAGTGAATACTGAATGGGCTTGCCCATGTCCAGGGTTTCCAGCAGCGCGAGCTCTTCTTTGGCGCCGAGGATCTTGTCGGCAAAGCGTTGCAAGATTTTTTTGCGCACCGCAGGCGCTTTGCCGGCCCAACGCCGGTCGTCAAACGCCGCACGCCCGGCACGCACTGCGGCGTCAATATCGGCCGCTTGGCCGCGGGCCACGGCGCCCAATAAACGGTTGTCGATGGGAGAGCGCTTCTCAAAGGTTTGGCCATCAACGGCTGCAACACGTTGGCCGTCGATCACCGCACGGCCATCGGGGCGCAGGTCGGCGGCACGGGCCGCCCAGGAGTTGCTCTGGGTCATAGACACCTCTTCATCAAGACAAAAAAATGGCCGCGACGGAACTGCGCGGCCATCGGTGGGGGCAGCAGCCTTCTTTAGGCTGCTGAATCCTCAGAACGCCACAACGACGGACGCACCGAGCAGCGAGTTGCTCTTTTTCTGGCCGCCACTGCGCACATCGTCAAACACGGCCTTGCTGGCGCCGTCGAGGCGATATTCCAGCTTGAACGTCGTATTCAGGTCGTAAAGATACTTCAGGCCCAAGGTCAGGGCGTATCGGTTGGCGCCGACGTTCACATCCCCGTTCACATCCGGACCGAGACCATTGCGTCCGTCATAGCCGTACTCAATACCTGCATCGTCCACTACGCTGTAGCCGTTGTAGCCAAAGAGGCCGCCACCGTTCTTGGTGTTGTTGATGTAGTCCGCCCGCACCAGGCCTTGAAGCCGTGGTGTGAAGTTGTAGCCAGCCAAACCGGACACGCCCCACCAACGAGAATCCCGGAAGTTTCCGACCTCGTCAGGGGTAATGGCACCCTCTTTTTGCATACCGACACTGACCTGACCTTGCAGAGTCAGATCACCCCGTATGTAGTAGCCATCCACCTCAAAGATATTGGCCATCGTGCGGGTGCCGGTGTTGAAGTTGGCGACCTTGCCATGCAAGCCCGCAAAGCCCCAACCATTGAACTCACCCTTAGAGTAATCGACCCGGTACATCAACGACGGCGACTTATCGCCTTCACCCGGCATGGTGGTATTCACATTACCCACCATGCCCCTCAACCACCATTTGCCTTCGGTGTGCGACATGCCGATGCCGGTGTAGCCTACCGGCAGTGTGAAGTCATAGAGCAGGTTGTGGGTGGTAAAGGGGTTGAGGGTGGGCTGCTGATACTCATAGCCAGACCAATCGGGCAACTGTCCCAGCAGCAACCTGGTTTGCAAGCCCCCTAAGGGGATGGACACGGAAGCTTCTTGCACAATGGAGGCCCCGTCGATAGCGGCTCCGACGCCGCGGTTGGGCGTCAGCGTCAGCTTCCAAATCGTTCCGGACTCAGTCTCTTTGGTGAGGTCCAGCGTGGCACTACCCATGTAGGACGTGTCATAGGCGTAACCGTCAGATTGCTGATTCAAGAATTGAAATCCCGCACGGTTCTGTCGCTGATTCCAAATGAAAACCGGCTCAATGAAACCGGAGATCGTCAGCCCCTTAAAGCCTTGGTCGGTGAAGTTGTCCTGCAAGGACTCGGTTTTGGTCGCAATGCGATTGAACTCAGCGGCCTGCTCAGGCGTCATGCCCCATTGCGGCTTGGGAGCTTCCGCAGCAGCGGGGGCGGCCTGCAGTTTCTTCTCAAGGTCATTGACGCGCGCCTTAAGCGCCTGCAGCTCCTTGAGCAAAGCCTCGTTAGACTGCGCTGCGGCGGGGAAAGCGGCTGCCAGGGCCACGGTCAAGAGGGTGGGACTCAATAGCTTCATTGTCATGTCCTTCAGTGGCTGGAAAAGGTAAGGGGGGATAGTGGAGGTCATTAGGTTCGGTAGGCGGCGGCCATTTCTTGCTGCCGTCGTCGTTCCGCTCGGGCAATCATGTAACTGGCAACGATGACACCGATCGAGACGGTCAGCACGATCAGGGTGGCGACCGCATTGACACTGGGGTTCAGCCCCAATCGGGCGCGAGAGAAGATGACCAAGGGCATGGTGGTGGAGCCTGGACCGGACAAAAACGCTGACAGCACCACATCGTCCAGTGACAGCGTAAAGGTCAGCAACCAAGCCGACATCATGGCTTGCGCAATCATTGGCAAGGTGACCAGCGTGAATACTTGCCAGGGTTTGGCGCCAAGATCCATGGCGGCTTCCTCTAGCTGAGGATTCAACTCTTGAAGCCGCGCCTGCACCACCACTGTGGCATAGGCCATACCCAGCAATAGGTGGCCCATCCAGATGGTCAGTACGCCCCGCTCGGGAAAGCCCAAGGCCCGCTGCACAGACACGAGCATCAGCAGCAAGGACAGGCCCACCACAACCTCGGGCATCACCAAAGGCGCACTCACCATGCCAGAGAACGCCGTACGGCCCTTGAAGCGTTTGTACTTGACCAGCACAAACGCGGCGAAGGTCCCCAGCACCACCGATCCGCAGGCGGTAAAAAAGGCGATCTTCAGGGACAGCCACAGCCCATTCTTCATCTCAGTGTCATGCAAGAGCGCCGCATACCACTTGAGGGTGAAGCCTCGCCACTCATTCGGCAGCGGAGAGTCATTGAAGGAGTAGACGATGAGCGCAATGATGGGCAAGTACAGGAAGGCATAGCCTGCGGCCAGCCAGCCCTTGCCGAAATTGCGGTTAAACGCAGGCGAGAGGCGCAACATCAGCGGGACTCCTGGGCTTCAGCCTGATACTTATTGAAGAGGGCCAAGGGCACGATGATCAGCAGAACCATCACTACCGCAAGGCTCGAGGCCATGGGCCAATCGTTGTTGGAGAAGAACTCATCCCAGACCACGCGGCCAATCATCAAGGTTTCCGGCCCACCCAGAAGCTCAGGAATCACGAACTCGCCGACACAGGGAATGAACACCAGCATGGAGCCGGCAATGATGCCGGCCTTAGACAGCGGCACGGTGATCTTCCAGAAGGCCGTCCAAGGCGTAGCGCCCAGGTCGGCAGCAGCCTCCAGCAAACGCAAATCCATCTTGGCCAAGTTGGAATACAGCGGCAGGATCATGAAGGGCAGGTAGGTGTAGGTCATGCCCAGCACCAGCGAAAAAGGCGTGTGCATGAGTTTTCCGGGGGCAGGAATAGCGCCCACCGCATACAGCAGTTGATCCAGGCCCAATGTCGTGATGACCTCAGCCGCCCAGCCGCCCTCGGACAACAAGCCCTTCCATGCGTAGACACGCAGCAAGAAAGAGGTCCAGAAGGGCAGCATGACCAGCATCAACAATGCAGGCTGTACCGCAGGCTTGGCGCGAGCCATGAAGTAAGAGAACGGGTAGCCAATCGCCAAGCACAACACCGTTGTGGCAGCAGCGTACTTGACACTGGCTAAATAGGTCTTGATGTAGAGGTCATCTTGGGTGATGAAGACGTAATTCCCGAGCTTCAGGGTGAGCGCGAGCAGACCGTCCTTGTAGGTGACCAAGTCCTTGAAGACCACGGTTTCCATCTCTGACACACTGATCTTGGCCAAGATCAAAAATGGCAGCAAGAAGAACAGCAGCAGCCATCCATAGGGCACAGCGATCACCGCTGCGCGCCCTGGATTGCGCATCAAGCGCTGAATGAACTGGGGCATGAGCGTCATGGGACTTTCGCCTTAACTGGTCAACACCACATGGGCGGCTTCAGACCAATGTGCCCACACTTGATCGCCCCAGGTCAGGGCATCGGCCTGATGGCGCTCTGTATTGGCCATGCTGACCTTTAGCATTTGGCCGCTGGCCAGCTTGACGTGGAAGACTGTGAAGCTGCCGAAATATGACATCTCTTCGATGGTGCCGGTGGCAGCGTTGTACTCGCTGTCTGGCTTGTCCCGAGTCACGGCAATCTTTTCGGGCCGTAGGGCAACCGTGACCGGCATGCCCTGGGTTCCGGTGATGCCGTGCCCCACATAGTGCTTGCAGTCGGCGCAGTCAATGATGACGTGGTCTGGTTCATCCACGGAGACATTACCGTCCATCAAATTGACGTTACCGATAAAGTCCGCCACAAAGCGAGTTTGTGGTGTTTCGTAAATGTCAGACGGTGAACCCACCTGCAAGAAGCGGCCTTCACTCATGATGGCAATGCGCGAGGCCATGGTCATGGCTTCTTCTTGGTCGTGGGTCACCATCACGCAGGTCACGCCGACTTGCTCAATGATATTGACCAACTCGATCTGCGTTTGTTCACGCAGTTTCTTATCCAGCGCCCCCAGTGGCTCGTCCAGCAGCAGCATCTGCGGCTGCTTGGCCAAGCTGCGGGCCAAAGCGACCCGCTGTTGCTGCCCGCCGGAGAGTTGATGCGGCTTGCGCTTGGCAAACTTACCCAGTTGCACCAGCTTGAGCATGGCCTCTACCCGCGAAGCCACTTCGTCGCGCCCCAGGCTGTCGCGCTGCAGGCCAAAGGCGATGTTCTCCCAGACGGTGAGATGCGGAAACAGCGCGTAGGACTGAAACATCATGTTCAACGGCCGCTCGTAGGGCGGCAAGCCCGCCAAGTCTTGACCGTTGAGGATGATGCGGCCGGAGGTCGGCGTCTCAAAGCCCGCCAGCATGCGCAACAGCGTGGTCTTGCCGCAGCCGGACGAGCCCAGGAGCGCAAAGATCTCGCCCTTGGCAATGTCCAGATTGACGTTGTTGACGGCTTTGTAGCCGCCGAAGTCCTTGACCACATCGATTATGCGGAGAAAGGCGCTGTCAGCAGTGCTGGCGGTGGGGCTCATAGGTGGTGTCTCACAGACCTGTCTTGAACGAGGTGTAGGTGCGCGTCATCAGACGGCGCATATCGTTGTTCAACGAATCCGGTGGAACCATCTTCTTCATGTCGGCGTCGTTCAAGAACACGGTGGGGTTGTTCGCCACTTCAGGCTTGATGAACTTCCGAGACTCTTTCACCGGGTTGGCGTAGAAGACCTTGTTGGTCAGTGCCGCATGGTTCTCAGGCTTCAGGATGAAGTTGATGAACTTATGCGCATTGCCGGGGCGGGGGGCATCTGCGGGAATCACCATCACGTCAAAGAACAACAGGCCACCGCTCTTGGGAATCAGCGCTTCGATTTTTTGACCGGTTTTGCCCTCAATGGCGCGTTGACGCGCGATGTTGATGTCGCCCGACCATCCCAAGGCCAAGCAGATGGAGCCGTTGGCCATGTCGTTGATATAGCCCGAGGAGCTGAACAGCGTCACGCTAGGGCGCACAGACTTCAGCAGTGTCGAAGCGGCGTTGTAGTCGGCCGGGTTCTTGCTGAAGGAGGGTTTGCCCAGATAGTGCAGGGCGGCCGGAACAACCTCTGTGGCGGAATCCAAGAAGGACACACCGCAGGACTTCATCTTGGAGATGTACTCTGGTTTGAAGATCAGATCCCAGGCGTTCTCGGGCATGGGCAGGCTGCCTAACGCGGCTTTGACCTTGTCAACGTTGATGCCCACGGTGGTGTAGCCCCAGAGCCAATTCACCATGTAGTCATTGCTAGGGTCTAGGCGTGCCAGTTGCGCTTGAATGGCAGGGTCCAAGTTCTTCAGATTCGGGATCTGTGCCTTATCGAGCTTGCGCAGCAAGCCACCGTCCAACTGTAACTTGGCCCAGTTGGAGGAGGGCACCACGATGTCGTAGCCCGTTTTGCCCGCCACCAACTTGGCATGCACGATTTCGTTGTTGTCGAAGTTGTCGTAGCGAACCTTGATGCCGGTTTCCTTCTCAAAGTTTCTGAGAGTATCTTCGGCGATGTAGTCCGACCAGTTGTAAATGTTGAGGACTTTTTCTTCCTCTTGGGCCTGGGCGCTGGCGCCCACAAAGCCCAGGGCCGCAAGTGCGACGGACAGGATGGAACGCATAGGACTTGCTTTCATGCTCATGAAACCTCCAGAAAACACGGATGGAGAAAAAGGGTGGGAAGAGAAATCACTCAACGCCAGAGTCTAGAGGGCGGACGACGACAGTGACATCGGGAGAAGCCATCAAGGCATGCAAACCTTGTGCCCGCTCCCGTGTCAATGTGCTCACAGCCAGCCGTTCTTCTGAGCGTCCGCCAAGGTGCGGTCGAGACAGCGGCGAATCAAGACCATCATCTCGTCGATCTGTGTGCGCGTGATCACCAGCGGCGGCGCGATGATCATGCGGTCTCCTACGGCGCGCATGATCAAGCCGTTGCCAAAGCAATGGCCGCGGCAGACCATGCCCACCTCCAAATTGGAGGAAGGCCTGGTGCTTGGCTTTGTCCTTCACCAGCAAAACCGCGCCCATCAAGCCGCAGGTTTGTGTTTCGCCCACCAAAGGGTGGTCATTCAGGCTGGCGAACTGTTGGGCCAAATAGGGGCCAACGTCGTCGTGTACATGCTCAACCAACCTTTGCTGCTGGATCAAACGAATGTTGGCCAAGGCCACGGCACAGGCCACGGGGTGGCCTGAATAGGTGAAGCCGTGGTTGAACTCGCCGCCTTGCTCAATGAGCACCTTGGCCATACGTTCTCCCACCATCACCCCGCCCAAGGGGATGTAGCCCGAGGTCACGCCCTTGGCAATGGTCATTAAGTCGGGCTTGGTGCCCATGGTCTCGCAGCCAAACCAGTTGCCGGTGCGGCCAAAGCCGCAGATGACTTCATCGGACACCAGCAAAATGCCGTACTTGTCGCAGATGCGTTGGATCTCTGGCCAGTAGGTCTCGGGGGGCACGATGACGCCACCAGCGCCCTGGACCGGCTCACCAATGAAGGCAGCGACCTTCTCAGCGCCGACGGACAAGATGCGCTCTTCGAGCCAAGACGCCGCCACCTTGCCGAACTCGTCGCGGCTCATGCCCGCACCGTTCTCCCACCAGTAGGGTTGGTCGATGTGGGTGATGTTAGGAATGGGCAGACCGCCCTGAGCATGCATGCCGCCCATGCCGCCGAGCGAGGCCCCCGCCATGGTTGAGCCGTGGTAACCGTTGTGGCGGCTGATGATGACCTGTCGCTCTGGCTGGCCCAAGATGTCCCAGTAGCGGCGCACCATGCGCACCACGGTGTCGTTGCCCTCAGAGCCTGAGCCTGTGAAGAACACATGCTTGAACTGTGGCGGGGTGACTTTGGAGAGCAACTCTGCCAGTTCAATGGCTGGCGGTGTCGACGTCTGAAAGAACGCGTTGTAGAAAGGCAGCTCCTTCATCTGGCGCGTGGCGGCCTCGACCAAGCTGGTTTGGCCATAGCCGACATTGACGCACCACAGGCCGCTCATGGCGTCCAGAAGCTTGTGGCCGTCGCTGTCCCACAAATAGATGTTGTCAGCCTTTGTGATGATGCGCGACCCCTTCTTGGCCAACCCTGCGAAGTCGGTGAAGGGGTGCAGGAAGTGGTCGGCGTCGGCCTGTTGCCATTCGCGCGTGCTGCGCTGGCTGGCCACGGCCGGTGCTTGAAGAACGATGTTGTTGTGCATAGTGTGGAATCCAGATGCTTTGACTTAAACGTGCAGCAAAAGGTGCTCGCGCTCCCAGGGCGAAATCACCTTCATGAACTCGGCGTATTCGATTTCCTTGACTTCGGTGTAGACCGTGACGAAGTCTTCGCCCAGCACGGCGGCCAAGTCCTTTTCATCGCGCAGCAACTGCAGAGCTTCACCCAGGCTGCGAGGCAGTTGGTACTCGCCAAGGTAGGCGTCACCTTTGCATTCGGGTGATGGTTGAATCTTGTTCTTGATGCCCAGATAGCCGCAGGCCAGCGTGGCGGCCAAGGCCACATAGGGGTTGGCATCGGCGCCGATCACGCGGTTCTCGATCCGACGCGCTGCAGGCGAGGCCACCGGTGAGCGAATGCCCACGGTGCGGTTGTCCGTGCCCCATTGAATGTTGATGGGGGCGGCGGTGTGGCGCGACAGGCGGCGGTAGCTGTTCACATAGGGCGCGAACAGGGCCATCGCCGCCGGAATGTACTTTTGTAAACCACCGATGTACCAATAGAACTCATCGCTGGCGGTTCCGTCCGGGTTGCTAAAGATATTCTTGCCCGTCAGCCTGCTCACCACGCTTTGGTGGATGTGCATGGCGCTGCCGGGTTCACCGGCGATGGGCTTGGCCATGAACGTGGCGTACATGTCATGGCGCAAGGCGGCTTCGCGCACCGTTCGCTTGAAGAAGAAGACTTCATCGGCCAGGCCCAAAGGGTGGGCATGGAAGAAGTTGATCTCCATCTGGCCCGCCCCGATTTCATGAATCAGGGTGTCAACGTTCAACTCCATCTTGTTGCAATAGTCGTAGACATCCTCGAACAGCGGGTCGAACTCATTGACCGCGTCGATCGAATAGGCCTGACGCGAGGTTTCAGCCCGGCCGCTGCGGCCAATCGGCGGCTTGAGCGGCATGTCGGGGTCTGTGTTGCGGGCCACCAGATAAAACTCCAGCTCAGGCGCCACCACTGGGTCCCAGCCTTCGGCCTCGTAGAGATCGCACACGCGGCGCAGCACCGAACGTGGCGCAAAACTCACCAACTTTCCATTGCGGTCGTAGCAGTCATGAATGACCTGTGCGGTCGGGTCCGTGGCCCAGGGCACGAGGCGCACCGACGCTGGGTCAGGCACCAGATGCATGTCGTGGTCGGTCGGGCTGATGACGTCGTAGTACGGGCCTTCCTCAGGGAATTCTCCCGTCACACCCATGGCCACCACGGCCTCAGGCAAGCGCATGCCGCGGTCTTCGGTGAATTTTTCGCGTGGCAAGATCTTGCCGCGGGCGACGCCGGTGAGGTCAGGGACGAGACATTCAATCTCGGTGACGCGATGTTGGTCGAGCCACTGCTCTAGTTCGGGAAACGTGAAATCTGCTTTGCTGGCCATGGTGGCACCTGTTTGCTGTTCAGTGCGCGTGGATTGCCGCTGCGTGTGCAGCGCCGGGCCACGCGAGCCCCGGGGGAGGTGAGGGCCTCAGTGAAGAGGCAAGGGAGCCACTCACCTACGGATATGCGCCACGGTGTCCTTCGCGCCAGCGGCGGCAGGCTTGGCCAAAGGCCGTCAACATGGCCATTGACTGTGGGTTCTGGGCGGCTTGCCACTCAGGGTGCCATTGCAGGCACAGCGTGAAGCCCGCACTGCCCTCGACAGAAAACGCTTCGATGACACCATCTGGCGCCCGCGCTTCAACGCGCAAGCCGGGTGCCAATTGTTTGACGGCCTGGCCGTGAACGGAATTGACGCTGAAGGGCGCAGCGCCCACGATCTGCGCCAAGACGCCGCCGGGCTCCACCGCCACACTGTGCGACGGCCCGTACTGCACGGCCGCTGGCGTACCGTCGGCGGCGCGGTGGTCGGCATGGCCGGTGTGCTCATGCACGGCTTGGTAGAGCGAGCCGCCAAGGGCGACGTTGGTCTCTTGAGTCCCCCGGCAGATGGCCAGCAAGGGGATGCCACGCGCTACAGCTTGGCGAATCAGCGGCAGCGTCCAGGCATCGCGCTGTGGGTCCAAGGGCAGGGTGGTGTCGTGCACAGCTTCGCCAAAGTGGCTGGGGTGAACGTTGGAGGGCGAGCCGGTCAAGAACACGCCATCGGCCATCTGGAGCCACTGCTCTAACTCATCCCCTTCGGCCCATGGGACGACCACCGGCAAGGCACCCGCTAGGCGCACTGCATCGAGGTATTTCTTGCCGACGATTTGAAATGGATGCTCGCCCAACTGCCGACTGCAGGCGGGGACCAAGACGATGGGTTTGGAGGGGGTGCTCATGGTGATAAGGCCTTAACCCAAGATGTCCCGCAGGCGGTACCAAGCCATGCCCAGCACCAGTGCGGGTGTGCGCAGCCAACGGCCCCCCGGGAAGGGATGATGTTTGAGGCGGGCAAAAATGTCAAAGCGGCTGGCATCGCCATGCATGGCTTCAGCCACTAAGCGGCCCGCCAGTCCGGTCAGCGCCAGTCCGTGGCCGGAGAAGCCCTGCAGGTAATACACGTTGTTAGCCAGGCGCCCGAAATCCGGCGCGCGGTTCATGGTGATGTCCACAAACCCTCCCCAAGCGAACTCGGCTTTCACGCCTTGCAATTGCGGAAAGGTCTGCGCCATGCGCTGACGCATGGTCTCTGATAAATTAGCTGGCGTGACCGTGCTGTAGCTGACCCGACCGCCATAGAGCATGCGGTGGTCGTTGGTGGTGCGGAAATAGTCCAGCACAAAGTTGGTGTCGCACACCGCCGAGCGGCTGGGGATCAGGCGATTGGCCAAAGCCTCTGGCAAGGGTTCTGAGCAAACGATGTAGGTGCCCACCGGCATGATGCGCGCCTCCAGGTGGCTGGAGATGCCCTGCAGATACACATTGCCCGCCAAAAGCACTTGCTTGGCACGCACTTCGCCACGTGCGGTGGTAACCCGCGCCATGGGGCCCATCTGCAAGCCCGTCACGGCGGAGTGTTCAAAGATTCGCACGCCAGCCTGCGCCGCTGCGCGTGCCAAGCCTAAAGCGTACTTCAGCGGATGCAAATGGCCTGAATGGGGGTCATGTAGGCCGCTGTGATAACGCGGGCTGGCGATCCAGGACGAGATCTCTTGCGGGTTGATGCGGGTGAACTCGGCACCATACACCTCGGCCATGCGGTCGGCCCAGCGGGCGAGGTCCGCGCCTTTGCGTGCTGTGGTGGCCAAGCCGAGGTAGCCATCGCGCCAGTCGCAGTCGATGTGGTGCTCGGCCATGCGCTCGCGCAGCAAGTCCAGGGCCTCCAGCGTCATCTGCCACACTTTGCGGGCATTGTCTAAGCCCAGTTGCGACTCGATCTCGGACTGATCGCAAGCCAAGCCATGAATGGCCTGGCCGCCGTTGCGCCCACTGGCTCCCCAACCGACTTCACGCGCTTCCAAGAGCACCACCGAGTGGCCTTTACGGGCCAGGTCGAGTGCGGCTGACAGGCCTGCCAGACCACCGCCCACCACCGCGACGTCGCATTCCAGCGCCCCTTCAAGTGGGCTATAGGCCGCATCGCGTAAGGCGGTGGCGGCATAGTAGGAGTGGCGAGAAAGATCCTGATCGATGCTGTGGAGGCTCATACGTTAAGCGCTAGGCAGGCCCTTTGTCGTTGCGGAGGTGGTTCAGCAGAAGAGCAAGGTTCAGGCCACGCGCTGCAAAGCTTGGCGCAGCGTGGCCACGATCTGGTCAATGTGTTCGGTTTGGATGATCAGTGGCGGGGACAGGGCAATCGTGTCACCCGTGGTGCGGATCAACAGGCCTTCCTTGAAGCAATCCAGGAACACGTCATAAGCCCGCAGCGCCGGTGCGCCTGGTCGCGAGGCCATCTCGATGCCACCTACCAGGCCGATGTTGCGGATGTCAATGACGTGCGGGCAGTCGCGCAGCGTGTGCAGCTTTTCGGCGAAATAGCTCTCCAGGCTCGTGGCACGTGTCAGCAGCCCATCGTCTTCGTAGGTTTCGAGCGTAGCTAAGCCGGCAGCGCAGGCGAGCGGATGAGCCGAATAGGTGTAGCCGTGGGCGAACTCAATGAGGTGTTCAGGCCCCGCCATGAAGGTGTCGTAAATGCTTTGCTGCGCAATGACGGCGCCCATTGGCACTGCGCCATTGGTCAGGCCCTTGGCGCAGGTGATGAGATCCGGTGTGACGCCAAAGCGCTGCGCCCCAAAGGCCGTGCCGGTGCGGCCAAAGCCGGTGATGACCTCGTCAAAAATCAACAAGATACCGTGGCGGTCGCAGATCTCGCGCAGTCGTTGCAGATAGCCTTGAGGCGGGATCAGCACGCCCGTCGACCCCGCTACAGGCTCCACGATCACCGCCGCGATGGTGGAAGCGTCATGCAAGCCGCACAGGCGCTCCAGGTCGTCGGCCAACTCAGCTCCATGGGCCGGCTGCCCTTTGCTGAAAGCATTGCGCGCAGGGTCATGGGTGTGGCGAATGTGGTCCACGCCGCCCAGCATGGTGCCGAACATCTTGCGGTTACCCACCATGCCACCCACCGACATGCCACCGAAGTTGACGCCGTGGTAGCCGCGCTCACGGCCAATCAAACGGGTGCGGTGGCCTTCGCCACGTGCGCGGTGGTAGGCCAGCGCGATCTTCAAGGCGGTGTCCACCGACTCCGAACCTGAGTTGGTGAAAAAGACTTTGTTCAAGCCTTCGGGCGCCAGCTTGGCCACCGCCTCGGCCAACTCAAAGGCTTTGGGGTGCGCCATCTGGAAGGGCGGCGCAAAGTCCATCTCCGCCGCTTGCTCGGCAATGGCTTGCACAATTTTGGGGCGAGCATGCCCCGCATTCACGCACCACAAACCCGCCACGCCATCCAAGATCTGGCGGCCTTCAGGCGTCCAGTAATGCATGCCCTCGGCTTTGGCCAGCAAGCGCGGTTGCTTCTTGAACTGGCGGTTGGCCGTGAAGGGCATCCAGTAAGCGTCAAGCGAAGTGGTCATCGGGCGTTCTCATCCGTCTTTATGGCGCGTCCTCTAGAGCAAGGATCGCGGCCTGTGTGAATGGGTGCTAGTCTAGCCAAGGCCTCACGCAATGTGCTTGCGCGATAGCCAGGGGTCAACCCGCGAAAACACAATAATATGCGAAGTATCGTGCGACAATCGCAACATTATGCGAAGCAACTCAAATTCAACGCAATTGGATGCGATCGATCGACTGATTTTGGGCGAGCTTCAATTGGACGGCAAGCTCTCCAATGTGGAGCTCGCCACCAGAGTACATCTATCGCCTTCCGCGTGTTTGCGGCGGGTTAAGCGGCTGGAAGAGGAGGGCGTGATTGCCCACTACGCGGCACTTCTCAACCCCAAGGCGGTGGGCCAGCACGGCACCAGCTTCACCATCATTAATTTGGAGACCATGAGCACGGCGCTCTTGGAGGCTTTTGAGCAGGCCGTTCGCGATCAGCCGCAAATCTTGGACTGCTATTACGTGGCAGGCGCGAATGACTATCTCATCCGCTTCAGCTATCGCGATGCAGAGGACTTGGAGCGCTTTCACACTGAGGTGCTGATGCGCTTGCCGGGCGTGGAGCGCAGCAATTCGATGCTGGTGTTGCGCACCGTTAAAAAAACCACCGCCTTGCCGCTGTAGACGAAGGGAAGTGGCCTCAGCTGCGCGGGTGCAGCGCTTGGCGCTTGACCTGCCCGCAGAGATAAGTCCACACCAGTTGGGCGGCCACTGAGCTGGTGAGCTCGGCATGGTCATAAGGCGGGGCCACCTCTACGCAATCCATGCCCACAAACTTCAGGTCGGCCAACTCTTCCAAGATGCTGAATACCTGATTGCTGCTCATCCCTGCGGGCTCGGGCGTGCCGGTACCAGGTGCAAACGCTGGGTCCAGGCAATCAATGTCTAGGCTCAAGTACAGCGGCGGATGGCCAAACTCCGCCAAGCGATGGCGAATACGCTGCAGCATGGGCGCTAGCTGAGCCGGGCTTTCCAGGCCCCGCAATTCGCGAGCGGTGAAGATTTGGCCGCCTTGGTCCTTGACGTACTCACGAGCCTCTCGCACCCCGGCGGAGCGAATGCCAAATTGGGTAAAGCACTCTTTGACCACCAAGCCTTCTTGAATGGCCTCGTAGACCCAGGTGCCGTGGCCACTGGGCTCTCCAAAATGGTCTTCCCAGGTGTCGCAATGGGCGTCGAAATGGATGATCGCTAAAGGCTGGCCGAGGTGCGCTTTGTAGGCGCGTAGCAGGGGCAGGGTGATGGAATGGTCGCCCCCCAGCCAGGCCATGTGATGCTGCGCGATCAGCGTTTGGACCTGCGGCATCATCGCCGCGCGCATGGTTTCCAGACTGGTATTGGGCAATTCCAGGTCGCCAGCGTCGCAGAGCTGACCGTCAAGCCCCACATTGAAATGCGGGTGCGTTCCGTCGCACAACATGTGGCTGGCCTCGCGGATGGCGCGGGGGCCCATGCGGGCACCAGGTCGATTGGTGACGCAGCCGTCCCAGGCCACACCGGCCACGGCAAACGGCAGCCGAGCGTCATTGCGTGGGCTGCGCAGGAAAGTGCTTTGAGACAGGAAGGCAAAGTTCGACATGGGCTGTGCACTGATGAAGAATGCTTGCATCCTAGACGATCTAATCGCAGGAAAGAGCGACACCACTATTGGAGCATCCGTGGCTAAAGACTTCTCTTCAATGGAGGACAGCAATGGCTCCTCCAATCCTAATATTCATGAGCTCAGCGCGCCTTCGAGGCGAATCCTCTTGCAAGGCACCATGATGGCCGCACTCGCCCCCATCCTGGCAACCTTGCCTGGGTGCGCGGTCAAAACGATGCCGACAAAGCGCGCTGCAAGACCAGGCTTCAAAAGCGTTGCAGCAGGCTCAGCCGATGGTCTGTATGTGGCAGAGGGGTATAACGCGGTGCCATCTTTCATGTGGGGCGACCCGGTCGGCCTGGTGGGCGACATGCCCGCCTACAAGCCCGATGCTTCAAATACCGCCGCAGAGCAAGCCGCCCAAATCGGCATGCACCATGACGGCATGCACTACTTTCCGCTGGCAGGCAGCCAACGGGGGCTGCTGGTCATCAACCATGAATACACCGATGACGGGCTTCTGCATCCGGACGGCATGGCAACTTGGTCGGCTGAAAAAGTCAAAAAAAGCATGGCCGCACATGGGGTCAGTGTGCTGGAGATCGAGGATCGTGCAGGCCGTTGGCAAGTGGTGCGACCGTCGCACTATGCGCGTCGCATCAGTGCGGCCACACCCATGGTGATTGCCGGTCCGGCCGCAGGTCATGTGTTGATGCAAACCGCTGCCGACCCCCTTGGAAAACGTGTGCTTGGCACACTGAATAACTGCGCGCACGGCCATACACCGTGGGGCACCTACCTAACCTGCGAAGAGAACTTCATTTACTACTTCAATGGCCCGGAGCAGCCCGATGCACATGAGCAGCGATGGGGCCTACGCCCACGCGAACGGGGCACCCGGTGGCATGAGCACGAGGAGCGCTTTGACGCCGTAAGGCATCCCCATGAGCCGAACCGCTTCGGTTGGGTGGTGGAGATTGATCCTATGGACCCCACCATGACGCCGATCAAGCGCACGGCGCTGGGTCGTGCAGCCCACGAAGGGGCCTGGTTGGCCCAAACCAAAGACGGGCGAGCAGTTGTGTACATGGGCGAGGACGCTCAGTTCGAATACATCTACAAGTTCGTCAGTCGTGATCGCATCCAGAGTGGGGGCTTCAAAGCCAATCGTGAACTGCTAGACCACGGCACGCTCTACGTCGCCCGTTTCGAAGCCGATGGCTCAGGCGAGTGGATGGCGTTGCACCATGGCACTCTGGGCCTCAATGAAGCCAATGGGTTCGCTGATCAAGGCGAGGTGCTGATCAAGACACGTCAAGCCAGCGACCTGCTGGGTGCAACCAAGATGGACAGACCCGAGTGGGTCGCCATTCATCCGGCCAATGGAGAGGTCTACTGCACGCTCACGAACAACACCAGGCGTGGCACAGCGGGACATCCCGGGCCTGACTCAGCCAATCCGCGTGCCAACAACAACATGGGGCACATCATTCGATGGAAAGAGGCCGGAGACTTCGATGCAAGGCGGTTCACTTGGAACCACTTCGTGCTAGCCGGTGACGACAGCGTGGCGCGTGCCGAGGCCAAGGGAAACATCAAAGGTGATCTCTACGGAAGCCCAGATGGCCTGTGGTTTGACGCCCAAGGGCTGCTGTGGATACAGACCGATGCGTCTGCCTCCACCATGAACAAAGGGGAGTACGCACGCATGGGCAACAACATGATGCTGGCAGCGGACCCGGCCACCGGTGAGACCCGGCGCTTTTTGGTGGGACCTGTGAACTGTGAGATCACCGGAGCGGTGTGCACACCGGACATGAAGACCATGTTTGTCAACATTCAGCATCCTGGTGAGAGCCCGGGTGAACGCAGCGATCCCGCTGACCCCAGCAAGTTCTCCACCTGGCCCAGTGGTGTCAAGGGCGCACGGCCGCGCAGCGCGACGGTGGTGATCCGCAAGAATGACGGCGGGATCATTGGCACCTGAGGTTCTGCATCGATCGCTAGGCACGTGGAAGACCTTCTGGGGTCTGGCGATCTTTGTCGGGCGCCAAAACAGTAGCTGCAACATCTGCTCTGTCATTTAACATAATATACATTGTCATAAGTCAAACAGCGGCGAAACTCGGCCATTCGCCGGATAGCTGCAACACAACTCCACGCCCATTCGTTGCGGGCTTGGAATGCACCTTATCCGAGATGTGCCGGTCAGGTCAGCATCACCGACCCGCAGCGCCGAGATCTCCGACAGCCCTGTCAGAACTTATCCGACAAGCGCTTTGTCCACGGGCCGACTACGGAAACCTGGGGGTCGCGCCTAGAGTTCACCTCCATGGACCGGAACCCCTGGTCCGCTGGAGAAATCACCATGCGTTCAGCCATTGCTCGTCCCAACCCCTTCATGATGATGACCAACCCTGAAGTCATTCTTCAGGCGGTTGAACACTCAGAGCGGCTCAGCGGTCTGCAGCGCCGCATTTGCCGCCCGCTGGACAAGCCCTTGATTCCTAAAGTGCGAGCGCGCGACCTTGCGGACTACGACTCGGCCATCGATGCTGAGCCGGAGTTGGACTTGGCCGTGGATGCTGAGATTGACGACTGAAAGTCACAAAGCTAGCGAGCCTTGATGGCCGCTGCCGCCAAGTCTTTGGCGAGCCCTTCGCGGCCCACCTTTTTGGCGAAATCTGAGGCTGCGAGATTCTGCTCATTGAGCAACTGCGCATCGGCACCTCGGCGCAGCAAGAGTTTGGCGCCTTCTTCGCTGCCATAGCGTGCCGCCATCATCAAAGATGTGCTGCCGTTAGGCGAGCGGGCATTGATATCCGCGCCTTTGTCGAGCAACACGACCAAGGGCTCTACTGACGCCTGACTGGCAGCGTAATGCAAAGGGGCCCAGCCTTCTTGGTTGACGAGCGCACCGCGCTCGATCAAGCGTTTCATGGCGCTGAGGTTGCCGCGAATGGCGGCCATCATCAGCGGTGTTTCGCCAGCGCTGTTGCGCAAATTCACGTTCAGCGTGGGCTGATCGATCAAGACCTCCACCACTTTGGGCGAGTCGTCTCGAAACGCTTTATGGATGGCCGGCAGGCCGTCTTCAGCGCGTGAGTTGGGGTCGATGCCTTGCGCGATCAGCTTGCGCACCACATCGGGCAAGTCCAAATTGATGGCCCGAAAGAAGTCGACCAAGGCATCGGCCGACGCCTGTCCGGCCAGCCCCATCAACACGGTGGCCGCCAGTAAACGACGGCGCTGAGTCAAAAACTGGCTCATGAAGGAGTGCTCTCTAACGCTGGCACGCTCACCTTGAACAATTGTTCAAAGTTGAGCCGGGTGGCTTCGCCAATGGCCTCTGGGCTCATGCCCTTTTCTTGGGCCAAAGCCTTGGCCACAAAAGGCACCAAGGCAGGTGTATTGGTTTTGCCGCGATGGGGCATGGGCGCCAGGTAGGGGCTGTCGGTTTCAATCAAACAGCGCTCCAGCGGCACCATGCGCGCTACTTCGCGCAGGCCCTCGGCATTGCGAAAGCTCAGGATGCCGGAGAACGAGATGTGGAAGCCCAGGTCCATGGCCGCTTGGGCGACCTGCAGGGTTTCGGTGAAGCAGTGAAACACCCCCCGCACCTGCCCTGCGCCCTCTTCTCTCAGCACGCGCAAGGTGTCTTCACCGGCACTGCGGGTGTGGATGATCAAAGGCAAGCCGGTCTCGCGGGCGGCGCGGATATGGACTCTGAAGCGCTCACGCTGCCACTCCATATCGGCCACGGTGCGCGTGCCCAGGCGGAAGTAATCCAAACCGGTTTCGCCAATGGCGATGACTTTGTCGGACTGTGCCGCGTGCACCAAGTCCGCCACGCTGGGCTCTGTGGCGCCTTCGGTGTCAGGGTGCACGCCCACGCTGGCCCACAACCAGGGCTCGCTCTGTGCCAAGGCGTGAACGGCGCCGAACTCTTCCATGTGGGTGCAGACGCACAGCGCACCGGCAACCTGAGCCGTGCGCATGTCAGCGCGAATCTGCGGCCACTGCGCGACCAACTCAGGAAAGCTGAGGTGGCAATGAGAATCGACGTACATGCTCAGAGCGTCTGCGTGGGTTTGGAGGAGGACAGGGCCGTCCCCAAGATTTCTTCGATGCGGACCTTCAGCACCTTGGTCTTGTCGTCATTGGGAAAGCGCACGCCGACGCCTTGCGTACGACCGCCTGGTGTGTTGGGCGGCGTGATCCAGCCAACTTTGCCGGCCACCGGGTAGCGCTGCGTGTCGCCAGGCAAGGTCAGGAGCAAGTAAATGTCGTCGCCCAAGTGGTACTCCCGCACCGAAGGCACGAACAATCCACCCTCGGAAAACAAAGGCACGTAAGCCGCGTACAGCGCGCCCTTTTCACGAAACACCAGTTGGATGACGCTGGGCCGTGCGGTGCTGGGGGTGGGCGCAGGGGCTGATCGGGGTTCAATGTCGCTCATGATGGAAGTGTAGCGAGCCCAGGGCGCGATGCCGCCCTCCCCGGCCCTGCCGCTTTGCGGGCAAATGTGGCATGCGCCTGCGCCACGAGGGCCTCCAGCAACAAAGGAGCGTTCCAAGGGTGCTCATCATGGCGGGCGGCTTTCAGCAACGCTGATTGCCAGGCATTCAGTCGAACCCAGTTGGCCGGCATGGGCACGCTGCCAGGTGGAAAATACTGCGGCGGTGCCCCGGCCAGCGCTGCCATCGCGTCATGGCACAACTGCTGCAGCAAGCGCACGGCGACAGGCAGGTTCAGGCCGGCCAGCGCGCTGGCGTCACCTGCCGCAATGCGTGCGGGGATGGCATGCCAGGCGGCTGCGGGCAAGCCGGCCTCCACCAGAGCCAAGGCAGCTTGCGGCTCGCCGCCTGCGGCGCGCAGCAAGGTTTCGGGCTCGTCTACGCCTTTGGCGCCAAGCCAGGCCAGCGCGGTGCTGGGGCTCGGCATGGGCACGGCCACCCGCTGGCAACGGCTGCGGATGGTGGGCAGCAACCGCTCGGGGTCTTCCACGCACAAAAGGATGCGCATGCCGGTGGCGGGTTCTTCCAGGGTCTTGAGCAAAGCGTTGGCTGCGACCACATTCATGGCGTCGGCCGGATACAGCACCAGCATCTTGCCGCGGCCTCGCGCCGAGCTGGAGTGCGCCCAGGCAATGGCTTGTCGAATGGCCTCGACTCGAATTTCTCGGCTGGGTTTCCGTTTGCTTTTGGATTCACCCTCATTGGTGTCGGCCTCAAATTCATCGCCCCCGGTGCCCCAGCGCAAGGCTTGCTGGTGCGTTTCAGGCATCAAGACTTTCAGGTCGCCATGGCTGCCAGCCAAGGACAGGTGGCAGGAGGGACATTGGTCGCAGGGCCCGGGCGGCTGCTCACACAACCAGGCCTGAGCCAGCCTGAAGGCCAAGCTCAGCAGGCCGGATTGACCGCGCCCATGCAAGATCAAGGCATGGCCACGCGCACCATCACGCAACTGCGCCAGGGGCTCAGCCAGCCAAGGTAAGTCCTGTTCGTTGAGGATCACAGCCCACCTCGCGCCTGGGAGGGCTGCAAGGGCTGCATGAGCGCCAGCACGGCGGCGCGAACCGCTTCCAAGCTTTCCCCACTGTCGATGCGTCTCACCCGGCCTGGATCGGCAGTTCGGCGCGCTTCGTAGCCTGAGCGCACGCGCTCAAAAAACGCGAGGTCTTCGGCTTCCAGCCGGTCTGCCGCGCGCGCCGCTGCGCGGCGCTGTGCGGCCACGGCGGGCGGCACGTCGAACCACAGCGTCATGTCGGGTTGGCGGCCTTGCTGCACCCAGGCCTCCAACTGCCCAAGCACGGCCAGATCAAAGCCGCGCCCCGCGCCTTGGTAGGCAAAGGTGGCGTCGGTGAAGCGGTCGCACAACACGGTGCAGCCCCGCTGCAGCGCGGGCTCTATGACCGAGCTGAGGTGATCTCGGCGCGCGGCAAACACCAGAAGCGCTTCCGTCAGCGCATCCATAGGGCGGTGCAAGAACAGCTCACGCAGTGCTTCGGCCAGCGGCGTGCCGCCGGGCTCGCGGCTCATCACCACCTCGTGGCCTAGCTGGCGCAAGGCCTGGGCAGCGGCTTCGATGTGGGAGGACTTGCCCGCCCCATCAATGCCTTCGAAAGTGATGAAGAGTCCGTGCGCCATCAAGGGGTGCCGCCTCGCTGATATTGATTGACTGCGCGATTATGGTCGGCCAAGGTCTCGCTGAAGACGCTGGAGCCGTCGCCACGCGCGACAAAGTAGAGTGCTCGCGTGCTTTGAGGCATGGCCACGGCACGCAAGGCTGCCAAGCCCGTCAGTGCAATCGGGGTGGGTGGCAAGCCCCGCCGGGTGTAAGTGTTCCAAGGCGTGTCGGTGCTGAGGTCGGCACGGCGTAGGTTGCCATCAAACTGTGCGCCCATGCCGTAGATTACCGTGGGGTCTGACTGCAAGGGCATGCCGATGCGCAGACGGTTGGTGAAGACTCCGGCAATCAGACCGCGGTCGGCGGCGAGGCCTGTTTCTTTCTCGACCACCGAGGCCAGCACCAGCATCTCCTGTGGTGTTCTGAGCGGCACCTCGGGCTGCCGCTGGGCCCATACTGCCTCTAGCTGGCGGCCCATGGCCGCTTTGGCGCGTTTCAGGATGGTCATGTCACTGACGCCCCGACTGTAGGCGTAGGTGTCAGGGAACAGCCAGCCGTCTACTCGCCCGCCTTCAATCCCCAGCAGTGCTGCCACTTGGGCATCGTCCAGTGGGCCAATGGTGGACTTCAGATGGGGGGCCTTGGCCAACCGTTCTCGCACTTGGCGGAAAGTCCAGCCCTCGATGAGGCGCACCACTTCTAAGGTCTGCTCTCCCTTGACCATGCGGTCAAGCAGACTACGCGGTGTGACGCCAGGCTCGACCTCATAACTGCCGGCTTGAATGCGCCTAGCTTGTCCCGAGGCACGAAACCAAGCGTAGAGCAAATCTGGCGAGGTGTTGATGCCTGCCTGAACCCAGAGTTTGGCCACCTCTTGCGGCGCAGTGCCGGGTTCTATCGATATCTCTACGCGTGGGGCTGACAAGCTGAGCGGCTGCTGCAGCCACCACGCCCCTGCTCCCACCACGCCGACCACCAACAGCAGGGCTGCAAGCCCCAGACGCCAAAGCTTCATCACGGATAACCAGACCCTTCAGGCTTCACAGACATGGGGGGCGATGATAATCGCGCCATGCGATTTCAAGCCTCTGCCCCCTTTCTTGCTGCACCCGAAGCTGCTGGTGCGGTGCCCTTGCCCCACTGGGGCGTGATTCGCGCCACTGGCGCTGACGCTGCCGACTTCTTGCACGGCCAACTGACGGCCGACATCAAAGGACTCGCCAATGGGCAGGCCCGCCTCGCGGGGTTTTGCTCAGCCAAAGGCCGTCTGACGGCGAGTTTTGTGGTGTGGCGCAGCGGTGCAGACCTGCTGCTCGCCTGCAGCGCAGACCTGCTTGCCCCAACGCTCAAGCGCCTGTCCATGTTTGTTTTGCGCGCCAAGTGCAAGCTGGTGGACGCCAGTGCCGAACTGCCCCTGTTCGGCTTGGTCGGTGCCGTGGTGCCCGCGCAGGCGCCGTGGTCGGTTCACTGCTCGCTCATGAAGCTGGCCATGTCGTTCACCTGCCGCCGGCTTTAGGCCTGACGCGTGCGCTTTGGGTGAGCACCACCACGCCGCCCGCGCCCATGCCTGTCGTGACTGAAGAGGTGTGGGACTGTCTCGAGGTCGCCAGTGGTGTGGTCCGCATCACCGTCGCGACCGTCGATCAATTCGTGCCCCAGATGGTCAATTTCGAAGTGGTGGGTGGCGTTAACTTTAAGAAGGGCTGCTTTCCCGGGCAAGAAGTAGTGGCTCGCAGCCAATACCGTGGCACGCTCAAACGGCGGTCTTTTTTGTTCGAAACCAGTGGCCCCTGTGCCCCGGGCCACGAGGTGTTTCACAGCCAGGACCCAGAGCAGCCTGCGGGCATGGTGGTGTTGGCGGCGTCGTTGAGGCCGGGCGCCCACATTGCCTTGGTAGAAGTCAAGCTGGCCAGCTTGGAAGACGGCAGCCTTCATGTCGGCCAGGTCGGCGGCAGCACGCTACACCTGCGACGATTGCCCTACGAGATTCCTCACGAGCCGGCCTGAGGAGGCATGGGCAAGCCCTTGTTTCGATGCAAATGTCACAGCAGTGGTTCATCTACTACCGTATTCGTGCCGATGATCAGGCACCGGTGATTCAGACGGTTCGAGCCTTTCAGGCCGTGCTGTGTGAGCGCTGGCCTGGGCTGAGGGCTCAGGTCATGCGACGTGCTGACCGGGAGGATGAACTGCTAACGCTGATGGAAACCTACGACTTAAGCCCAGACATGGCCCGACAGGGCCCTAATGCCAGCCTCGACAGCTTGCGAGGCGAGATCATGCAAGCCGCTACTGGCCTGGTGCCGTGGCTACAGAGCGCGCGCCACACTGAGGAGTTTGTGCCATGTGTCTAGCCGTGTTGGCGCTGGATGACAGCCGCCGCTTCCCGCTGGTGATCGCCGCCAACCGTGATGAGTTCTTCAATCGACCGGCAGCCCGCTTGGGCTGGTGGACGCCGCCGGGTGAGGCTGTGGCTATTTTGTCTGGCCGCGATCAGAAAGCTGGTGGCACCTGGATGGGCCTGACGGCCCTCGGACGGATGGCTTTGGTCACGAATGTCCGCAAGCCCGGAGCATTGGATGCCAACGCCCCGTCAAGGGGCGAGTTGGTGCCTCGGTGGCTTCGTGGCGATATGCGCCCCGATCTCTACTGGCCCAAGGTAGCATTGAATGGCTATCAGCCTTTCAATCTCATTGCGGCGGATTTCAGGCGCGGTGATTGCTTTTATGCCACCAGCGAATCCGCCTGCCCCACACGGCTGGAGCGCGGCATTTTTGGCCTGAGCAACGGCACACTGGATGAACCATGGCCCAAGGTGACGCGGCTGAAGAATAGGCTGCGCCAAAGCCTAGATGAAGCCTACGACACGGAGTCCTTGGCGAGGATGCTGTTTGAAGCGCTCAGTGACAAGACCGTGCCGGCCGACAGCAAGTTGCCCGCCACCGGCGTTTCATTGGAGTTGGAGCGCATGCTCTCGCCCGCATTCATACGCTCGCCCGACCACAGCTACGGCACGCGATGCTCCACACTGATCATCACCGAGCGGGTCAACAAGCGCCTGGTGACCCAGGTTTTTGAGCGCACCTTCACGGCAGGGCCAGGTTTGGCGCTGCTGCGCCGCACAGAGATTAAGCAGTGGCCGCCCAAGTACGAGACGGATGACAGCACCGAACAGGTCCTGAGCGAGATTGGCCCAGTGGCTGATGGCGACTTGGCTGATGAGGCCGGCCAGCCGACCAAAAAACGCCGGGTGCGCAGCCTGCTGCGGCCAAGCCACAAGCTCTGACCGGTCATCTCAGAGCCTGCCTCGCCAGAAAACGCCGGGTCGCCCCAAGTTTCCTGGCGTCCTCTCGGGGGTGATCAGAATCGCTTTGTCATTTCCAGGTGTTCGATGCCAGCCTCGATGAAGGCCTCGCCTTGCGCCCGATATCCGGCCTGCGCATAAAAACCCACCGCGCTGGCTTGGGCGTGCAGCATCACACTGTGGTCACCGCGTTGGGCTGCTGCCCGCTCTAGCGCATTCAACAGCTGCTGGCCTACCCCAGCACCGCGCAGGCCTCGGGTGACAGCCATGCGTCCAATGCGGCCCTGTCCTGCCTGGGCCGGCAGCAAACGCCCTGCCGCCACGGCTAAGCCCATTCGGTTGTGCGCGACAGCATGCACCGCCAACGCATCGCCAGCGTCGCAGGCCATCTCTGCGGGGATGCCTTGCTCAGCGACAAACACCTGCTGGCGCAACGCGGCGGCGGCCTCGGCCCACTGAGCCCATGTGCCCAGGCTGACTTGCAGCATGTCATCGCCCGCCTCAAAGGCCGCAAAGGCCTGCCGGAGTGTCTCGGGCACGGCGAGGGACTGGCGATGATGCGCGCTGGCTGAGGCATAGACATAGACCACGTGGCCACTGACCAAAAGTCGCCGGTCACGGTAGATCCCGGCTTTGAAGCGCACCGAGCTGTTGCCCACCCGCTCGCAGGCCAGACCAATCTCAAGCAGGTCATCCAGCTCCGCAGGGGCGTGGTATTCCAACTCGGCTTTCTTCACGAACAACTCGCCGTTCAATGCGCTGAAGGTGGCTTCGTAAGGCAAGGCCAAGGCACGCCAGTAACCGGCCATGGCTGTGTCCAAGTACATCAGGTAGTGGCCGTTGAAGACGATCTTCTGCAAATCGACCTCGACCCAGCGGACGCGTAGCCGCTCAACATAACGAAACCCGGGAAGACGAGCGCTCATGCGAATGCCTTTCTGATGGCGGCCCCTGCCAGGGCCTGGGCCGTGTCTGCCTCTTTGATGAAGCGGCCCATTTTGATGAAGTCGTGCGTCAGACCGCGAAAGATCTCCAGCTCGACGGCCACCCCAGCACTGCGCAGTTTGTCGGCATAGGCCAGGCCTTCGTCCACCAAGGGATCGCACTGCGCGAGGATGACCGTGGCCGATGCCACGCCCTCGAGATCAGCGGACTCCAGGGGCGCAAAGCGCCAATCATGATGTTGATGCGGCGTGACGTAATGGCTATAGATTCGGCCCGATAAAGCTTGAAATTCATGAATCCGCCCCCAAGTGATTGGGATGGAAAAAGAAGACGCAAGATTTCAAACGTTGGAGCAATTACACGAGAGACGCAAGCAAGTCGTGAGGTTGCACAAAAAAGGTATCAAGGTCATGCAGATTGTGGGCATGACGGGGCTGAGCTACCCGACGGTTCGCAGCGCGATTGACCTGTTTGAAGCAGGGGGGGGTTGGGCGGCAGTGCGGCCGGGCTTGCCAGGGCGCAATCGGGGCGATGGGCGGGGTGCTCAGCGAGGCGCAGAAAAAGAGCGATGCAGCGCATGATCATTGACCAGCGGCCCGAGCAGCTCAAAATGGACTTCGTCTGTGGAGTCGGGCGCGCGGTGGGCCAACTCATTGAACAAGAATTTGGTATCCAATTGTAGGTGCGCAGCGTGGGTAAATACCTGGCGCGCTGGGGCCTCACGCCGCAAAAGCCGATTAAGCGTGCGTACGAGCAAATCCCGCTGCGGTGCAAGCCTGGCTAGAGGGTGGAATACCCCGCCATCGAGCAGCGCGCAAAAAGGCCGAAGGGGCCGAGATCCACTGGGGTGACGAGACCGCGCTTGGCCAATACGGACGTGCCGGTGGCAGAAGCTTCGCGCCGATGGGCAAAACGCCGGTAGCCATGGCCATTGGCGGCACGCGCCAGAAGCTGTCGATGATCGCCACGGTGACCAACCAGGGCAAGGCACGCTGGATGATCATTGAAGAAGCGTTCGATGCTGAAAAGCTCATTGAATTTTTGCAAGCCTTGGTCAAAGACGCGGGCCGAAAGGTCTTCCTGATTCTGGACAATTTGCGGGTTCATCACAGCAAATTGGTGAAGGCTCGGGTGGCAGAACACAGTGAGCAGATCGAGCTGTTTTACCTGCCCAGCTTTAGCCCGCAACTCAACCCGGAAGAGGAGGCTGAATGCGGACCTGAAACAAGAGATGGGCAAGCGCGTTCCAGTCCGCACAAAAGCCAGTTACGAGGCGGCGAATGAGCACCCATGATGATGTGGAGCAGACGCCCGAGCGTGTGACCAGCTTCTTTCAAGACCGGCCGCGTTCGCTTCTACGCGCAGGGTTAAGACTTCAGTGGGCCGGAGCAATAAAGAACCAATCGATGCTGGCCGCGTCCAGCAAAAAGCCGTTCGCGAAGAAGTGGCGCGAAGGGAAATCGCCATGTGCGCTGGTGCCCGGTGTCAGCAACAGTTGCAGCGCCAGTGGCAAGCCCGCATCACGAGCCAGGATGGCGCACACCGCGCTCAAAGTGCCGCCTGCGCTATCACCTCCCACGCCTAAGCGATGGCCGTCCAGACCTAGGGCTGCGGCGCCCTCGCCCCCCAACCATTTCAACGCAGCAAAGCAGTCCTCCACGGCCGTGGGGAAGGGATGCTCGGGTGCCAAGCGGTAGTCCAGCGAGACCACGGCCGCACCGCAGGCGGAGAACCAGCGAAGCTGTCACCAGC
>JAXHNT010000021.1:0-4318 GCA_034520165.1 Ideonella sp.
CGTTAGCGTATTACATCGCGCAAGAAGAGCACGCGCAGGCGCAGGCGCCGGAAGAAGA
This sequence comes from Ideonella sp., assembly GCA_034520165.1. Taxonomy (GTDB): domain Bacteria; phylum Pseudomonadota; class Gammaproteobacteria; order Burkholderiales; family Burkholderiaceae_C; genus Ideonella. The sequence continues at coordinate 59 of JAXHNT010000021.1, forward strand.
AGCGGCCGCAGCCCCCAGCATCTCGCTGCGCCAGCGTGCTTGGCCGCTGATCGACATGATGCAGCGCTGCCAAGCGGCAGACTCCCCCATCGTGTGGGGCGTGTGATGCGAGAGCCCACACGCATCATTGCCATCCGGCATGGCGAAACCGCTTGGAATGTGGCGTCGCGCTTGCAAGGTCAGGTGGATGTGCCGCTCAATGAGCGGGGCCACGCCCAAGCTCGGTTGACCGCGCAAAGCCTGCTGGAAGACCGCCCGGATGTGCTCTACAGCAGCGACCTCCGCCGCGCCCGAGACACGGCCAGACCCATCGCCGACGCGCTGGGACTACCGTTGCTTGAACATGCGGGTCTTCGAGAGCGGCACTTCGGCCTTTGGCAAGGTCAAACCTATGCTGAGATTGAGCAGCAATGGCCCGACCTGAGCGAGTTGTGGCGTCGCCGCCTGCCTGAGTTCGGTCCTGAGGGCGGTGAGTCGCTGCAAGATTTTTCCGACCGCTGCGTTGCAGCCTTCGCCGCGCTGGCCGCGCCCCACGAGGGTCAAACCGTGGTGATGGTGACCCATGGTGGCGTACTGGACTGCCTGTATCGGGCTGCCTCACACATGGCGCTGAATGCGCCCCGCACCTGGGAGTTGCCCAATACCGGCATCAACCGCCTGCTCTACACCGGCGAAGGCTTTACCGTGGTCGGCTGGGCCGACACCCAACACTTAGAAGCTCACGCGCTGGATGAATCCAGCGACGGAGCGACCCAAGCGGTTTAAAACGTCGTCCAGTCGTCGTCGTGGGCCGTGGTGGCGACGGCCGGTGCGGCAGCAGCGGGTGCCGGCGGAGGTGGTGGCGTTTGCGGCTTAGCCGGTGTGGCACGCGGTGCTGCGGGGGCCTTGGCCACGGTCGGGCTAGGTTTGGCCACGAAGGCCGTTGTTGCACCGTGGACAGGCGCCCCCTGGTCACCGCCATACCCGCCGAGCTTGAACACCGCGACGGCCTGCACCAATTGCTGAGCCTGGCCGCGAAGGCTTTCCGCCGCCGCCGCGCTTTCCTCTACCAAGGCCGCGTTTTGCTGGGTCGCTTGGTCCATTTCGGTCACCGATTGGCCAACCTGGGACACGCCAGCGCTTTGCTCAGCGCTGGCGGTGCTGATCTCGCCCATGATGTCCGTCACTCGGCGGATGGCACCGACCACCTCCTCCATGGTGTGACCAGCTTTGTCAACCAAGGCCGAGCCCCGCTCGACCCGGTCCACACTGGCCATGATCAGTTGTTTGATTTCACGCGCCGCTTCAGCGCTACGCTGGGCGAGGCTGCGGACCTCACCGGCCACCACGGCGAAACCACGGCCCTGTTCGCCGGCGCGGGCCGCCTCCACCGCTGCATTCAGCGCCAAGATGTTGGTCTGAAAGGCAATGCCATCGATCACCGAGATGATGTCCGCAATCTTCTTGGAGCTTTCGTTGATGCCTTTCATGGTCTCCACGACCTGCCCCACCACATCACCGCCTTGCACCGCCACGGTCGAGGCCCCCATGGCCAGTTGATTGGCCTGCAGCGCGTTGTCGGCGTTCTGACGCACCGTGGAGCCCAGTTGCTCCATGGCGGAGGCCGTGCGCTCCAGCGCTGAGGCCTGCTGCTCGGTGCGGCCACTCAAATCTTGATTGCCTTGCGCGATCTGGGCACTGCCGGTGGCCACACTCTCGGCATTGCGGCGCACCGTACTGACAACGTCAACCAAAGACCGCTGCATTTGCGCTAAAGCAGCCAACAAAGGAGAGAACTCATCACGCGAGTCGTCCTTGATGTCGACCATCAAGTCCCCTTCACGGACCGCGTCAGCCACGCGCTGAGCCAGCCCCAAACGTCGGCGCAAGGTGCCGGCAATCATCCAGACAGCCGCCAACAAAACAAAGCCAGCAACGGCCACCATGCCAACAATCATGCGCGCGATCGCAGTGGCTTTGTCGTCGATATCCGCGAGGTCGCGCTTCAGCCATTCACTCTGCCGCTTTTTCTCACTCGCTAGCGCTTCGAGCAGCTTATTGCGGGCGGGGATGGTTTTGGCAACCAGCATGTCAAAGGCGGCATCCTTTTGGCCCGCAGTGATCTGCTCGATGTTGGCGCCACCGACTTCCCAGAACGCCTGCACCACCGGTTGCATGCGTGCAAACTCGGCCTTGCCAATGTCAGAGGTTAGAGCTTCGCCATAGGAATTGATGGTTTCGTCAATGAGCTTGCGTTTAGCCCCAATGTCGGCCAACGTGGCCTTGAGGTCCTCGTCGTTACGCACCAGCAGGGCATGACGGATCTGCAAGGACACCCGTGTGACGTTCAATTCAATATCAGCGACGCGCTGCAGCTGTGGCACCCGATCTGTCTCGGTGCGCTCGGTCAGATCGTGCACCTCGGCCAGGCGCAGCCACGAAAACGCCGCTACCGCGCCAAGAATCGCCACCAGCGCCAAGGCAGCCAGCTGCAAGCGGCGCCCTATTCCCATGCTCGACCAAAAGCTCATGGCTCACCCCTCAGAAGAATACCGTGGCTCGCGGCGAGACCCTCTCGCCGCTGTACGCTGATACCAAGTGTCGCGATGATCTCGTCTGCGCAAGGCGCCAATGAGAAGGACCAAGACCCTCCGATTCGTGGGTGAATAGGATCATGAAAGCCCCGAGCTACAAGTCCGCCGCTTTGGGGCACCATGTCCTCACTTCTCCCTATTTGCTCCCTTCGCGCATGACCTCGTCCCAAATCATTGCCCTGGCCAGCCCGGTGTTTTTGTTGCTCATGGCCTTGGAGTGGTGGGTCGGGACGCGCCGCGGGCGCCCCAGCTACCGCCTCAACGACGCCTTCAACAGCCTGGGCTTGGGCATGCTCAGCCAAGTCATCGGTCTGTTCACGGCCCTGTTGGCGGTGGCGGTCTACACCAGCGTGTGGGAGCACGCCTCGCTGTGGCAATTGCCCACCGACCAAGCCTGGGTCTGGGTCAGCGCCCTGCTGCTCTATGACCTTTGCTATTACTGGCTGCACCGCTGCGGCCACCGAGTCGCGGTGCTGTGGGCCGCCCATGCGGTGCACCACCAAAGTGAGGACTACAACCTCTCCACCGCCCTGCGCCAAACCTCCTCAGGCCACTTGTTGGGCTGGCTGTTCTACCTGCCCATGGCGGTGCTGGGCTTTCCGCCGCTGGTGTTCGCGGTCGTCGGCTTGATCGACCTGCTCTACCAGTTTTGGGACCACACCCAACAAGTCGGGCGCCTGGGCTGGTTTGATCGCTGGTTCTGCTCGCCCAGCACGCACCGGGTTCACCATGCCGTCAACGACCGCTATCTCGACAAAAACTACGGTGGCATCTTGATGATCTGGGATCGTCTGTTCGGTACCTACATCGAGGAAGACGATGTGGAACCCATCGTCTACGGCACCCGCAAGCCCCTGCGCAGCTGGAACCCTGTTTGGGCCAATCTCGAGGTCTACAGCGCCTTGCTCAAGGACAGTTGGCGCACCCGCCGCCCCGTCGACAAGCTGAAGGTGTGGCTCATGCCACCGGGCTGGCGCCCTGCCGATGTGGCGGCTCAAGACCCAAACCCACCGTTTGAGCTGCATCGCCCCCTTTACAACCCGCCCCTCTCACGCCAGCGCCAAGCCTTGGCTTGGGTCCTGGGCCTGTGCGCCATGGCGGCGGTCATGAGCCTGCTGTGGCTAGCGCACACCCTGCCTTGGGTAGAGAAAGCCGCTGCCGCTTTAGGCGTGCTGAGCCTGCTGTGGCTGATCGGGCGGGTCTGTACGCCCCCGAAACTGGACATTGCTCGGGATGCGACGACTGCCCCCCACGTAAGGTAGCAAGGCCTTGACGCCTAGCCACTGACTCAATAGTCGTTGCGCAAGGCCACTTCTTCGCTGTCGTATTGCACAAACTCAAACTGAAGTGCACCCGGTGCGATCACATAGGCACTGCGGCGGGCCGCACCCGTGCCGCCCCAATGGTCTAAGGCAAAGCCAGCGGCGGCCAAGCGCTCGACCACCTGCACCACATCCGGCACCACCAGGCCAATGTGCTTGACGGCCGTCTGGTGGCTTTGCCAACCAATGGGATCGGTCTCACCGCCGCTTTGCAAAGCCAGGTAGCTGTGGTCATCGCCCACATGGCACCAGTCGATGGTCTTGCCAAACCAGTCCATCTGCCCGCTGCCGCGTACGCGCCAGTCGGGCAGCGCCAGTTGGATGAAACGCAGCGTGGCGGGCAGGTCGGTGACGGTCAAATTAGT
>JAXHNT010000077.1:0-14221 GCA_034520165.1 Ideonella sp.
AATCATGCTTCGTTCCGGTTACGTATTGCTGGTGGCTGGACGCTTACCATTGAGCCGCTCTTGCGTTACCTTGCCGCGCACCAGGACGGCGTCGCCGCAAAGCTGGCACATGAGCAGGTCGCAAATGTGCTTGGGTTGAGCGACGATGACAAACAGACATTGCTTCCTATTGCTCCGGCCCACTGAAGTCTTAACCCGCAGCGTAGCGAACGCGCCGGTCTTGAAAGTAGCTCATCACACGCTCGGGCGTCTGCTCCAGCATCATCATGTGCTCATTCGCCGCCTCACGTAACTTGGCTTTTGTGCGGACTGGAACGCGCTTGCCCATCTCTTGTTTCAGGTCCGCATTCAGCCTCTCTTCCGGGTTGAGTTGCGGGCTATAGCTGGGCAGGTAAAACAGCTCGATCTGCTCACTGTGTTCTGCCACCCAGCCTTCACCAATTTGCTGTGATGAACCCGCAAATTGTCCAGAATCAGGAAGACCTTTCGGCCCGCGTCTTTGACCAAGGCTTGTAAAAATTCAATGAGCTTTTCAGCATCGAACGCTTCTTCAATGATCATCCAGCGTGCCTTGCCCTGGTTGGTCACCGTGGCGATCATCGACAGCTTCTGGCGCGTGCCGCCAATGGCCATGGCTACCGGCGTTTTGCCCATCGGCGCGAAGCTTCTGCCACGCACGTCCGTGTTGACCAAGGCGGTCTCGTCACCCCAGTGAATCTCGGCCCCTTCGGCCTTTGCGCGCTGCTCGATGGCGGGGTATTCACCCTCTAGCCAGGCTTGCACCGCAGCGGGACTTTGCTCGTACGCACGCTTGATCGGCTTTTGCGGCGTGAAGCCCCAGCGCGCCAGGTATTTACCCACGCTGCGCACCTGCAATTGGATGCCAAATTCTTGTTCAATGAGTTGGCCCACCGCCGCCCGACTCCACAGACTGAAGTCCATTTTTGAGCTGCTCGGGCCGCTGGTCAATGATCATGCGCTGCACGCTCTTTTCCTGCGCCTCGCTGAGCACCCGCCCATCGCCCCGATTGCGCCCTCGCAAGCCCGGCCGCACTGCCGCCCAACCCCCTGCTTCAAACAGGTCAATCGCGCTGCGAACCGTCGGGTAGCTCAGCCCCGTCATGCCCACAATCTGCATGACCTTGATACCTTTTTTGTGCAACCTCACGACTTGCTTGCGTCTCTCGTGTAATTGCTCCAACGTTTGAAATCTTGCGTCTTCTTTTTCCATCCCAATCACTTGGGGGCGGATTCATGAATTTCAAGCTTTATCGGGCCGAATCTATAGCGGCGCTCAACTGATCTACAAGAACCGTGCTGGATGGGCCCATGATCGTTTGAAACGTGCGGGCCTATCTAGCAGCCCGCGCCGTGGATTCTGGAAGATCACGAATGAAGGCGTCGCATTCGTAAAAGAGCATGCAGCGCCGTTTTCGGCAGAGCTGTCTGAGAAGTTGGCGATGGGCTATATCGCGGTCAGGCTGAAGCCGGACTCATCAGCGAAGCCTGTCGAGCCCGCGAACTCGCAGCCATTTAATCTGCAATCGAACTTGCTGGCGAGTCCTGACGACCGCCTTGGGCAGGCCGTAGAAGAACTCCGTCAGGCTGCAGAGTCGGAGCTTTTGGAACTTTTGGCAAACGTTACGCCTGCATTTTTCGAAACTATTGTCCTTGATCTACTTCACCGCATGGGCTATGGCGCTAGTCGGGCTGATCTACAGCGGGTTGGTGGCAGTGGAGACGCAGGTATTGACGGAGTCATCTCGCTAGATCGGCTGGGGCTTGAGAAGGTGTATGTTCAGGCGAAGCGATGGCAAAGTAACGTCGGCCGACCGGAACTTCAAGCCTTCTACGGTGCGCTCGCCGGGCAGAAGGCAAAGAAGGGCGTCTTCATCACGACATCCGCCTTTACTTCACAAGCGCTCGATTTTGCGAGGTCGGTTGAAGGCATCGTTTTGATTGACGGTGTACGTCTTGCTGCTCTGATGATTGAGTATGAGCTTGGCGTCACGGCACGAACTGTCAAGATTCCGAAGATTGATGGTGACTACTTCGACGAAGAAGTAGCCTAGCCTCCGTTCCTCCGATCTCTCATTCCTTCGAGCCCACATACTGAGGATAGGGGTCATTGGAAATCGGAATCAGGGCTTGCCATTTGCCTCCTTCTTCCAAATTGGATCAGTGTCATGGTCACAGAAGACGCTATAGGACGGATCGATCGAATCAAATAGCCCTGTGACCTCGGAGTCTGGACCGTATGACTGACCCTTCTGAGCCCATTGCAGTGTTTCATCAGCTCGCGCTGGGGTTCTGCGCCTGGTGTGAAGGCCACGCGCCCGCAGGTCTCTCTAAGAAGCGAGCGGCGCAATGGTTGGCACGCCTGCATGCTGCCGCGCTTGACCTTCCGGCCACTGGACCGGATAACGATTGGGGCCTGTCCGATCTGCCACCGGCCGAGTTGGCTGCCGCTGAGCGAAACCTTCGGCCTTTCGCGGGTTGGTACTACCGAACGGTCTTCGATCCTGATCCCTTCAAAGATGACGAACCTTTGATGGGGGATGTCGGCGATGACTTGCTGGACACCTACAAGGACATCAAGGTCGGATGTCAGCTTGTGGATCAAGGGCGTCCCGCCGACGCACTGTGGCACTGGTCCTTCATGCACTGTCACCATTGGGGCCAGCATGTAGTGGGTGCGCTTTGCGCCTTGTATGCCGAGCTGAGGAATGACTCTGATTGACCGAACTAACCCGCCAACTCCTGCACCTTCACTCCCGGATAAATGCAATGGCTGATGATGACTCCGAACAATCCGCAAACGTCTGGCCGCTACCCAAGTTCCACTTTCAAGTGAAGTGGGATTCGGCCGTGATGTCGTTTGCAGAGGTCTCCGGCCTGGATGTTGAAGCGCAGCCCATCGAGTACCGGCACGGTGACAGCTCTGTGTTCTCGGCCATCAAGGTGCCGGGTTTGATGAAGGTCGGCAACGTCACGATGAAGCGGGGCGTCTTCAAGTCAGACAACAAGTTCTGGGACTGGTTCAACCAGATCAAGATGAACACCGTCAAGCGGGTGTCCATGACCATCAGCCTTCTGGGCGAAGAAGGCAAGGCCAGCATGGTCTGGACCTTGACCAATGCGTGGCCCACCAAGGTCACGGGCATCGATCTGAAGTCCGAGGGCGGCGAAGTGGCGGTCGAGAGCATAGAGGTCGCGCACGAGGGCTTGACCATTGCCCATGCCTGAAGCCCATGGGCGGCTACTGCGGAGGCAGGTGGCAGATCTTGCCTGCGCCCCCCGATTGCCGCGACCTTTAGTGCGAGTGGGGGGCTCTGGACACGATAGGCGCGGCTTAACCCCCGAGAAGCCCTGCTGCGATTCCCTGGCCTCCGCGTTATGCTTGATACTGAAAACAAACAAGCATACCGGGAGGACACCGATGCATTACCTTGTCATTGTGGGCGCATTGTTTTTCGCTGCGCTCGTTTTGCCATTGCAGGCCAGTTTGGTCCTGCTCTTGGGCTTTATTGTGGTCACTTCCATTGTGAGGGTGAGCACCAAGCTGGTGGTTGATGTCGATGTCACCACCGGCGAGGCCGCCAAAGCGGTCAGCATTGCCTTCGCGCTCCTTGGCGTGGCGCTGTTCACCTTGGTCAGTTTGTCCAAGGGCGCCGGCGTTCAAAGTTTCCTCGGCCTTTCTGCCTTGGCCGTTTTGGCCGCCTTGATGTTGTGCTACTCACTGGGGTTCAAGATGGGCCTGCGGATTCCCCTGCTTCCGGCCATGATCGTGGCGGGCCTGTCCACAGTCGTTTCGGCCGTGGCGCTGTATCTCCTCAAGGTTGTGATGAGTGCGGGATAGGAGCAGTCTTGATGGCCTTGCGTTTAGACCGCGTTGAGTGGCGCCTATAGATTCGGCCCGATAAAGCTTGAAATTCATGAATCCGCCCCCAAGTGATTGGGATGGAAAAAGAAGACGCAAGATTTCAAACGTTGGAGCAATTACACGAGAGACGCAAGCAAGTCGTGAGGTTGCACAAAAAAAGGTATCAAGGTCATGCAGATTGTGGGCATGACGGGGCTGAGCTACCCGACGGTTCGCAGCGCGATTGACCTGTTTGAAGCAGGGGGTTGGGCGGCAGTGCGGCCGGGCTTGCGAGGGCGCAATCGGGGCGATGGGCGGGTGCTCAGCGAGGCGCAGGAAAAGAGCGTGCAGCGCATGATCATTGACCAGCGGCCCGAGCAGCTCAAAATGGACTTCAGTCTGTGGAGTCGGGCGGCGGTGGGCCAACTCATTGAACAAGAATTTGGCATCCAATTGCAGGTGCGCAGCGTGGGTAAATACCTGGCGCGCTGGGGCTTCACGCCGCAAAAGCCGATCAAGCGTGCGTACGAGCAAAGTCCCGCTGCGGTGCAAGCCTGGCTAGAGGGTGAATACCCCGCCATCGAGCAGCGCGCAAAGGCCGAAGGGGCCGAGATTCACTGGGGTGACGAGACCGCCTTGGTCAACACGGACGTGCGTGGCAGAAGCTTCGCGCCGATGGGCAAAACGCCGGTAGCCATGGCCATTGGCGGCACGCGCCAGAAGCTGTCGATGATCGCCACGGTGACCAACCAGGGCAAGGCACGCTGGATGATCATTGAAGAAGCGTTCGATGCTGAAAAGCTCATTGAATTTTTACAAGCCTTGGTCAAAGACGCGGGCCGAAAGGTCTTCCTGATTCTGGACAATTTGCGGGTTCATCACAGCAAATTGGTGAAGGCTTGGGTGGCAGAACACAGTGAGCAGATCGAGCTGTTTTACCTGCCCAGCTATAGCCCGCAACTCAACCCGGAAGAGAGGCTGAATGCGGACCTGAAACAAGAGATGGGCAAGCGCGTTCCAGTCCGCACAAAAGCCAAGTTACGTGAGGCGGCGAATGAGCACATGATGATGCTGGAGCAGACGCCCGAGCGTGTGATGAGCTACTTTCAAGACCGGCGCGTTCGCTACGCTGCGGGTTAAGACTTCAGTGGGCCGGAGCAATAGGAGTTGCGGCATGTGGGGCTTGAGTCAACGACCTCTCTGGGTGCGCTTGCTGGCCGGTGCTGTGTGGCTGGCGGGTCTGGTCATGCTCTGGTTCATCTGCCTGATCGGCTTCGCGTTCGCGGGTGGCGGTGTGATGCCCGGTGCCTGGGTCTATCCCTTGGTCGGGATAGCCGCAGGGCTGTTCACAGTGGCGTTCTTCATGCAGCGGGCGCGCGCATGGACGGCGGGCGCAGCGGCGGCCGTGACCCTTGCCACCATGGGTTTGGCGGGCTGGAATGAATGGCAAGTGCGGCAAGAGGCCACCTACCTGCGCATCAGCGCGGCCGAGCCCCAGATGCACACCTATCGGCCCAGGCCCGACAACCCACGCTTGGCCCGGCTGAGTGGCCCGGCCTCGTTGCAATGGGGGGCAGAGCAGTTGCCGCGCATGGACGGTGCCACGGCGCTGTATCCGCTGTATGCCGCGTTCACAGCGGCGGTGTGGCCCACGGTGGCGGCTGAGGTCTTGGCTGAGCGGGTTCAGGTCAACAAGACCTCGGTGGCTTATGAGCGCCTGTTAGCCCGCGAGACGGACATCGCCTTTGTGGCGGGCCCCAGCAAGGCCCAAGTGGCCAGCGCCAAGGCGGCTGGGGTGGACTTGCACCTCACTCCGATTGGCCGCGAAGCCTTTGTGTTCTATGTGGCGGCCAACAACCCAGTGCGGCAATTGAGCCGCGAGCAGATTCGCAGCATCTATACAGGCAAGATCAGAAACTGGGCGCAAGTGGGCGCGCGCGCGGGCAAGATCATTGCCTTTCAGCGCCCTGAAGGCAGTGGCAGCCAATCGATGCTGCAGAAGATCATGGGCGAGACACCCTTGATGCCAGCCTTGACCCACCATGTGGTGCAGGGCATGGGCGGTGTGGTGCAGCAAACCCGCGACTACACCAACTACCCCGGCGCCATCGGCTATTCCTTCCGCGTGTTTGTCACCCGCATGCTGGAGGCGGGCGACATCCACTTGCTGGCGGTGGATGGCGTGGCCCCCACCCCCGCCACCATCGCCGACGGCAGCTACCCCCTGGCGACCGAGTTCTACGCCGCCACGCTGGGGCCACCGCAAGGAGATACCAAGCGCTTCATCGATTGGATTCGCTCCGCCCAAGGGCAGACGCTGGTGGAGCGGACGGGGTATGTGGGTTTGCTTGGCAGGTGAGCAGGCACCTCAGGCCGACAAAAACTGTGCCGGCGACTGAATCGCGATGCCGTGAAAGGGGCTCAGTACCAACAGGTCTTGGTCCCCTGTGATGAGCCCGTGGGCTTGACCGCAGAGCGCCACATCCAGGAACTTGTCGTCCTTGGGGTCGCGGCACGCTTGGACCTGTTGGGTGATGGGGATGCGTCGCGACACACCCGACAGCATGCTGAAAAACTGCTGCCGCGCAACGGCGCTGAGATAGGGGGCAAAGCGGGGCCGCGCCAACACCTCCCCCAATTCCTGCAGCGTGGCGTCGGATAGGAGCAGCACGCCTGTGCTGAGCGCTTTGTCCACGGCCTGGGCGGCGACGCCGCGAGGAGCAAGCAGGCGGCTGATCAGGACGTTGGTGTCCAGCACCCAACGGTCGGGTTCACGCATCGTTCAGCAAGGTTGCCAGCACGTCTTCGGTGAGCCCGGCCTGTTGGGCATGCTGGCCCACGTCATCGCAGAAGCGCTGGAATTCGGCTACGTTCAAGCGGGTCAGGCGTTCGTACTCCTGCACGGAGATGACCACAGCGACATCGCGTTTCTGGCGCTGGATCAGCACGGGTTCCCGGGCGCTGGCCTCCAGGACGGCGGCCAGGCCTTGCTTGGCTTCAGTGGCGGTGACGGTTTGCATGGAGGGTCTCTCACGAGAGTGAATGTCTAATTTAGACATTTTAGACATTTTCCGCAAGGTGTCTTGATCAACTCGCTCACTCCCTCGCCGCATGGGGGTGAGATTCCATTAAGTCATTGATTTAAAAAGATTCACCGTATAAAGTACAAAAACAAATTTCATACGGCGATGCTTTACCTTCCCCTGTCTGACAACGCTGCTCGCCAAGCAATTGATGCTGCGGCCATTTTTCAGGAATGGCGCGTGGCGCAAGGGGCGGCGGGGCGCTTTTCGGGGGGGATGTACTTCAAGCGCGAGGGTGACTACGAATACCTGGTGCGCACCCGCCCAGACAACCGTCAGCAACGCTTGGGGCGGCGTGACGCTGCCACCGAGGCCCAGTGGGCCGCATTTACGCAGGGCAAGCAGCAGGCCCAAGAGCGGCTCGCTGCCCTGACACAGGCGCTGCGCGAGGCCGAGCGCCTGAACAAGGCCCTGAAGGTTGGGCGGGTTCCGACCCTGGTGGTGGACTTGCTGAATGAGCTGGACCGCGCAGGCTTGGCCCCTTACTTCACTGTGGTGGGCACACACGCCATGTACGCTTATGAAGCTGCCGCATCCGTGCGCTTGCAGGCGGCGGCCTTGGCCACTCAAGATGTGGATTTGCTGTGGGATGTGCGCAAGCGGGTGCAGTTCTTCAGCACCATGGGTAAGCTGGATACGTCTGTACTGGGGGTGCTGCAGCGGGTGGACCCCAGCTTCAGGCGGATGGAAGGCCAGTTGGAGTCCGCCATCAACAACCGAGGCTTTGCGGTTGATTTTTTGCGGCGCATGGCCCAGGCGGATGACCCCCACCCGGTGCGGTTTTCAAGCGACGAGGACGACCTCTGGCCGGTTCAAGCCAAGCAGGCTGAGCAGTTCTTGCAAGCGCCTCGCTATGAAGTGCCGGTGGTGTCCGCCACGGGCCGCATGGCCCTGATGAGCACGGTGAAGCCCAGCATTTTTGTGGCCTTCAAACAGTGGTTGTCCGAGCTGACGGACCGGCCTCCTGCCAAGCGGCGGCGCGACCGCTTGCAGGCGGATACCGTCCAACGCATGTTGGATGAGAGTCTGCTGCTGGATGGCGACCTGCCTTAAGTTGCCAGCGGCGGGCTCAAAACAAAGCCGCCCTGAGGCGGCTTTGCTCTATCGGGCGTCGAGACGCATCAACTGGCAAACCTGCTGAACACCAGCGTCGCATTCGTGCCGCCAAAGCCAAAGCTGTTGGACATCACGGTGTTGAGCGGGCCTTCATAGCGCTCGCGCAGGATGGGCAGGCCTTCGGCTGCTGGGTCCAATTGCTCGATGTGGGCCGAGGCAGCGGCGAAGTTGTTGTGCATCATCAGCAGGCTGTAGATGGCTTCTTGCACGCCCGCTGCGCCCAGGGAGTGGCCGGTCAAGGACTTGGTGGAGCTGATGCGGGGCACGGTGTCGCCGAACACGGTTTTGACGGCGCCCAGCTCGGCCAGGTCGCCCACGGGGGTGGAGGTGCCGTGGGCGTTGATGTAGTCGACCGGGGTCTTCACGGTGGCCAGGGCTTGCTGCATGCAGCGGGCGGCACCTTCGCCGCTGGGGGCCACCATGTCGACGCCGTCGGAGGTGGCGCCAAAGCCCACCAACTCGGCCAAGATGGTGGCGCCACGGGCCTGGGCGTGCTCCAGGCTCTCCAGCACCAGCATGCCGCCGCCGCCGGCGATGACAAAGCCGTCACGGCTGGCGTCAAAGGCGCGTGATGCCGTGCTGGGCGTGTCGTTGTACTTGCTGGACATGGCGCCCATGCCGTCAAACAGCAGGGATTGCTCCCAGCTCTCTTCCTCGCCGCCGCCCGCAAACATCACGTCTTGCATGCCCCAGGCAATGAGCTGTGCGGCGTGGCCGATGCAGTGGGCGCTGGTGGCGCAGGCCGAGGTGATGCTGTAGTTGACGCCCTTGATGGCAAAAGGCGTGGCCAAGCAGGCCGAAACGGTGGAGCCCATGGTCTTGGTGACCATGAAGGGGCCGACGCGCTTGATGCCCTTTTCGCGCAGGGTGTCTGCCGCCCAGACCTGATTGGCGCTGGACGCGCCGCCGGAGCCCGCCACCAAGCCGGTGCGCGGGTTGGAGACCTGCTCAGGCGTCAGGCCGCTTTGGGCAATGGCCTGCTGCATAGAGAGGTAGGCATAGCCCGCTGCCTCGCCCATGAAGCGGTATTGGCGGCGGTCGATGACTTCCTCAAGTTTGAGGTTAGGGCGGGCGCTGACTTGGCAGCGCATGGCTTTCTCGGCATATGCGGGGTTGAACTGGATGCCGGAGCGGCCTTCGCGCAAGCTGGTGGTGACTTCCTCGGCGTTGTTGCCAATGCTGGAAACAATACCCAAACCGGTGACGACAACGCGGCGCATCAGAAATTATCCGTAGAGGTGAACAGGCCCACCTTGAGGTCGGTGGCGGTGTAGATCTCGCGGCCGTCGGCATACATATGGCCGTCGGCAATGCCCATGACCAGCTTGCGCTCGACCACGCGCTTGAGGTGCAGCTTGTAGGTCACGGTTTTGACGGTGGGCAGCACTTGGCCAAAGAACTTGACCTCGCCCGAGCCCAGGGCTCGGCCACGGCCGGGGTTGCCGCGCCAGCCCAGCCAAAAGCCCACCAGTTGCCACAGGGCGTCTAGCCCTAAGCAGCCAGGCATGACGGGGTCGCTTTCAAAGTGGCAGCCAAAGAACCAGAGGTCGGGGTGGATGTCCAGCTCAGCCTCGATGATGCCTTTGCCAAAGTCACCGCCGGTGTCGTCGATGCGGACGATGCGGTCCATCATCAACATATTGGGCAAGGGCAGGCGGGCATTGCCCGGGCCAAACAGCTCGCCCCGGCCGCAGGCCAGCAACTCCTCGCGCGAGAACGCGTGGCGTTGTTGCTCGCGCAGGGTGGGAGAGAGGGCCACGGGGGCCACGGCAGCAACAGGCGAAGTGGACTCGGACATGATCATCAAATTAGGGAGGTCTCTCGATTATCCCTTGTCGCGGGCCTGTTTCCAGCCGCCCTCGGACGCTCGCTCTTGAGCTTTCCTCGGCCTAAAGGGCTCAGGCCGCTGCCGGGGCGGCGGTGATGGCCCATTGCCAAGCGCCCAGCTCGGCGTCTCGCCCCTGCAGGGCATAGCGCTGCGGGGTGGCGGACACATTCACCACCACCTGCACCCAATCGGCGTTTTGCTGGCGTTTAAACGCCAATACCGACGGATTGCCCGCATCCAGCAGCGAAACCGGCGCGCCGTACTGGCCATTGGCCAAGGCAGGGTGGGCCTTTTTGAGGGCGATCAACTCGCCGTAAAACGCTTGGCGCGGGAAGCCGGCCCAGGTGATGGCGTCCTTCTCGAAAAACGCCAAGCGGCGGTCGAGCTGGCCTTCTTGGCCGCCATAGATCAAGGGCATGCCGGGCAAGGTGAAGCTCAGCACGGCACAAGCGCCATAGGCCGGGCCATACAGCTCGGCGTCGGTGCCGTGCCAAGAGTTGATGTCGTGGTTGCTGGTGAAGCGCATGCGGTAGGCGTGCGCCGGAAAGGGCTTGGCCGTGGGCTGCAGCACCCATGCGCGCAGGGCCTCAGCCCCGGCCTTGCCGCTCCCAATGGCTTTGAACACGTCTTGCAAGTCCCAGCCGTAGGTCATGTCAAAGGCCTGCTCATGCAGTTCGGGCTCGCTCCACTCGGCCAGCATGAATAGGGGCTTGATAGCGTCTAAGCGCTGTCGGGCCTCGTTCCAGAACGCGGTGGGCACCAGGCCCGCCACATCGCAGCGGAAGCCATCCAGGTCGCACTCGCGCACCCAAAAGGCCATCTCGCCGATCATGGCTTCGCGCAGTGCAGCGCTGTCGTAGTTCAGCGCCACCACGTCCGTCCAGTACTCCACCTGCGGCGTGCCTTCATTGAAGGTGACAGGGAAGATCTCGCCCTGCTTGTTGAGCTTGTACCAATCTTTGTGTTGGGTAGCCCAGGGGTGGTCCCAGGCGGTGTGGTTGGCCACCCAGTCCAAGATGACCTTCATGCCACGGGCGTGGGCGTCGTGCACCAGCGCCTTCACATCGGCGAGGCCACCGAACTCTGGGTTGACGGCGGTGTAGTCGGCAATCGAGTAATAGCTGCCCAGGCTGCCTTTGCGCTCTTTTTTGCCGATGGGCTGAAGGGGCATCAGCCAGAGGATGTCCACGCCCATTTTCTGCAAGCGCGGCAGGTGCGCCTGAAAAGCCCTGAGCGTGCCTTCAGGGGTGTACTGGCGGATGTTGACTTCGTAGATATTGGCCTGGCGCGTCCAGGGCAGGTGGGGCATGTCGGCGGCTTGGGCGGCAAGAGCAGTCATGGGCTGGGCCAAGGTGGCGCTGGCAGCCGAGGCGGCCAGCAAGGTGTTAAAGGTGCGGCGGTGCATGGTGACCTTGCTGTGAATCAGCCCTTGACGCCACCCGCCGCCAAGCCAGAGATCATCCAGCGCTGGGCCAGCAAGAACATCACGGTGATGGGCAGGCCCGAGAGCAAGGCGGCCGCGGCAAAGTCGCCCCAGCGGAAGTTGTGCTCTTGCACAAAGAGCTTGGCGCCTACAGCCAATGTGAGTTGGTCTTGCTGGCTCAGCAGCACCGAGGCCACGGGGTACTCGATGATGGCGCCGATGAAGGCCAGCAAAAAGACCACGGCCAAGATGGGCAGGGCCATGGGCAGCAGCACGCGCCAAAAGGTTTGCCAGACGCTGGCGCCGTCCACCCGCGCGGCTTCTTCCATCTCGGCGGGGATGGTGTCGAAGTAGCCCTTGATCGTCCAGACATGCATGGCAATGCCGCCCGAGTAGGCCAGCACCAAAGAGGCATGCGTGTTCAAACCCAGGGACGGAAAGGCCTGGCCCAGCCTATCAAAAATGGCATAGATGGCCACCAGGGCCAGCACGGCCGGGAACATCTGCATCAGCATCAAACCGGTCAGCAGTTGGCGCCGGCCGGTGAACTTCATGCGCGCCAGCGCATAGGCGGCGGTGGTGGAGAGCAGCAGGGTCACTGCACCCGAGAACAGCGCCACCTTCACAGAGTTCCACAGCCAGCGCAGCACCGGCAGGTCGGGCTCCACCATGCGGCCGTCTGGCCCCCTGAACGAGAAGCCCAGCACATAGCGCCAATGCTCCAGGCTGATGGTGTCTGGGATCAGCGAGCCGCTGGCAAAGTTGCCGGGCCGCAGTGACACCGACACCACCACCAGAAACGGAAACACCACCACCGCGCACAGGCACAGCAAGAACAGGTGGGCGGCCAGCTTGCGCCAGCGCTGCGAAGGGGCTTGTACGATGGCCATGGCGTGTGCGTCTTGTTCAGCGCGCGGGCGCGTCGTTGATCTTGGTGAACTTCATCTGCACCAGGGTCACGGCCGCCACCAGCAAGAAGATGACGGTGGAGATGGCCGAGGCCAGGCCAAACTGTTGGCCCGAGTCTTGAAAAGCGATGCGCCAGGTGTAGCTGACCAAGATGTCGGTGGTGCCGGCCGGGGTGGTGGCGTCGAGCTGGTCGGGCCGTCCGTTGGTGAGCAGGCTGATCAGCACAAAGTTGTTGAAGTTGAAGGCAAAGGCGCTGATCAGCAGCGGCGTCAGCGGCTTCAAGATCAAGGGCAGGGTGATGCGGTGAAAGTTCATCCACGGCCCGGCCCCGGCCACGGCCGAGGCTTCATACAGGTCAGACGGAATGGCTTTGATGAGGCCGGTGCACAGCACCATCATGTAGGGGAAGCCCAGCCACACGTTGACGATCAGCAGCATGGTCTTGGCCAGCAGCGGGTCGGAGAACCAGGCTGGCTTGATGCCAAACAAGGCGTTGAGGATGAGGTTGATCTCGCCCAGGTTTTGGTTGAACAGTCCCTTGAAGATCAAGATAGAAATAAAGCCCGGCACCGCATAGGGCAGGAACAGCACCACGCGGTAGAGGCCTTTGGCCTCCAGCGGCTCCCAGTTCAGCAGCACCGCCAAGAACAGGCCCAGCGCGGTGGCAAACACCACGGTCAGGCCCGAGAACACGACCGTCCAGACAAACACGCTGAAGAAGGGCTCCCGAAAGCGCTCGTCTTGCACCAAGCGCGCATAGTGGGCCCAGCCGACATTCACCCGGTAGCCGGGCTGCAGGCGCTCGCCTTCTGCGCTGGTGAAGAAGCCGGTGTCGGGGTTGGGGGCGTAGCGGGTGCCGGTGAGGGTGTCTTTCAAAGTCCCATCGGGCTCGGTCTGGTAGAGCGAATTGGTTTGGGCAAACTCGCGCAGCTTGATCAGGCTTAACGTTTGATTCGAGGGGGTGGTCAGCTTGAGGGGGCGCAGGGCATCGAGCTGCTTCACCACCTCGCTCAGCGGCAGGGCTGCTGTAGGGGGGGTGTTTGAGGCTTCTTGCAACAGCACCTTGACCGCACCGTTCGGGCTGAGCTTGTCGAAGCCCAGTCCTTCGACAAGCTCAGGACGAACGGCGCTGCCCGATAGGGTCAGTGGGGCACTCTCCAGCGCGGGCTCCGTGCTGGTGGCGGCCAGGCGAATCTGCACCTGAGCGCCCACCGGGTGCAGGCTGAAGCTGCGCTCGGTGTCGGGCAACACCAGGCGCTCTTCCAGCAAGACCTCGCGGGCGCGTTCAAAGTCCAGCAGGTTGCGCATGCTGTAGTTGGTGAAGCCCAGGCTCAGGGTGTAGACCATGGGGAAAATCACAAACAGCAGCGCCGTGGCAATGCCGGGCAGCACATAGCGCAGCGCGCCGGTGCGGGGCGAGGTGTAGGTCCACAGCGCCAAGGCGGAGCAAGCCAGCAACACCACGGCCAGCAAAGTCTGGCCCGAGGCATAGACCTGCATCACGCCCCACAGCAACACTAGGCCCGACAGGGCGCCCACCGTGGCGCGCAGCCACGCGTGCTTCATCAGCGCGTTCATCCGGCGTCCCTCACGCGGCGGGCGGCCGAGCGCATCGCATCGGCTGCGTTCTGGCGGCCTTCGGTCAAGTTGAGCAGCGAGGTCTTCATGGACGACCAGAAGCGGCCCATCTCGGGCACGGCGGGGGTGGCCACGCCTTGCAAGGCCGAGTCCATGATGCCGGCGATCTTGGGGTCTTGCGCCAGTTGCGCATAGAAGGCTTGGCTTGCGGGGGCGCCCAAGGGCTCGGCGTCGTTCAAGTGGCGCAGGCCTTCAATGGTGAGCAGATAGTCTTCGATGAAGGCCACGGCCAGCTCGCGCTGGCGGGTGGCGCGGTTGATCATCATGCCCTTGACGCCCACAAAGGGCACGGCCGGCCTTTGGCCCACGCGCGGCAGCCGGGCCACGCCAAAGTCAATGCCCGCACGCTTGCAGAGTTCACC
>JAXHNT010000006.1:0-38692 GCA_034520165.1 Ideonella sp.
AGGAATCTCACTCAATTTCCAAACTCTAGACCACTCAGATAAAACGAAGGATACAAATAGATGCATATGATCTAAACTTGAAATCATCAAAAATCTTAAAATAGGCATGTATTTTTATTTCTTAGTTTCAAAAAAAGTAAAAAAACATTCATATAATTCTAAGACACTAATATAAGGGTGTCATATAAGACACTAGATATATTTGGTGCTCAAATCCTTCTTCTTCATTGTTCCAGGCACACCAGCTTTCTGACAGTGATATAACATTGGGTGGGTCGCCGTAGCTGTAGACACTCGGGAGCTCCTTGTGGCCCATAGACTTCGGAGCTTCACAATGGCTGGATTCGTGCTGGTCATTCGTCGTCTGATTCTGGAGACGCTCGTCACCCTGATTCTAGAGAATGTCCAGCGCCAGGTCACCTCAAAACAATTAAAGGATACATCAGTTGAAATCAGATGATACGAAATGACTATAAAGAGCTAAAATTGAAAGAATTATTATGTCATCCAACTAACTCATTTAAATACGTTGTGAAAATCTAATTGCAGCATGATAACACGATACCTTTTCTTGGCTTTTTCCATTAAACCAATAAAATGGTTTTTATCCAAGTTTTTAACGGTCTAAAGTTATCAGGTTATTGTTCTCGAAATACTATCTCTTCTAATTCAGCTTAAATCTCTTTCAAAAATGTTTTCAGAACTAACACTAAAATCAATAAAAATTATTAAATCAAAAAGAAAATCTTTACGAGTTTTTTGTAAGACCGCAAACTTTGATGTAGGTATTTTACAATACAACAGCAAAAAAATAACTGAAACCTTGTACATTTTTGAAGCGCTTTGAGTTTAAAAAATACATCTTAAAAGTTTGTTTGATTTTTGGCAAATACCTATAGAAAGACAATAAAAGGTCAAAATAGGTCTGTAGAATTTCCTAGACTGGTTAAATTGTGAAACTTAAATAGGCCGTTCTTGTAAAAATTTACAAAAACTTTCTATCAAATTCTACGGTTTATTTAGATATTAACATCGTGAATGCAGCTATCTATTTATATGCCTAATCCTATTATTTCACAAGTAGCATAATCAAAAAATCATGTGACATTGGCATGGATTTTTATGATTTTTTATAAATTAACAGATCTAAAATAGACCTGAATTTTACAAAAGGAAAAAGTTTTTTGCCGTTGACGAGTTTGTAAACTCATTATTGCTAAAGCTTCAAACTTCAAGGTTTGTTTAAAACTGGACTTTGAAATATTCTAAATCAAAATCAAAATTGACCCTGCAATATTCTGTTGAAATAAACCCACATTTGTTTTCCGAATTCTTGAAATAAAGTTTGAAATCAAAAAGGTTCTAACAGGGAAACTTAAAAACGTATCTTTTTGCTCATGTTTTCAATGTTCAATTTAGATTGAGTTAGGTTATGTCAAGACATTTAAGACGAGTCAAAACGAGTCAAGACGAATACAGACAAGTCAAGACGAATCAAAACGAGTCAAGAAAAGGTAAAACGCGTCAAGACGAGGCAAAACGAGTCAAGATGAGGTGAAACGAGGAGTCAAGATGAGAATTGAAACGAGTCAAGAGGAGGCAAAACGAGTCAATACAGAAGCAAAACGAGTAAATAATGAGTAAAATGAGTCAATACGAGGTAAAACGAGTCAATACGAGGTAAAACGAGTCAATACGAGGTAAAACGAGTCAATACGAGGGTAAACAGAGCCAGAAGTACGAGGTAAAACGAGTCAATACGAGGTAAACGAGTCAAGACGAAGAAAAATGAGGTAAAACGAGTATAGACGAGTCAAAGCGATTCAAGACGATTCAAAACGAAATAAAACATATCAAACCAAGTCAAGTTGAATAAACTCAAGTCAAGTTTGGGAAAGCCGTATCAAATCAAGTCTAGTATAAAATAGTCAATTCAACTCAAATAGAGCCAATAGCTGTGTGTTTGTTTTATTGGATTTTTTTAATTTTACATGGTAACCTTGTAAGTTAAAGAGATTGGTTCTAATATCACGATTATTTTTTATCTCCAAAAAATCGTCCAATAACGATCCTGTTAGACAATTTGTTAGTTAAATCATAATTAACTCAAAATTTATCCTTTGAGCCAAGTTTTTTTTTTTTTTTTTTTTGATTTTTTAATAATTAGCATTAAGAAATAGAACATAACAAAAATCTGTTATGAGCGTTCGTTGACTGCTGATTGATCGGTTGAATGTTTAATTGAATAAACCACGAGATCATCTTGACTGATTGAGTTTGATTATTAGCAAACATAATCGACTGGCGATTAAACTGATGGAACGTTTTTGAGAGATTGAATGACTTTTGAGTGATTGAATGACTTTTGAGTGATTGAATGACTTTTGATTGATTGAATGACTTTTGAGTGATGAAATTATCATTAAGTGATTGAATGACTTTTGAGTGATGAAATTATCATTAAGTGATTGAGATGACTTTTGATTGATGGAATTATGATTAATTGATTGAGTGGTAATTGATTGACTAATTGATTATGTTGTCTGGGGGTGGGTTTGCTCAATACGATATTACTCATCAAAACTCAGTTGGAGATGACCGTTAAGTGAAAGAAAAACAAATAAAGAAAAAAAATCGAATACTTATCCAACGATTTGATTTGAGACTTCAGATCAAATCAAATCAAATCGTTGGATAAGTATTTGATTTTTTCCCTCTTAATTTTCTCATAAATCCTGTTACATGAGTAAGCCTAGCTTCTTCCGGAATAAGGATGAAGTAAAAAAAATTGGCACTAAAATGGAATACGGAGCACTTATTTACCCCGAAAGCGGATAGACACACGGGTCTTCAATTACCTCATTGATACTGCATAATCAGGGTTGCTTGTTATACAAACAAAACAAACAAGTCCAGGGTTCGATCCAATAAAACTTTTCCCGTTTAATTATACTCATTTTTGAATACAAGTTATATTCCTTTTCTTTAATTGAATGTTATTTTCTTCTTTTTTAAATTGCCATAATCTACAAACAAAATGGAGTAAAATTCCACGAAAATGTTTTATTGGATCGACCCCAGGTTATTTGTAGGCATTAGAAAAGTTGATAAAATTGCCATAGTAGCTAGAATCGAACCTAAATATTTTAGCGGTGTTGACAAAGGAAAATATCGGCGTTAAAATCACCACTAAGCTCAAGTGCTTAGGAGCACACTTTAGGTGAGACTAAAGCAGATTGTCAACATTACCTACGTACTTATATGCTGTTTATCTTGAGATTCATTTTATGTGTAAAAAGACTTAACAACAACAACAACAACAAAAATACTTGATCAGTAAGTTTTGTAAAAAATCTAAATTTCTGTTGGCATTTTATGAGTTTTGAAACACAACTTAAAAATATGTATTAATTTGGTTGAAGTGTAGTGATACTGGACTTATAACTGCATTTAGAAATTCCGTGGTAAAAACAAAAAAATATGTGCAAAGGAATTCACAAAAAAACCCGCAAATCCATAAACTGTTTTTAAATTACCTCAAATTTTTTTTTAATTCTGCTCAGCTTTTTTACATTAAGTTTCTCTAAATTTGGATCAGATTAATTTTAAATTCGATATCAAGCAGACACTTACCCACAGCGGCCCGGTGGCGCCGAGTGTGTACCGCCAAAAAGTACAAAAGTCAGCGGGAATGCTCCGGCTGATTCTGCTTGCGCAATTGGCTCCTCGACCTGGGCTCGAACCAGGGACCTACGGATTAACAGTCCGGCGCTCTACCGACTGAGCTATCGAGGAATTGATCGGTACACCACAGCGGGTGATTCACTTGGCTCCCCGACCTGGGCTCGAACCAGGGACCTACGGATTAACAGTCCGGCGCTCTACCAACTGAGCTATCGGGGAAGTGAAGCCTCAGATTATAGGCAGAAAATTTAAGGCTTGGCCGACCGGGCTTACAAATTCACCTGCAAAGAGGCCCGCCAGGTGCGCGGCGCCAGGGGGTAGAGGTAGCTGTGGCCGTACTGGTAAGGGGTTTCTTGCCAGGCGCGGCGGTCGAGGACATTGTCCACACCGGCGCGCAGCAGCCACTCGGCCCCACCCGCCTTCAGGCTATAGCGGGCCGACAGGCTGGTGGTGGTCCACGACGCGACTTGCAGGCTGTTGTCGGGTAGCACATAGCGCGGGCCTTCGTGGGAAAGCTGGGCTTGCAGGGTCAGGCCAGGCAGGGCGGCGAGCTGGTGCGCGGCCATCAGGCGCAGGCTGCGCTGGGCCACGTTGTCGGGCACCAGGCCGTTGACGCTGGCGGTGGCGCTGCCCTCGCGCCGCGCTTGCAGCCACAGGGCACTGCCCCGCAAGCTCCAAGCGCCCCAGCGGGTGTCGGCCTGGGCTTCCAGGCCGCGATGGCGGGCGCTGCCGTCAGGGCGGCGGGTGCAACTGTTGTCGATGTCGCAGGCGCCGAGGTCGGCCGCCATCGGCCTCTGAATGTCAAACAGGGTGACGCCCCAGCCCAGCGTTTTGTTGCTGTGCTTGAGGCCCACTTCAACCTGGTCGCTCTTCAGCGCAGGCAGCGGCTCACCCGCGTTGATATAGCGGGGGCGGTTAGGGGCCACATCGGTTTCCACTCCTTGTCCCCAACTGGCGTAGGCCATGGTCTCGGGGCTGAACTGCCAGGTCGCGGCCAGCCACGGGGTGGCAAAGCTTTGCTCGTAGCGGGTGGGGCGGCTGCTGTCGGTGCGCACGCTGCTGCGGTCGAGTTGGCTGGCGCGCAGGCCCAGCCAGAGGCTCCAGTCGGCGTCGATGACGATGCGGTCGCGCAGATGCCACTCTAGGCTGCGCTCGTCACGCTGGGTGTTTTCATCCGTCAGCTCGGGGGCGGCGGATGCTTGGACGCTGCCATCGACCTGGCCCACGCCAGCCCAGTTGTAGGCCTGGCGCTGGAACCGGGCTCGCAGCTGGCTCGATTGCACGCCGGTGGAGAGGTGATGTTGCAGCGTGCCAGTGCGGGTGCTGCCCTCCAGGGTCAGCGCGGCGGCTTGGGTGCGGCGACGCTCGCCCTCACTTCGGAAGTCGTAGAGGTCGAAGCTGCCGTCGCTGCAGTAGCGGTCGTAGGCGTCTTCCGCGCTGCAGCCATAGGGGAAGGCTAGGCGGTCGTCGGTGTGCAGGTGCTGGCTGGCGGCATGGGCCGTGAGCTGCCACCCGGCGCTCAACTGGCGCGTCCAGCGCAGGCTGGCCGTTTGCCCTTCAAACACCACCGGCTGGCTCCAGCTTTGGTTGTTGAGGTTCAGGCGTGGGTCGAACTTGTCAGCGCTTGGCAGGGTGGAGCCCAGCAGGCTAAAGCCCGGCACGCTGGGTTGCGACTGGCGGCTCCATTCGATTTCGGCGTCCAGCACATCGTCACGGCTGGGCTTGGCTTGGAGGGCAGCGGCCAAGAGACCTCGCTCACCTTGGGCGTTACGTAGCTGAGGGGATAGCTTTTCGTAGGTGGCGTTCACACGCAGGCCCAAGCTGTCTTCATGGCCTGAGGCGCCAAGCTGGCGGTCCACATCGACGGCGGCCTTCAGGCTGGCCTTTTCGGTCCAGCCCAAGAGCAGGCTGGTGGCATGGCTACGAGGGCGCTTCACGACCAGATTGGCCAAGCCGGCGGGGCTGCTCAAGCCGGCTTGGGCGCCGCTTGTGCCCCTTAGCACTTCCAGCCGCTCTTTGTTGTCCAGCAAGAGCGCGGTTTCGCCGCTGATGGGCAAGCCATCTCGGCGGTAGTTGTTGCGGTTGTCGAGTTGGTAGCCGCGCACGCGCAGCGACGACCAATAGCCCGGGGCGTTGTAGGCATCACTGATGCTGGCATCCAGCTTGGTGATCTCCCCTAGGGTGTCGATACCCAAGTCGCGCAGCGCGGTGGTGTTGATGCTGGTGACTTGCAGCGGCGTGCGGGCCAGCGGCACCTCGCCAAAGCCGGCCATTTGCGCCGGTGGCGCCTCATAGCGGCCGGTCACGGTCACTGACTCAGGTTTGGCAGCTTCAGCACTGGCCTGGGCCAGCGCATGCAGCGGAAAGTTCAGCGTGAACAAGGGCGCCAGGGCCAAGCCCCAGGCGCGGGAGGACAAAACAGTGTGTGCCATCGCAACTCATGCGTTGATGGCAGGTGGGCAACATCGGGAGACTTTGGGCGGGTGCCAGAAAAGAGGCGAGCCCACGGTGGTTCGATGGCTTCCCTGCGCGAGGATTACCTCAATCAGGTTCAAAGGGACTGTCTCAGTCGGCATCACAGCAAGCTGTGGTGACAACACCCCTAGCGAATGTGAGATTCAGGCAAGCTGAGTCTCAACAGCTGCGCATTCTATGCCGCGCAGCAAAAAGCCCGCTGATCAGCGGGCTTTGAAGCAAGGGCTTGCAGCCTTTAGCGGATCAACTGATCCAGTTTGTTCTTGCGGTCTTTCCACTCATCGGCATCGGGCAAGGCAGCCTTGCGCTTGGTGATGCTGGGCCAGTTCTTGGCCAACTCCACGTTGAGCTTGATGAAGGCCTGCTGATCGCCGGGCACATCTTCCTCGGGCAGGATGGCATTGACCGGGCACTCCGGGATGCAAACGGCGCAGTCGATGCACTCATCCGGGTCAATGGTGAGGAAGTTCGGGCCTTCGCGGAAGCAGTCGACGGGGCAAACGTCGACGCAGTCGGTGTACTTGCAGCGGATGCAGGCTTCGGTGACGACGTGGGTCATGGTCGAGAAGTTTTGGATGAGGCGAGGGCCTCGGTCAATGAAACAGTGTGGTCAGCCGTCTGGCGGCGGGCAGCGGGCCAGCAAGTGCCGATAAACGCTGGATTTTAGGTGCTAGCGAGCGCCTCGGCGCGATGTCCCTCAAACTCGCTGATTTCAGCCACCGCCGCAGGCGCATTGACGCCCAGTGGACTGGCGCCTACGCCCACGGTCACCACGGTAGGGCGCCCGGCATGCAGCACCACAGTGGCCGCCAGCGTGGCCACGGTGTGGTCGGACTGGGATTGATCGGCACAACCGGCTCGCGAGACGACCAGCACCGGGGTGTCAGCCACCCAGCCAGCGTCGAGCAAGCGGCGCGAGAGGGCGGCCAATTGGCGGCCTGCCATGTAAAACACCTCGGTGTCGGCACGCTGGCCAGCGGTGAAGGCGCCTTCGCGCGTCATGGCGGTGGACAGCGCCACGCTGCGCCCTCGGCCGCGACGCGTCAGTGGGCGGCCCGTGGCAGCGGCGGCGGCCAGGGCGGCGGTGATGCCAGGGATGACTTCATAGCTCAGTCCGGCTGGCGCCAAGGCCTCGATCTCTTCCTCCAAGCGGCCGAAGACGCTGGGATCACCCCCTTTGAGGCGCGCCACGCGCTCACCCTGGCGCCCGTAGTGAACCAGCAAGGCATTGATATGGGCCTGGAGGGTGGAGCTGCAAAAGCCACGCTTGCCCACATCTACCCACAAGGCCTGGGGGGCCAGCGCCTGGAAGCCGGGGTCGGTCAGCGCGTCAAACAAGACCACGCTGGCGTGGGCCAGGGCCTGGGCACCGCGCAGGGTGATCAGGTCGGCCGCGCCGGGGCCTGCGCCGATGAAGCAAATGTGCCCAGGTCGGGGGGCATGGAGAGCCTGGCGCTGGTTCATGCCGCCACCGCCTCGGCCGCCTTAACGTGCAGGCCGCATTCTTTGGCGGCTTCGTCTTCCCACCACCAGCGGCCAGCGCGGAAGGGCTCGCCCACGGCAATGGCGCGGGTGCAGGGCGCGCAGCCGATGCTGGGCATGAATTGGTCGTGCAGAGCGTTGTAGGGCACGTTGTGCGTGTCGATGTAGTGCCAGATGTCGGCCCAGGTCCAGTCTGCGAGGGGGTTGAACTTGGTGCGGCCATTGGCCTCGACCTCACTGTGCGGCACGGCACCCCGGTTGGCCGATTGCTCGCGGCGCAAGCCCGTCACCCAAGCGCTGCGGCTGGCCAGCATGCGGGCGAGCGGCTCCATCTTGCGCACCTGGCAGCAGCTTTTGCGCAGGGCGAGGCTTTGGTACATGGCTTTGTCGCCATGCGTCTTGACGAAGTGCACCACGGCCTCGTGCTGGGGCTCGTAGACCTCGACCTTCAAACCATAACGCTGCTCGATGGCCGGTATCAGTGCGGTGGTCTCTGGGTTGAGCACACCGGTTTGCAGCGTGCCCAAGGCGATGGGCAACTGGTGGCGGGCGATCAGGTCGGTCAGCACCATGTCTTCGGCGCCCAGGCTGTTGGCCGACACGATCTGGCCGGGGTGCTGGGAAGCGGCTTGCTTGAGCAGGCCTAAGGTGTCGGCGACGCGCTGCTCAAAGCCTTCGGTCTTGCGGGCGTAGAGATCGATGGCGTTGGACGGGCCAAAGTTCAGCGGTGCGAAGTCTTCGGTGGCACTGTCGAGAGGGGCGGTCATGCGGCACTCCGGGCAAAAGCAGGGCGGGTGGCGCGCACATCGCCCTGGTAGTTCTCGGTCACGATGCTCAGCGCGCGGCGGGCGCTGGCCTCGCGCTGGTCAGGGCGCAACTGCACCGTGTTGAAACCGGCGCGATGCAGCAGGGGCATCATGTCCACCAGCACCTCGCCCACGGCGCGCACTTCGCCCTTGAAGCGCAGGCGGGCGCGCAGCACATGGGCCTGGCTGTAGGCCCGGCCGTCCGTCCACTTGGGGAACTGCAAGGCCAGCAGGCTGAGGCGGGGCAGGTCGTTGTTGAGCTCTTCCACATCCACGGTATTCGGCACGATCACGCCAACCGCAAGCCCTTGCGGCCAGGTGTCGCGCACGGCGTGCCATTGTTCCCAGCTCAGCAGGGCATTGGCACGGGGCTTGGGGTGGGGTTGGGGGCCGTCTTCGCCGCCCACGCGCTTCCACGCATCGTCTTGAGAATGAATGAATTGCATGGGGTGTCTCGCGCTCAAATGGACAGGGCCGGGTCGGCCGCTTCGGTGCGTGCGGTGCTGCGGCGCACGGCGTCGGCGGCGGCGCGCAGGGGCGGCACGCCAATGCGGCGGGCAGCATCGACAAAGCGCTCGTTCGGTTGGCGCTGCTGGCGGTAAACCTCGATCAAGGCCTCGATGACGTCGGGCACTTCGTCGGCCGCGAACGAGGGGCCAATGACTTTGCCGGGAGTGGAGGCACCGCTCAGCGTGCTGCCATCAGATCCGCCCACCGAGACTTGGTACCACTCGTCACCGTCTTTATCGATGCCGAGGATGCCGATGTGGCCGGTGTGGTGGTGGCCGCAGGAGTTCATGCAACCGCTGATGTGCAGGTCAATGGGCCCCAGGTCGTAGAGTTCGTCTAGGTCGTCAAAGCGCTCGGTGATGCTCTCGGCCACTGGGATGGAGCGGGCATTGGCCAGGGCGCAGAAGTCGCCGCCGGGGCAGGCGATCATGTCGGTCAGCAGGCCGATGTTGGGGGTGGCAAAACCAGCCTCCTTGGCGGCATGCCACACAGCCAGTAGGTCTGCCTCGCGCACCCAGGGCAGCAGCAGGTTTTGCTCATGGGTCACGCGCAATTCGCCCAGCGAGTAGCGGTCGGCCATGGTGGCGGCGGCGTCCATTTGGTCGGCGGTGGCGTCGCCTGGGGCCAAGCCCACGCGCTTGAGCGACAAGGTCACGGCGCGGTAGCCCGGCACGCGGTGCGGCTGCACATTGCGCTCCAGCCAGCGCAGGAAGGCGGGCTGCGGGTTGCCGGTGCGGTGGGGGTCGAAATTGTTGGTGGCAGGGCGCACACCGGCCGGGTCTTGGAAGGAGCGGCTGACGCGCTCCAGCTCAGACACCGGGATGATGTGCTCGCGGCCACCCGCATCCAGCGTCAAGATCTTGTCGAACTCGGCGTTCACGGCATTAAAAAAGGCCTGACCTTCAGCCTTGACGAGGATCTTGATGCGGGCTTTGTAGAGGTTGTCGCGGCGGCCAAAGCGGTTGTAGACCCGCACAATGGCTTCCAGGTAGACGAGGATTTGCTGCCACGGCACAAAGGTGTTGATGACCGAGCCGATGACGGGCGTGCGGCCCATGCCACCCCCCACCAGCACCTTGAAGCCCACCTCACCGGCCTCGTTCTTCAGCAACTGCAAGCCCACATCGTGCCAGCCGATGGCGGCACGGTCTTCTTGGGCACCGCTGACGGCGATCTTGAACTTGCGCGGCAGGTGTGCAAACTCGGGGTGCAGGGTGCTCCACTGGCGCAAAATCTCGCAGTAAGGGCGCGGGTCGACGATCTCGTCTTGGGCAATACCGGCCAGCGCGTCGGTGGTGATGTTGCGGATGCAGTTGCCGCTGGTCTGGATGCCGTGCATGTCGACGTCGGCCAGCTGGTCCATCACGTCGGCGGCCTGGTGCAGCGGGATCCAGTTGTATTGCAGGTTCTGCCGGGTGGTGAAGTGGCCAAAGCCACGGTCGTACTGGCGGGCAATCAGGGCCAGCTGGCGCAATTGCTTGCTGGAGAGCTCGCCATAGGGCACGGCCACGCGCAGCATGGGGGCGTGGCGCTGCACATACCAGCCGTTTTGCAGGCGCAAGGGGCGGAAGTCGTCGTCAGCCAATTCGCCCGCGAGGTTGCGTTCGAGCTGGTCGCGGAACTGTGCGGCGCGTTGGCGGACGACTTGGCGGTCAAAGGCGGTGTACTGATACATGGGTGTGCGTGTTCAAGACGCCCTTCTTGGGCTTTGGTGGCGACTGTAGGTACTCTCTATATGCTTGGGAACTACATTGTTGGTGTTTCTAAATTCCAGATAGATATATAGAGGGTTTTTGTTCTTCCTAGAATGCGCGGATGAACGCTTCTGATTCGTCTGTGTCTGCCCGTCTGTGGGGCCGCCGCCAGTGGTGCCTGGGGCTGAGCGCCCTGGCCTTGGCGGGTTGCCAAACCCCGGCGCCACCGCTGGTGGTCCAGCCACCGCCCTCCGTCATTCCACCGCCCCCACCCAAACCGCCGCGCATCGGCTTGGCGCTGGGTGGCGGGGCTGCCCGAGGTTTCGCCCACATTGGGGTGATTCAGGTCTTGGAGGAGAACGGCATCAAGGTCGACCTGGTGGTGGGCACCTCGGCCGGCAGCTTGGTGGCGGCGCTTTATGCCTCGGGCCGCAGCGGCCCGGAATTGGCCAAGTTGGCCGATGGCATGGATGAATCGGCGCTGACGGACTGGGCCTTTCCGGGCCGCGGTCTGATCAAGGGTGAAGCCCTGGCCAAGTACATGCGCATCCAAACCGGTGGTGTGGCGATCGAGCGCATGAAGCTGCCGCTGGGCATCGTCGCCACCGACCTGGCGGATGGTCAGCCCATCTTGTTCCAGCGGGGCGACGTGGGCACGGCGGTGCGGGCGTCCAGCGCGGTGCCTGCGGTGTTTCAGCCGGTCAAGATCGCAGACCGTGAGTACGTGGACGGCGGTTTGGTGTCGCCCGTGCCGGTGCGCTTTGCCCGACAAATGGGCGCGACCATGGTCATCGGGGTGGACATTTCATCGCCACCCGAGGGCAAGCCACCGGCCGACCCCATCGACATCTTGATGCAGACGGTCGCCATCATGGGCCGCAGCATCAACACGTGGGAACTCAAGGATGCGGATGTGGTGATCCGCCCGCCGCTGCTGGGGGTCTCCAGCGCAGATTTCACGGCGCGCCATAAAGCCATTGCCTCAGGCCGCGAGGCGGCGCTGGCGGCGCTACCCGCGCTGCCGCCAACGCGTGGTGGCACAGATCGTCGGCTTTGAGCGCGACTGCCAAGGAACCCGTTCCGTGGCGACAAAGCGCAAACCGGCCGCACGTTGCCGCGGAGGCCGGGTGAGAAGGCCCTGAGTCGCACTTCAGGCAGATTCAGTGAAGCGCCTCTATGAGGAGGCGTGGCCTGAATTAGGCAGCGCGGCGAGCCTTGGTGGCTTGCTGGCTGGCCTTAACAGCGGTGTTGCTCACAGCTTGGAAGTTGGCTTCGGCCACTTCAGCGGCTTGCTTGGCAGCCTTTTGCACGCTGTCGTAGGCGTTGTTGGCAGCGGCCATCGCCGACTTCACCAAGGCCACAGCGTTTTCGGTGCCAGCTGGAGCGTTCTTCACAGCGGTGTCAACGATGCCAGCAAAGTTCTTTTGCAGGTCAGCGACTTGGGCTTCAGCAACCTTGGTCACTTCGGCGTTGGTGGCCGCAGCGATGTCATACAGATGACGGCTGTAAGCAGCAGCCTTTTCAGCGGCAGGCTGGAGCAGGCCAGCTTGCAGGCTCAGCAGCTCTTGGGCGTCCTTGACAGCCAAGGCTGCCTTGGTGGTTTCAGCGGCTTCGCCCATGGAGGCCTTGGCCACTTGCAGGTTCAACTCGACCAGCTTTTCAACGCCTTCGAAGGCCTTGTTGGTCAGGTCAAACAGAGTTTCGAGGTTGGCTTTTTGAGCGGCAACAATTTGTTCAGCAGTCAGCATGAGAAATCTCCTGGTTCAACGGTTTTGGAACTAACAGGGCAGCTCACTCAACAACTTTCATTGTGCGCTGCAACATGATTCGTATTCTAAGGGTCTGCTCGCACATTGCAAGCGTTTTTTGGTGCAGTGCAGCAAAATAGTTGCAAATCCCTAAAACTGACGATAGGTGCATCGTGTGACGAGGTCGTGACAGACCGAAGGAGGGGCCTTGGTAACAATAGGCCCATGCTGGCCTACACCTCTGACCGATTCGTTCTACCGCTGCCGCCCGGCCACCGCTTTCCCATGAGCAAGTACGCCTTGCTGCGCGAGCGCGTGGCGGCGCTATCGCCTCACATCCGCTTGGACGAGGCCCCAGAAGCCAGCGAGGCCGAACTGCTCTTGGCCCACAGCCCGCGCTATGTGACGGCGGTGCTGCAGGGCTGGCTTTCTGCGGCCGAACAGCGCGAAATTGGCTTTCCGTGGTCGCCTTGGATGGCCGAGCGTGCGCGGCGATCAGTAGGTGCCAGCGTGGCAGCGGCGCGCGCCGCTCTGGCCGACGGCGTGGCGGCCAACTTAGCCGGAGGCACACACCATGCCGGCGCCGACAAAGGCTCAGGCTTCTGCGTCTTCAATGATGTGGCGGTGGCGGCCCGCCAAATGCAGGCCGAGTGGCACCGACTGCACGGGCAGGGCTTGAAAGTGCTGGTGATTGATTTGGATGTCCACCAAGGCAATGGCACGGCAGAAATCTTTGCCGAGGACGACACGGTCTTCACGTTCTCCATGCATGGCGCGCGCAACTTCCCCTTTCGCAAAGTGCCCAGTCGCTTGGATGTGGACTTGGACGATGGCTGCGCGGACGGCCCCTATTTGGCGGCGCTCGATGAGGCCTTGTTGCAGATTGAGCAGCGCTGGCTGGACGGCAAGCCTTGCCTGGCCTTTTACCTCGCTGGGGCGGACCCCCATGAAGGGGATCGCCTGGGGCGGCTCAAGCTGAGTGCTGAGGGCTTGGCAGCACGTGACCGCCGTGTCCTGGCTTGGCTGGGCGAGCGGCGCATGCCAGTCGCCTTGAGCATGGCGGGTGGGTATGGGCATGACATCCACACCACAGTAGCGCTACAGCACCAGACTTTGGAGATTGCCGCTCAGGCGTGGGCCCACTGGCGGTACAGCCACGACCTCGGGGCATCCCCAGCTTGAACGAGCGCGTCGGGCTGTTCAAATGGGCGCCTCAGACGCCATCCCCCTTGCCATGTCGGACTCACCCTCCTTGCCACGCCTTCGAGCTCGCCCCCGCAGTGACTTCAGGCTGTTTCGCTCCATCCAAACCCGTTGGATGGACAACGATGTCTATGGCCATGTCAATAACGTCGTCTACTACAGCTATTTCGACACTGCGGTGAACGGCTATCTGATTGAAGCCGGGGCTTTAGACATTGACCATGGTGAAGTCATTGGCTTGGTGGTGGAGACTCAGTGCAACTACTTTGAGTCTCTGGGCTTTCCGCAGGCCGTTGAAGCCGGCTTGCTCGTGGCAAGAATCGGCGGCTCCAGCGTGCGCTATGAGATTGGCCTGTTTGCCGAAGGTGCGCCGCTCAGCGCAGCGGCCGGCCACTTTGTGCATGTGTACGTGAACCGCCTAACCCGCCGTCCCGATGCGCTGCCTGACGCCTTGAAGACCGCCTTGACGCCGCTGCTTTGACCATTTTTTGTTCACTACCGAATACGCACTGATGACCACTCACGCTCCTCAAGACCGCCGCGTGGATGCGGCGCACACCGCCGCGGTGGATGCCGCGCTCCAATCGCGCCGCTCGATCCGCGCTTTTTTGCCGACTCCCGTTCCGCGAGAAACCTTAGAGGCACTGCTGGCGGTGGCTGCGCGTGCGCCCAGCGGCACCAACACCCAGCCTTGGCAGGTGCATGTGCTGACGGGCGAGCGCCTCAAGTCCCTGAGCCAGCGCATAGCGGCCGCCTACCTGGACCCGGCTGAGCGCGCCACCCACAGCGAGGAATACGCCTACTACCCGACCGAGTGGCGCAGCCCCTACATCGACCGTCGCCGCAAGGTGGGCTGGGACTTGTACTCGCTCTTGGGCATCACCAAAGACGACAAAGCCCGCATGCAGGCCCAGCATGCCCGCAACTACCGCTTCTTTGATGCGCCCGTGGGCCTGATCTTTACCATCGACAGGGTGATGCAGCAGGGCAGTTGGCTGGACTACGGCATGTTCTTGCAAAGTGTGATGCTCGCGGCGCGCGCGCGCGGGCTCGACACCTGCCCACAAGCGGCGTTCACACAGTTCCACCGGGTGATTGAGGCTGAGTTGTCGCTTGCGCCTGAGCAAATGGTAGTGTGCGGCATGGCGCTGGGACGGGCTGATCCGGCGGCCATCGAGAACAGCCTGCACACCGAGCGCGAGCCAGTTTCTGGCTTTGCTCGGTTCTGGGACTGAAGTCTCGGGGTGCTCGCTCAGTCAGGTGCTTTGGGGCTTTCTGGCGGCAAATCGTCAGGGGAGGGCGCCAGCGAGGGGAGCTTTTGGTGCAGAGCGGCCTGAGCCAGTAAGTTGGCTGAGACGGGGGCTGTCACGAACACAAACAGCGTGATCAGCAACTCAGCCACGCCAAAGCGATCTTGGCTTGCGGCGACCAGCATAGAGGCCAGCAAGATGCCGCCCACCCCGAGTGTGGAGGACTTGGTGGGGGCGTGCAGGCGCATGTAGAAGTCAGGCAGCCGCACCAAACCGATCGCGCCCACCAGCAAGAAGAAAGCGGCAGTGACCACCAAGAAAGCGGCCAGCCATTCAATGATTGGGTTCATCTCTGAGCTCCTAGCAGATCATTCCACCACGTCGCCGCGGCTGAGGTAGCGGGCCAGCGCCACGGTGGACGCAAAGCCCAGCATGGCCACCAGCAAGGCGCCTTCGAACAGCAGACCGGTGTTCCAGCGGATGCCCAACAGCACGATCAGCGCCACGATGTTCATGTAGAGGGTGTCCAAGGCCAGGATGCGATCTGTGTCGTGGGGGCCTTTGAAGAGCCGCCAGCCGCACAGCAGCACGGCCAGGGTGACGGCCACGATGCCCAGGTTCAAGGCTAAGTCGAGAATGTTCATGCGGAACTCCCTGCATCGAGTTTGAACGCGCGCAGCAAGGGGGTTTCATAGCGCGTCTTCATGTCGGCCACCATGGCGGCGGGGTCCTCTGCATTCAGCGCATGAACCCAGATCACGCCTCGGGCTTCATCCACCACGGCCGAGACCGTGCCAGGTGTGGTGGTGATGATGCTGGCGAACAAGGCATTGACTCTCGGATGCTGGCTGCTCAGGGGGACTTTGAGCCACATCGGAGACATGCGATGAAGAGGCCCCAAGACCAGGCGAGCCACGGTGAGGTTGGAGATCACGATGTCCCACAACACCACCCACACCAAGCGCAGCGCGGTGGGCCAATGCAAGGCCCGGGCTGGGCTCAGGAACGGCCCAATCATGCGCGGCACGATCAGGCCAATCAGCGCGGCAGACAGCAGGTGAACAGGCTCCAGGCTGTGGGACAGTGCCAACCAACTCAGGGCCAGCAAGGCTGAAAGCACTGGGTGCGCCAACCAGGCATTCTTGGTATGCCCCGTGGGAGCGGTGTGGTCGGGCGTGCTTGAAGGCGAGACCGGTGAGCGGTCGGAACTCATGGCTTCTCCTGCTGGGGGGCTTGCTGGCCGTCATAAGGGCGTGTGGTGCGGCCCGATTGATCGCCCAGGACTGCTCGGACATAGCGGGCGCGGTCAGACAACTGATGTGCGGTGGCGTCGGTGTAGCGCTTGATGGGTGAGGCGCTGGCCGCCAGGCCGACGGTGATGACCATCAAGACCAAGGCAGCCGACAGCATCTTGGGGCTGCCGCCCGATGCGACAACGTGCCCACCGGGCGCAGGTTGAACATGCCAGAAGATGATCACCCCGGCTCGGGCCAGCCCCACGATGGTGACAAAGCCCACCGACAGGATGACACCCCAGACCCAAGCTTGGGCGGGCAGGTTGGCGCTGCTCTGCAAGATCATGAGCTTGCCCAAAAATCCGGGCAAGGGTGGCAGGCCTGCTGCCGATGCGGCACCGAACAGCATCATCAGACCCAGCAAGACGGGCTCTCTGACGGCATGGGCGGGCTGAAGGGTGTCGCCGGTTGAGCCACGCTGAGCGGCCATCAACTCGACCAGCAAAAACAAACCGGCAATCACGATCGTGCTGTGCAGCATGTAGTACAGCGCAGCCGACAATGTGGCCGGGGTGAATAGACCCACAGAGGCCAAGATAGTGCCCACGGAAGACACGGTGAGGTAGCCGACCAAACGGCTGAGGGTGTGCGCGGCCAGTGCGCCTGCCACACCCAGCACACTGGTCAGCAGGGCAGCAGGCAGGAGCCAGGCTTGTGCACTCAGTGCGGCCTCACCGGGCACGTCGCCAAAAATGACCCAGTGCGTACGGATGATGCTGTAGACCCCGACCTTGGTCATGATGGCGAACAGGGCCGCGACGGGTGCACTGGCGCTGGCGTAGGTGCCGGGCAGCCAAAAATACAGCGGCACGAGTGCAGCCTTCAGGCCGAACACCACCAGCAACAGCAAGGAGGCTGCACGGGCCAAGCTGGCGCTCTCACCGCTGAGTTGGGCAACTCGTTGGTCGACATCAACCACGTTGAGCGAGCCTGTGATTGCGTAAATCATGGCCAGCCCCACCAGGAAGAGCCCGGAGCCGACGAGGTTCAAGACGACATAGTGCAGGCCCATGCGGAGGCGTTCGGTGCCCAGGCCATGCAGCAGCAGCACGTAGGACGAGATCAGCAAAACCTCGAAGAAGACAAAGAGGTTGAACAAGTCTCCGGTCAAGAACGCGCCGGCCAGTCCCATCAGTTGGAACTGAAAGATGGCATGGAAGTAGGGGCCGCGACGATCCCACCCGCCCAAGGCATACCAGAGCGCGGGGGCCGCCACGATATAGGTCAGCAACAGCATCAGGGCTGAGAGCCGATCCAGCACCATCACGATGCCAAAAGGGGCCGGCCAGTCGCCGAGTCGATAAACGACAGGTTGCCCGTCCATGGCACGCCACACCAGGGCCGCAGCCATGAGGCCCCCCAGCAGCACCGAGCCCATGCTCAGGCGCCTGCGCCAGCGGAGGGCGGAGGAGTCATGGCCTCCCCCCACCTGGCTCATGCCGCCGGACTCTCCGAACAGCAGCAACAAGATGGCCGTGGCCGAGGGCAGGAGCACCGACAAAACCGGTGCATGCTGCCACCAGAGCGCATAGAGAACGTCCATCATTGAGCGGACTCCTGGGCACTCGGCTTGTAGCCCACAGCGTGGCCAGGCTCATGTCCATCGACATGGTCACTGCCGCTGTCCTGGCGACCTCGCAGCGCCAACTCAATGACGAAGCCGGTCGTGGCGAAGCCAATCACGATGGCTGTCAGTACCAAGGCTTGAGGCAAAGGGTCGGCAATCGCCCCATCACCGGCCAAGATGGGGGCCGCGTTGGACCACAAGCGTCCCATGACAAAGATGAAGACATTGACGGCATAGCCGAACAGGCTCAAGCCCAGCACCACGGTAAAGCTGCGTCCTCGCAGCATCAGGTACAGGCCGCAGGCGGTGACAAAACCGATGCCAGAGGCTAGCAAAAACTCCATGCTCATGCCCGGACTCCAGATTCAGATGAGGGTTGTGCCACGCGATCACGACTGACTGCGCCCAACACGGAGATGGTCAGCAGGGTTGCTCCCACCACGGTGAAGAACACGCCGAGATCAAAGAGTGCGGCGGAGGCAAGTGGCAACTCGCCCAAGATGGGCACGGAAGGGTGACCGAAAGCACTGGTCATGAATGCCCGCCCCCAGATGAAGGCGCCAACGCCAGTCAGTCCGGCGATGCCCAAGCCCGTGCCGATCCAGCGTACAAAGCGCTGTCCACCGTGCGCCTGAAGCAGGGTCTCTGCGCGCTCTTGACCCATGGCCATGAACTGCAAGACCAAGGCCACCGATGTGATCAAGCCGGCGATGAAGCCGCCGCCAGGCAGGTTGTGGCCGCGCATGAAGATGTAGAGGGCGAACACCAGCGCCAAGGGCAGCGCCACGGAAGCGGCCACCTTCAACAAGAGCGGCTGGGCCGCAAAAGTCCAGCGCCGTCCAGCAGGGTCCGCCGCCGGACGCCTGGCGCGCAAGCCGTCCATCAGCGCCAGAACTCCGAGGGCAGCAATACCCAACACAGTGATCTCGCCAAAGGTGTCGAAGCCTCGGAAATCGACCAAGATCACGTTGACCACATTGGTGCCGCCTCCGCGAGGCACGGACTCAGCCAAGAAGTACCAAGAAATGGACTCCAACTCGCGGGTCATGAATAGCCAGGCCACCCAGGCCATGCCCGCCCCGCCCGCCAACGCAATGACCGCATCACGGGTGCGGCGCAGCGTCGAAGACTCTTTGGGGGATTGCTGGGGCAGCAATGCCAGTCCCATGAGTAGCAGCACGGTAGAGACGACTTCGACCGAGAGCTGGGTCAAGGCCAGATCGGGTGCAGACAGGCTGACAAAGCTCAGTGCGGTGACCAGGCCTACGACACCCACAAGAACCACCGACTGAAAGCGATGACGGTGGGTCAACACAAGGCTTAAGCAGGTGGCGGCCAACAGGCACCACACGGCAATCGCCAGTGGGTTGGCGGGCATCAGCGGTCGCTGGCCTGCACCAATGCTTTGGCCGAGGAACTGCGAGCCCACCAACATGATGGCTGCGAGCACCAAACAAAGCACATACCGTTGCAGTGAGCCCGTTTCAAGACGCGCTGACAAGCGACCTGCCAGGCTGAAGAGGCCATCCATCAGATGGCCCAGCATCTGGCGTCCCGTGAGCGCACCGAACCAGTCTTCGGAGCTCAAGCCATGCAGCCGCTTGCCGCGCGCCAAGGCCCAATACAGCGCGACCCCTAGGCCCAAGGCCACCGCACTCATCAACAGCGGTAGATTGAATCCATGCCAAATGGCCAGGTGGTACTCCGGTAGAGCATGGCCCACCATCGCGGTGCTTGCGACGTGCACCAAGGGGCCGAAGGTCAGCGCCGGCAATAGGCCCACTGCCAAGCACATAACCACCAACAAAATCACGGGCAGCTTCATGCCTAGCGGGGGCTCATGCGGGTGCTGGTTGGGAACATCACCGAGCGTGCCATTGAAGTAGGTGTCGTGCACCAAGCGCAAAGAATAGGCCACGCTGAACACACCGGCCAAAGTCACCAGCACGGGGACAGCCACAGCCCATAGGCCGCTGCTGGCGTTCACGGCTTCGGTGAAGAACATCTCTTTTGAGAGGAAGCCGTTGGTCAGCGGCACGCCAGCCATGGATGCCGCAGCGACCATGGACAGAGTGGCTGTCCAGGGCATGAACTTCCACAGGCCACCCAACTGTCGCATGTCACGAGAGTGGGTTTCATGGTCCACGATGCCCGCGATCATGAACAAGGCGGCCTTGAATGTGGCGTGGTTCAACACATGAAACACCGCAGCCACTGCGGCCAAGGGCGAGCCCAGGCCAATCAGGAAGACGATGAGGCCCAGGTGGCTGATGGTCGAGTAGGCCAAAAGTCCCTTCAGGTCATGTTTGAAGATGGCCACAAAAGCCGCAAACAACACTGTGCTGAGGCCCGCGACGCTGACGATGGCTTCAAACCAACCTGTGCCTGAGAGTACGGGGTACATCCGCATGAGCAAGAACACCCCGGCCTTGACCATGGTGGCGGAATGCAGATAGGCCGACACCGGCGTAGGGGCGGCCATGGCGTCTGGCAGCCAGAAATGAAAGGGGAACTGAGCACTCTTGGTCATGCAGCCCAGCAGGATCAAGATCAGCGCAGGGACAAAAAGTGGCGAGGCTTGGATCGCTTCCACTTGGCCCAACATGGCGCTGAGTTCATAGGTGCCGGCGATTTGCCCGAGCATCACCATGCCACCGAGCATGGCGAGACCGCCCCCGCCGGTCACGGCCAGTGCTTGGCGGGCACCTGCTCGGGCTTCGGGACGGTGGCTCCAATAGCCGATCAGCAAGAAAGAGGAGATGCTTGTCAACTCCCAAAACACCACCAGCAGCAGCACATTGTCCGAAAGAGCCACCCCCAGCATGGCCGCCATGAACAGCATCATCTCGCTGTAGAACTTGCCCGCCGAATCTTGTGGGCTGAGATAGTAATGGGCATACAGAACGATGAGCAGGCCGATGCACAAGATCAGGCCTGCAAACAATAGCGACAGACCATCGAGCCTGAAGCTGAGTTGCAAGCCGATTTCCGGCACCCAGGACCACGCCTGCAAGATGGTGTCTCCTGCCATCACGGCTGGGGCGTAACTCAGCAGCATGCCCAGGCTGCAGGCAGTGACCGCGCCTGCAGCAAGGGCTGTCAGCGGCCTGGACTTAGCGCCCAGCCACCATGTCAGCAGTGTGCCGATACAAAGTGGAAGGAGAACAATCAGTAAAAGCACATCGGTCTTTCAAAGCGAAGCGGAATTCTAGAAGCGCATGCATGCAGTTTTGCTGACGCTGGGAAGAAAGCGCTGCAAGGCTACAAGGAGCGTGGGTGGCAGAAGGAGCATCGGCTGCAACGAGCGAGAAATCGGCCTCGCCGGGTATCACCTCCTGCGCCCAGGGGGCCGCCCTGGGCTTGTCGGTGCTGCCCACCGATACTCGGTTTTCGCCCGTTTCGCTTCGATGCCTTCTGCCGCCCACGCTCCTAGGGTTAGTCCTGCCGTTGCGGTGAGTACACTGAACCCGCAAAGCGCAGGTCTTTGAGTGAAATGCGAGCCTCACCTTCGATGCTACTTGCTTTGGAAAACACCCATGAACAAACCGACCTTGCTGGTGACCCGACGCATCTTCCCGGATGTGGTGGAGCGACTGCGCCAACACTTTGTGGTGCGCTGGCACGACAGCGACCGCGCGCTCGGTGCAGCGCAGTTGCGGGAGCATCTGCAAGGCTGCGATGCGGTGTTTGTGGCGACCACGGAAGTCATCACGGCGGATCTGATAGCGACCTGCCCGCAACTCAAGGCCGTGTGCTCCATGGCCGTGGGCGTGAACAACATCGACATCGAGGCTTGCACGGCGAGGGGTGTGATGGTGAGCAATGCGCCCAATGTGCTGACCGAGACCACGGCCGACTTTGGCTTTGCGCTGATGATGGCGGCAGCACGGCGTGTGCCCGAGAGCGAGCGCTTCTTGCGTGCCGGGCAGTGGACGCAGTGGAGCATGGACCTCTTTGCCGGTGCCGACATCTACGGGCGCACGCTTGGCATTTTGGGCATGGGCCGCATTGGCCAGGCCGTGGCGCGGCGTGGCGTGCATGGCTTTGGCATGTCGCTGCTTTATCACAACCGCAGTCGCTTGGCGCCTGAGCAGGAGACAGCCCTGAAGGCCGAATACGTGAGCAAGGCGGAACTGCTGATACGCGCCGACCATGTGGTGATCGTGGTGCCCTACACGCCTCAAACCCACCATCTGGTGGGGACCGCCGAACTGGCGTTGATGAAGCCCACCGCCACCCTGACCAACATCGCTCGCGGCGGCGTGGTGGACGACGCAGCGCTGGCCAGTGCATTGGCTGAGCGCCAGATCGCAGCGGCTGGCATTGATGTGTTCGAGGGTGAGCCCAAGGTTCACCCAGACTTGCTGGCGGCGCCCAATGCGGTGCTCACCCCCCACATTGCGAGCGCCAGCCTCCCCACGCGATTGGCCATGTGCAATCTGGCGGCAGACAACCTCATTGCGGCCTTTACGGGCGGGCAGCCGCTTACCGTGCTGAATCCGCAAGTCCTTCCCCTGAAATGGCGAGGCTAAGCCTGACAGAATGCAGGCATGCCTGCTGCGCCCTTGCTGTCTGATATGCCCCTGCTCTGGGGGGCGCTGATTCTGCTGGTTCTCAATCTTTTGGTGCTGCTGTGGCTGGCGTTGCGTCGCTCAAACGACCCCGATGTGGCGAGCCTGATGGCCCAGGCAGAGACCCGCCAGCAGCGCGATGCCGAGCGCCTTGAGCGCGAACTTCGCGAGGCGGTGATGGCCACCGCGCGTGACTTACGCGCAGAGGTCAGCCAGCAATTGGCCCTGACCCAGCAAACACTGCTGCAACAGTCTGACGTGCTGGGGCGGCAGCAAGTGGGGCAGTTGGAGCGCTTGGCCGAGGTGCTGGAGCGGCAGATGGCCGAGTTGCGTGAGCGCATGGCCAGCAGCCTGACCCAACTGCAGGAGGGCAACGAGCGCAAGCTGGATGCCATGCGCGCCACCGTGGATGAGAAGCTTCATGCCACGCTGGAGCAGCGCTTGGGCGAGAGCTTCAAGCAAGTGGCCGATCGCCTCGAGCAAGTCCACCAGGGCTTGGGTGAGATGCAAGGCCTAGCGCGCGAGGTGGGCTCGCTGGGGCGGTTGCTGAGCAACGTTAAAACCCGTGGCGTGTTTGGTGAGGTGCAACTGGCCGCGCTGCTGGAGCAGGTCTTCACGCCCGAGCAGTACGCCGCCAATGTGGAAACCGTGCCGGGCACCGGTGCGCGGGTGGAATTTGCCCTGAAGCTGCCGGGTGGGCAGGGCGCCACGGGGCCGCTGTGGCTGCCCATCGACGCCAAGTTCCCGCGCGAAGATTACGAGCGCCTTCTGCAGGCCCAAGACGAGGCCGATGCGTCGGCGATTGAGTCGGCTGCCAAGGCCATCGAAGCGCGCCTACGCGCCGAGGCCAAGCAGATCCGCGACAAGTACCTGGCCCCGCCGCACACCACTGACTTCGGCATCTTGTTTGTGCCCACCGAAGGCTTGTATGCCGAAGCCCTGCGCCGCCCTGGGCTGGTGGAGAGCCTGCAGCGCGAGCAGCGCATTTTGGTGGCGGGGCCGACCACGCTGCTGGCGGTGCTCAACAGCTTGCAGATGGGCTTTAGAACCCTGGCCATTGAGAAGCGCAGTGCCGAGGTCTGGGAGGTGCTGGGCGCCGTCAAGACCGAGTTCGGTCGCTTCGGCGAGGTCTTGGCCAAGACCAAAAAGAAGCTGGAAGAAGCCAGCAGCACCATTGACGCTGCCGAGGTGCGCACCCGCGCCATGACACGCAAGCTCAAGAGCGTGGAAGCCATGCCGCTGGAGCGGGTGGGCGGCGTGTTGGGCGCCGCGGGGCTGGACGATGACGAGGCCCAAGGGTGAGGGGTGAGGCGGAGCACAGCCAAGCCCTGAGGCAGGCCTTTCCGGCGGTGATCGCTATGTTGGTGTGCGTGCATGCCAGCATCGCAGCCACCCGCGTGGCCGCCACTTTGCTGGTGCTGCACCGAGGCTATCCCGAATGGATGGTGGGGGCTTTGCTGTCCTTGTTTGCCGTGGCTCCGATTGCCTTGTCGCTGTGGGCTGGCCGCCTGGCCGACCGCCATGGCATGCACAAGCCCTTGGGTGTGGGCGTGCTGCTGGGCACGGGCGGTGCCGCCGTGGCCGTGGTCTCTCAGCACCCGGTGGCTTTGGCCATCGCGGCCTTGGCCACGGGCGGCGCCATCGCCGTGGCTGCGGTGGGCGTGCAGCGCGAAGCGGGTTTGATGGCACGCGATCCGTCTGACCTCAAACGCGTGTTCAGTTGGGTGGCTTTGGGCCCGGCCGTGTCGAATGCCCTAGCACCGGTGGTGGTGGGGCTGCTGATCGACCATGTGGGCTTTCGGGCCGGTTTCGTGTTTGCGGCGGTGCTGCCTGTGCTGGCCTGGTGGCTGGCGATGTGGGTGCCGCGCAGCGTGCCGGTCGCCACCAAGGAGCCAGCATCGGGCACCGTGGGCCGAGGTGCTTTGGCGCTGCTGCGTCTGCCCGCCTTGCGCTGGTTGATATTGGTGAACTTGGCGCTGTCGTCCTGCTGGGATGCTCACAGCTTTGCCGTGCCGGTGATCGGCCATGGCCGCGACATGAGTGCGTCCGCGATTGGCCTGGTGCTGGGCAGTTTTGCAGCAGCCGCCACCGTGGTGCGCTTGTTGATTGGCCGCTTTGCCGACAGGCTGGATGAACGCGTGGCACTGCGCGCAGCCATGGCGCTGGCCACCGCCACCTGTTTGGTCTATGCCTACTTGCCTGGCGCTGTGGGCATGATGCTGGGGTCCGCCGCCCTGGGGCTGGCCTTGGGCTCGGTGCAGCCCATGATCTTGGCCATGTTGCACCGGGTCACGCCCTCAGACCGGCATGGTGAGGCACTGGGTGTGCGCATGCTCGCCACCAATGCTGCGACGATCGTCATGCCCTTGGGCTTTGGGCTGCTTGCTGCCGCCACCGTCCCCTGGGCGCCGATGTGGCTAATGGCTGGCTTGGTGCTCTTGGCCCAGATACCGGCCAGTCGGATTCAGGCTCGGCCCGGGCACTGAACACCCAAGCCCATCAGAACCGAATCTTCGGAGCGTTGGGGTCAGCCGGTGGTGCCGTGGGCGCGGTGGGCTCAGGCCTGCGTTGCTCGACCGGCTTAGGCGCTGGTGCCGGCGTGGTCAACGGTGTGGAGGCTGGGTTGCGGTAACTCGCGGGAAGCGCCGAAGTCTTGGGGTAGCCCGCGGCGTCTAGGTAACCCTGCCAATCATTGGACTGATAGCCCTTGAGCTGTTGGGTACCAATGGTCAGCACCGGCAAGTTGCGGTCCCCGGTGAGCTTGGCCAGGGCGGCGGTGTCAGTATCGGTTTCGACCCGCTTCTCGGCAAAGGGAATCCCTCGCTGAGTCAGGAGTGAGCGGCCCTGATCGCAGGGTGCGCAGCCTGGGCTGGTGTAGAGCGTGACCGGATAGCGGCCCACGACGGGACGCAATGCCGCCGGGAGATTGGCTGCATCGACCCGCCCGCCAATGCCACTGATGGGCACGGCCTGCGCCTTGGCCTCGGCCGGAGGGCGGTCGGT
The DNA here is from genome assembly GCA_034520165.1 of Ideonella sp. Lineage (GTDB taxonomy): Bacteria > Pseudomonadota > Gammaproteobacteria > Burkholderiales > Burkholderiaceae_C > Ideonella. The sequence continues at coordinate 25,289 of JAXHNT010000006.1, forward strand.
GTAGGTGACCGTGCCATCCGGGCCCACGACTTTGTACTGAGCACAGACCACGGACGCCCACAGAGCCAAACTGCTGGCCAAAAAGGGTCGGAGAGTGTTCATGGCAGGACCGAGAAAAAAAAGACAGTGAAAAAGACGGCGCTTAAGCCGCAATGCCTTGATGCCGCAGCAGCGCGTCGATTTGGGGTTCGCGGCCACGGAAGGCCTTGAAGCTCTCCAGGGCTGGGCGGCTGCCACCGGCCTCAAGAATCTCGCGACGATAGCGCTCACCCGTGCGGGCGTCTAGAACGCCAGCCTCCTCAAACGCACTCCAGGCGTCGGCAGAGAGAACTTCTGCCCACTTATAGCTGTAGTAGCCGGCGCTGTAGCCTCCCGCAAAAATGTGCGAGAAGGTGTGGGCGCCGCGCGCGAACGCGGGCGGGAAGATCACCGCGACTTCTTGGCGCACCTCGTCTGCCACTGCCAACACGCGCTCAGCGGCTTCTGGCTCGGTGTGCAGGCGCATGTCGATCAGGGCGTATTCCACTTGGCGCAGGGTCTGCAGGCCGCTTTGGAAGTTCTTGGCCGCCAGCATCTTGTCGAAGAGCGCGCGCGGCATGGGCTCGCCGCTGTCCACGTGGGCGGTTAGCGTGTTCAACACGTCCCACTCCCAGCAGAAGTTCTCCATGAACTGGCTGGGCAATTCCACCGCGTCCCACTCCACCCCGGAGATACCGGAGATGCCTAGGTCGTCCACTTGGGTCAAGAGGTGGTGCAGGCCGTGGCCGAATTCGTGGAACAGGGTGATGACATCGTCGTGCGTCAGCAGTGAGGGCTTATCACCCACTGGGGCGGCAAAGTTGCAGGTCAGGTTGGCGACCGGGGTTTGCAGGTGGCCCACATCGGCCCGCACCCAGCGCGAGCGCACATCGTCCATCCAGGCGCCGGGGGACTTGCCTGGGCGCGCATAAGGGTCGAGGTAGAACTCGCCGACCAACTGGCCAGCGCGCTCGATGCGGAAGAACTGCACCGCCTCATGCCACACGGGTGCGCTGGCGGGGCTGATGGCGACGTCGAACAAGCGCTCAATGATGCCGAACAGGCCTTTGAGCACGGTGGGCAACGGGAAGTAGGCCTTGACCTCTTGCTCGCTGAAGGCATAGCGAGCCTCTTTGAGCTTTTCGCTGGCAAAGGGGATGTCCCAGCTTTGCAGGTCCGACATCCCCAGAGCGGCTTGGGCAAAGTCCTGGAGCTCCGTCCAGTCGCGTTGGGCCGCCGGGCGGGCCTTGCTGCTCAGGTCACGCAAGAACTGCATCACTGCGGCGGGGCTGCGCGCCATCTTGGTGGCCAGCGAGACCTCGGCATAGTTGGCATAGCCCAGCAGGTGAGCCTCTTCTTGGCGCAGTTGCAGCAGCTCGGTCATCAGCGCAGAGTTGTCGCGCTCCGGCGCGTCCAGCTCGCTGGCTCGGGTGATGTAGGCGCGGTAGAGCTTTTCACGCAGCTGCCGGTGGGTGGCGTACTGCAGCACCGGGAAGTAGCTGGGAAAGTGCAGGGTGATCTTGTGGCCGTCTTTGCCCTCGGCAGCGGCGGCGTCACGTGCCGCTTGCACGACATCGGCTGGCACGCCGGCCATCTCTTCGGTGCTGGCGCAATAGGCAAACGCGTCCGTCGCGTCGAGCACATGGTTGGAGAAGTTCTGCTCCAGCTCGGCCGAGCGGTCTTGGATCTGCTCATAGCGCGTCTTGGAGGCGCCCCGCAAATCTGCCCCACCGAGCTTGAAGTCACGCAGCCACTGGCCCAGGGCATGTTGGCGCGCAGCCGTCAAGCTGCTGCCTCCAGAGCTGGCAGCCAAGGCTTGGTACTTGGCATAGAGTCGCTCATCGGCACCGAGTTGGGTGAAGAACTCGGTCACGCGGGGCAGTGCAACCCCGTAGGCCTCCCGCAGCTCTGGCGTGTTGGCCACACGGTGCAAGTGGCCCACCGCACCCCAGGCCCGGCCAAAGCGTTCGGTGGCGACCGACAACACACGCGCCATGGCGTCAAAGTCGGCGGGCACCGCGTCACCGACCACCTGCTCTAGCGCAGCTGAGGACTGCGCGAGAAGCGCGTCAATGGCGGGTGCCACGTGCTCGGGGCGAATGGCGTCATAGGCCATCAGGCCCTCAGTCTTTAGCAGGGGATTGGTCATGGCGAGTCCTTTTAAGTGTTGCCTCAGCCTCGCGTTGTGCGCTCGGCTGCCTCCAGGGTGTTGACCATGAGCATGGTGATGGTCATAGGCCCCACGCCACCGGGCACGGGTGTGATCCATGAGGCCACGGGTGCCACACTGTCAAAGTCAACGTCACCGCACAGTTTGCCTTGTTCATTGCGGTTAATGCCGACGTCAATGACGATAGCCCCACGTTTGACCATGTCGCCGCGCAGGGTGTTTTGACGCCCAACCGCCGCCACCACGATGTCGGCTTGGCGGGTGTAGACGCCCAGGTCGGGGGTACCGCTGTGGCAGAGGGTGACGGTGGCGTTGGCTTGCAGCAGAAGCAAGGCCATGGGCTTGCCCACGGTGTTGCTGCGGCCGATCACCACAGCGTGCTTGCCCTTCATGGGTTCGCCGGTGCTCTCGATCAGCTTCATGCAGCCGTAAGGGGTGCAGGGCCGAAAGCCGGGCAGGCCGGTCATGGTCTCGCCCGCGGACAGCACCGAATAGCCGTCCACATCCTTGCGGGTGGAGATGGCCTCGATGACCTTTTGCGCGTCGATGTGTTTGGGCAGCGGCATTTGCACCAAGATGCCGTGCACCGTGGGGTCGTTGTTCAAGGCGTCAATGCGGCCCAGCAAGTCGGCCTCGCTCAGGCTGGCGGGGTATTGCTCAAGGATGGAGCGAATGCCGGTCGTCTCGCAGGCCTTGACCTTGTTGCGCACATAGACGGCGGAGGCTGGATCGTCCCCCACCAAGACCACGGCCAGGCCGGGCTGGCGGCCTTGGGCTGTCAAGGCGGCGGTGCGCTGAGCGACTTCAGCACGGAGTTGGGTGGAGAGGGCGTTGCCATCAATGAGGCGGGCGGTCATGGTGGTCCTTGGTGAGATGAAGATGAGGTCAGGAATGGCAAACGGGGCCCAAGGGCCCCGTCAGTGGTGTGCGGTTGCGTGGGAGCTCAGGCCTTGGCTGAGGGCGCGTTGGCACCCAGTGCGATCTTGAGAAGATCGGCCACGGTGTTGGCATTGAGCTTCTCCATGATGTTGGCGCGGTGCGCTTCCACCGTTTTGATGCTGATGCCCAGGTCGTCGGCGATCTGCTTGTTCAGGCGGCCGGCCACGATGCGCTCCAGCACTTGAGCCTCACGGGTGGTCAGGCGCGAGAGCAGGGCGTCGCGGCTGGCCTGCTCTTGGTGCTGGCTGAAGGCCACCCGGGCTTGGTCCAGCATGCGCTCCACCAGCGACAGCAGCTCTTCTTCCTTGAAGGGCTTTTCGATGAAGTCCATCGCACCCTTTTTCATGGTGTTCACCGCCATGGGCACGTCGCCGTGGCCGGTGATGAAGACGATGGGCAGTGGGCTCTTGCGTTCCAGCAGGCGGTCTTGCAACTCCAGGCCGCTCATGCCGTCCATGCGGATGTCGGCAATCAAGCAGGCGACTTCACGCGGGTCAAAGCGGGAGAGGAAGGACTCTGCGGAGTCGAAGCATTTGACGCGATAGTCTTTGCCTTCAAGGAGCCACTGCAGGGAATCTCTGACCGCTTCGTCGTCATCGACTACGTAGACGGTACCTTTCTTGGGGATCAGGCTCATGAGGACGATGCGTTGGGGTTGGAGACTGCGGCTTCCATCGGGACGTCGGGGACAGCAGGCCCCTCGGCTCGTTGGGTCAAATCCACCGGAAGTGTCACCGCAAAGCGACATCCGGTGACGGAACTTCCATTGTAGAGGTTCTGGGCCCGGATACGTCCTTGATGCGACTCAATGATGGAGCGGCACAAGGAGAGGCCTATTCCCATGCCCTCGACCTTGGTCGAGAAGAAGGCCTCATACAGCCGCGCCAGTACGTCTTCTTTCATGCCTGGGCCGGTGTCCGTAACGCTGAATTCAATGACGCCGCCTTCCTCCGGGCTGTGCTTGGGCACCACGCGCAGCTCAATGTGGCGGCGCGAGGGTGGCATTTGCGCACTGTCGATGGCCTCTGCGGCGTTCTTCAGCAGGTTCATCAAGACCTGTTCGATCAAGATCGGGTCCACCATCAGCGGCGGCAGGCGCTGCGCCACATAGGTGTGGATGTTGACCTTACGGCGCCGCAGCTCGATGCCCGCCAGCTCTACCGCATCTTCCACAATGTCGACCGCCTGCGCGGCTTGGCGTTGCGGCTCGCTGCGCTTCACAAATGCCCGGATGCGGTGGATGACTTGGCCGGCTCGCTCGGCTTGGCGCGCCGTCTTTTGCAGCGCGGCAATCATGTCCTCGGTTTGGATGGTGCCGGCCCGCACGCGGCTGACGATGCCGTTGCAGTAATTGGTGATGGCCGTCAGTGGCTGGTTCAACTCATGCGCCACCGAGGACGCCATCTCGCCCATGGTGATCAGGCGGCTGGTGGCTGCAACGCGCTCGGCTTGCTGTTGGGCTTGCTCTTCTATCCGGCGGCGCGCGGTGATGTCGGTCGCGATCAACATTTGCGCCAGACGTCCGTCGGTCCATTGGAGGTAGCGACTGCGCACATCGAACCACATCTGCAGGCTCTCGATGTAGACCTCCCGGGGCTGGGAGCCAGACTCGGTCAGCTCTTGGGTCGGCAGGCCCGAGAGGGTGTCCACCGCATCTTCGCCCTCGGTCTGGAAGGCCGGGGTGGTGCTGACACTGGTCAAGCCCTCGTGGCCCTTGGCGTCTCCACCAAACCAGAGCCGATAGGAGCGATTGGTGAACAGCAGTTCGCCCTGTTGGACAGACAGTACAGACACGGCTGCATCCAACTGTTCCAACACGGTGGTAAAGCGCTCGTGAGAGGCAGAGAGTTGATCCCGGATGCGCTTGGCCTCGGTGATGTTGGTCATCGAGGTCATCCAACCCGTTTGCTGCCCTTTGGGGTCGATCAGCGGCGACACGTACATGCGGGCATCGAACACCGAACCGTCTTTGCGTTTGACCTTGACCTCAATGCCACCGGCCGGGCTGCGGCCCTGCAATTCTTGTTGCAGCAGGCGCATGTTCTCTTCCAGGCGATCTTCTGGCCAATACGGGAAGGGCGGAATCCCGTCCACCAGCTCAGCTTCGGAATACCCTGTCATCGCACAGAAGGCCGGGTTCACATAGGAGACCTTGCCATTCATGTCCATGGCCCGCATGCCGGTGAGCATGGAGTTTTCCATGGCGCGACGGAAGTTGGTCTCTTGTACCAAGGCCTTTTGGATCTGGCCACGCCGCCGCATGTGGCGCCAAGTCCCCAGCAGCATCCATACCGTCAGCACGGAAAGGGCCACCACCATCCAGAACAAGGTGTTGCTGATCAGCCCAATGGACGTCCTGAAGCCTTGGCCGCGCAGTTGAATGCCGTTGGCCAGCGGCGCCAAGGGCACTTGATACACCAATGTATTGCTGCTTTGCGTTTGGGTCGGGGCATTCACAGTGCCGGTCAGCACGCGCTGGTCGGGGCCAAGCACGGTAATGGCATGGCGTCGGGTGACCTCTGCGGGCACAAAGTAGCGCAGCAAGGCTTCAATCGAATACTCCACCACGATGGCGCCGGCAAATCCGTGTCGGTCAATCAAGGGGACGTGAAGCTGAAAGACCGGTGCGCCCTGGGCGTCGTTGTAGGGCTTGGAGTAAAGCGGTTGCCGCGCTTCCCGGGCGGCCAAAAAAGCGGCCTCGGCTGCGCTGCGCTGGTTCTCTACAGGCAGGGCAGGATCAGGGATCTCGCCATTTGGCGCTGTCTCTGGGTGGAAGGTGCTGACCGCTTGGCTGGCTCGAACCTCTCTTTGCGCATTGATCCAGGCCACAAGGCGCACCTCTGGCCGCTCTCGCTGGAAGGTGGCGGCCTGGTCCATGAACTCTCTGGCGTCAATGTCGCGCGTCACGAGTTCGCGCGCCATGCGCACCAGTTGCTCCTGGTTCTCGATCAGGTGAAGCCGTATCTGCTGCTGTGCGACCTCGGTATCGCGTTGAAGGGCTTCCGTGGCGCGGTCAACTTCTTCGTTGCGCAGGTACCAAAACGCAGAGGTGATGGCTGCCAAAAAAAGCAGCACAGACACCAAGGGTCCCATGGTGGCGAATCGGTCTTGGCGGGCAGGCGATTGCCGGCGCCACCAGCGTCCGGCCAAGCGCTTGAGACGGGAGGGGGTGGGTTTGGGAGCTTCACGCAGATCAGACATTGGTGTCCATTATCGCGAGGGTCTTTGTGGCTCTGAACTTGGTTTCATTGGAGTACGTATTTCTCACAATGCGAAAGACGAGGCCGCCATTTGAAATACACGTCGAGTTGTGCCACACTTATGACCACCCTACGACCCGTGGCCTTTTAACAGGAGACAAACCATGTCCGCCATGCCTGATTCCCGCCTTGGAGCGTCCGCCATCGATGTGGATGCCCAGGAAACCCGCAGACGTCCGTGATGCTGCGCGCGCTCGTCGGCAACGCGGTGCGCGGCGCGCTGTTCGTCGAAGCTCTGCGCGCGCTTCGCGTGACTGAACAAGATTTCGGCCCTGTGCCGGTTGCGACGCTGCAGTCCGCTGCGCTGACGGCGACTCCAGTACTACGACCTGAACGGTCTGCTCGAGCTTGGCCCCGGCGCCGGCCGCCTCGTCCTCGCGCTGCGACGGCGCTAGTGGTGCCCTTCTCGCAGGCAGACCTCGGGGGTAATTGCAGCGCCCTCAAGGTGCGGCACGGTTTGATCGTTGACCACCGCGGATCCCCGACAGACCGCATGGGCCGGCGGTGGAGAAGGGGCGCTGAGGATGCGCCAGGTGGCCGGGGCCGCGCTGCTTCTGATACTTGGCATCAGCGAGCGTGCCGTCAGCGGCGAGGGGTTGATGGACCGTTTGCTGACTTTGCCGCGCTCGCCATCGCCATGGCCCGCGACGTCAGTCGACCCCTGCCTGGGGCACCGCCGATACCGTCGCCGTCTTCAACGCGCACGGCGTGCCAGTCCCGGATGGCTTCCACCCGCCGATGCGGTTGGGTCGGATGGCTGCGGGAGCGGTTCGGGGCTTGGGCTCGGGCTTCCGCGCATGCCCGTCCGCGTCGTGGAGGCGGGCGGAAAGGCGCCGACGAGCGCTGGAAAGCCGCGCGCCCGCCGCCGCCGCCGCCTTGGCCTCCACCGGGCCGTGCGTCGTCATCAACGGCGCCGCGCCGTCCGGGGGCGGCGCGGCCATCGTGCTTCCCGGCCGCGGCGACGCCGAAGCGCAGCCGGTCGTGATCCCCGCCCAGACGAAGCGCTTCGCATCGACGGCAGTCCATCGAGTACAGGAAGGGAGGTGCTCCACGAGCTGTACCAACTGGGCTGGCGCCACCGCTTTGCCCTCGCGGCGAAGTACGCCCAGCAACGGCGTCGGTTGCCGAGGCCGCGAAGGAGCTGCTCGGGAGACCAAACCGGGCTCCCCGGCAGCTAAGTTCGTCGCGGCCTCCTGCAGTTCCTTGCGGCCAACACCCCCCGCGGCGAAGCTGATGACGGCGCTTGCGGTGCCGGCCGCAGCTGGCGCTGGCGCTGTCCGGAAATCGGCTGCCCCGCACGGCGGCAACAACAAGACCACAGCCTCGCCGGACCTGCGGAAGGCCCTCTTCCACTACTGCAATTTGCGGCGAACCCCTGACCGCCCTCGATGCCGTTGTGGGGGTAGCGCGGCGGCCGACGCGGGCAAGTGCGGCTTCGTCTTCGCGGTTTCCGGTGGCTTTATCGAGCCGCTCAGCGAGGCCGCGAAGACCGCCATCGAGGACACGGGTATACTGCTGCTGCACGCGCCGCTTTCGAACGGCGGGATGCCGCTGGATCGATCCCGCCGCCTGCGCGGGTGGTACCCATCGTGGTCGGCGCAGGCCCCCCCGAAGCGGACACGGTGACGATTCCGCCAGCGAACCCCAAGCCCACCAAGCCGCGGTGATGATGGCGGCCATGCACACGACCCCCGCCCCTAGTTTCCCGGGCCGCCGCAAGTTCCCTGCCGCGGCGTCCCGCCTCGATGCTTGACCATCATGTAACCCTCACTGGATTCCCGAGCACCAATTTCCAGCTCCCGTTGCGTTCCGCGAACGACGATCGTTGCGGTAATCCCTAGCGCCCGTTCTGTTTTGTTTTGGCGCTACAGCGGCTGTATAGGGAGACTCCTTGGCCGCTATGCAGTACCGCAGTCCTTCCTGAGGTGGCATACGCTGACGACGTCCTCGACCCGGCGGGGGCCTCGACCTTTTTTCGCCGCTCGCTGGCCGCGTGCAGCCACAGAATGTCAGAGTCTTCATCGGGTCTCGAACTTGAGCAAGATCGTCAAAGTCAAACTACCTCTGGGGGGACCGCAAGACAACCTGTTCCATCACACTGATCGCTTGGAGGGCGGGCCATCGATCAAGTGAACCGCTGGTGTTCTGGTGCGAGTGCCTCGCGTGCAAACGCCAGGGAACTTCCAGCACCCGGTGTTCGTCGGCGGCTACTTTCCGTTGCAAGACAAGCCTGGGATTCGGGTCGATCCACTTCCCGTCGTCATCAAGACCTTCACGGGATTCCGCTGAAGAGAAAGCGTCGTATGACCAGGAGCGCTGGGCCTACGATACTCTCGGGAAATGCACCCCGCGCCGCCCCTGCGCTCCACTGGTCATGCATGGGCTGATCAAGCGCGATGGACGAGCAAACGCAGCGGAAAATCACCCGGCTCCAGAGTGCAGGTATTTCATCGCTGTGCTGCACCATGCAGTCAGACGCTGTCGTTGTTCGTCAAGACGCACGGCGCAAACCTCGAACTGTGCCTCGGGGTGGCGCATTGGCCTCGTTGACGCCGTCGTGATGTGTCACCGTCACAATGTTTTCCACCGCGACCTGAAGCCCGACAACATTCTTGTCCACGATCCAAAGGGTGCGTGCGTTGTGGAGCTCATCACGACTTCAGAAGGCACCCATCTCGCGTCATTTCAGTCCAAGCGCAGCACCGCGGTTACACCAGAGTGGGTGATGCCCGTAGCCGGGCGGACGCAACCTTTCGCCTCCGTGAATGCGGGCTCGTGCACACCGAGCCTCAGCGCCGCGACGTGGGCGCTCGGGATGATCCTGTACGAGTTACTCGAGGGGTGCACCGGGCGCGCTCCTTCCATCGAGGACGCAGCATGCAGCCTTCCTCAAATGGTGCGAAGGAGATGGTCGTACGATCCCGCTCATCGCGCGCGGAGCTGCTACATCCAAACTGCGACGGATGGCGGTGAAACGACGCCACCGAAGGGGAAACGCAGCCGTGGAGTTACGACAGCGCAATGTATGCATTCGACGTGCAGGGGATTCCGCCGCAAACACACGTGCTGTTGAAAGATTTACTCGTGCATGTGACGGGCATCAATCCAAAGAATCCTAAAATGATGCTGAAGGTCTTTCGCCATGTGCCACTGGCCGAGGCTCGCCTCGCGGCACGTATCCTTGCTCCTTCAAGCAGTGCTTGCGCTCGCTTCAACGCTTTGGCCAACCCCCCATCCGGAAAAGTTGCGTGTCTGGAACGCCGTTGACAGCCGAAACGCCCTGGTGCATAGCCCTGCCCATCCTTACCGGGCGTTGTGGTTCGACGCCGTGCTCCTTACATGCTCGATCCCAAGTCCCAACAATACACTCCCAAAGTCCCGCAGTGTGCGGTCGCCGTGGAGCTCGCAAACCAGCGCCCTGACGATGCTTACGTTATCGGAGTAGCCCGCGAGAAGTGCGCCGCCGGTTTGACGATCGACACACCAAGGGGCAAACGGTATGTCGTAGCCATCTCCCCCACGACGCGTTCCACGCCGCGTGTGGGCACGTGAAGCCGCAGGGCCGGGTGGCGCTGGAGGAGCAAGACCTGCGGAAGACGCAATGCAATGCCTGCCGCGTCGTCCGCCTGGCGGCGGCGCGCAGCCTTCGTCGGCCATTTTCGACGATGAGCTCTTCGCTTACTCCCACACCGGTGCTCGCTTTCGGAATCGCAACGTTTTTGGGGAAAGTGAAAGGATTTTTTCCGTTCCTTCAAAGAGCCTGTAGGTATTCTCGTCCCGCTTCAAGCCGAAACCTCGTCGCTGTCACTTACTCTGTTTCGCGCTACTCGCCGCGTCGCTCTTTTTCCTTACTTAGCTTCCATCGATTCCAGTGATTCCAGTGATTCCAGTGATTCCAGTGATTCCAGTGATTCCAGTGATTCCAGTGATTCCAGCCGCTGTTGATTTTTGACGGGCCGTAGGGTTCACTTTACATGGAGCCTCAAGCGTCTGTGCTTCAAGAAGCGCGCTTCATGGAATGTGAGCTTAGTCGCGAAGAGTTCTGAAATAATTTCACATTCCAAAGGGCTCGAACTTGAAGATCTCTGGAGCATCGCGAATGATCCGCAATTACGGGATCAAGCTGCGATGTGCATGAACAATTGGCTCCAAGCCCGTGTCGTCGAAATTCTCACCTGTGGCAGCGGGTGTTTTTCGACCAACACCTTATTCATCAGCGGAAGAGATCACACCGACCAACCAGCGTGCTGTTATTGGAATTGGCAGGGGCCTGCAATCGAAAGCTTGGCGAGGATCACGACGCTCAACGACACCACTGCGTTGCGGTTCATTGGTGCACGGTGCTCAGGGCTCCTTGACCAAGTCAACGAACTGGCAGTGCGACAAACTCGAGAAACTTCAAGGCGCCGTCACGGGCCTGGCGAACCTGACTAAATACGTCGGCGCGATTGTCGAGTTTATCGGATTCTGGCGGCCTGAGCGCACCATTCGTGTCATGGTCCGCGTGAAACTATCCACAACAGCACCTCCGACGAAACAAGTAGTGGCAGAGCCTCACCGTCCGACCGACTCGATGTTGTGGAAAATTCACTGACCAAAGACGGCGAACCGTCCTCCGCTCCGCCTGTCCAGTACACCATTGCCGACTTGAGCAACCGTGTCAAAACGACTTGTCTCCTCCACCAAGGCGCCGCCACTCATCAAGCGTCGCTGTTCCATCACGCCCGGCGACATCTCTTGCGCGGCCACCAGCCCGCTGGTGTTCTGGTGCGAGTGCTCCTGGCGTGCAAAACGCCAGGGAACTTCCAGCACTCGGTGTTCGTCGGCGGCTACTTTCCGTTGCAAGACAAGCCCTCCGACATTCAGATCGATCCACTTCCCGTCGTCATCAAGACCTTCGGGGATTCCGCTGAAGAGAAAGCGTTGTATGACCAGAGCGCTGGGCCTACGATACTCTCGGCACCCCGCGCCCCTGCGCTCCGGTCATGCATGGGCTGATCAAGCGCGCTGGACGAGCGAACGCACCGGAAAATCACCCGGCTCCAGAGTGCAGGTATTTCATCGCTGTGCTGCACCGTGATCAGACGCTGTCGTTGTTCATCAAGACGCACGGCGCAAACCTCGAACTGTGCCTCAAGGTGGCGCGTGGCCTCGTTGACGCCGTCGCGGATGTCACCGCTACAATGTTTTCCACCGCGACCTGAAGCCCGACAACATTCTTGTCCACGATCCAAAGGGTGCGTGCGTTGTGGAGCTCATCGATTCCCCGAAGGCACCCATCCCTGTCATTTCAGTCCAAGCGCAGCACCGCGGTGACTAAAGAGTGGGTGATGCCCGTGAGCCGGGCAGCGGACGCAACCTTTCGCCTCGTGAGTGCGGGCTCGCACACCGAGCCTCAGCGCCGCGACGCGTGGGCGCTCGGGATGATCCTGTACGAGTTACCCGAGGGTGCACCGGGTGCACTCCTTCCATCGAGACGGACGAAGACGCACCTCAGCATGCAGCCTTCCTCAAATGGTGCGAAGGAGATGGTCGTACGATCCCGCTCATCGCGCGGGACTGCTATCCAACCGCGAAAGCGACGGAGGACGATGACGATTTCGACGACGATGCCGACGCAGAGGTCTGGTGGAGTTACGACAGCGCAATGTATGCATTCGCCGTGCAGGGATTCCGCCGCAAACACACGTTGTTGAGACGGCCTGCGCATGTGATGGGCATCGATCCAAAGGACGCTACAACGATGTTAAAAGTGAATGCGCATGTGCCACTGGCCGAGGTCGCCTCAGGCACGTAGCCTTGCGCCCGCTCGAAGCAGTGCGCGCGGAGCTCGCCAGCGGCTTCCGCGGGTGGAACGATTAAAAACTGACCGGCACCTGACTGCCGAAATGTACTTGAGCTGTTCCATGCATTCACACCGAACGGACGTCATTTCGCTGACCATCTCGTGAAGCACCAGCTGACATTGTTGCAAATGAGCTGCGCACACGCTGAACTCAAGCGAAACCGTCACTTGCATGAGCAGGCGCGATGCCGTGTGTGGAAAGTTCCCAGGATGTCCGAAAGCGTCTCCTGAGACGCCGCCGTAGCGGCATGGGGGTAAGCGTTGCCGGTGGTGTAGTCGGTGTAGACTGTACTTCCTCGCACTTCCGTTTCTGTAGGCGCCGTCTTGCGTTGCAACGCGCCGTCGCATGGACGCCGCTGAACGGGCCAACGGAATGACCAAACGCAGCGTCGAGGCAGCTCTGGCCGACTCGGTATCGCCCGCTGCGTGCACTGGTTCTTCCACCGCCGCAGAGAGCCGATGACTGTTCTCGCTCTCGGACAACCATGCTTCGGTCAAGCAACCAACAAAGGTCACAGCCCTGCCCACGTCTTGAACGCGGTAATGCCTTCACCAGCGCCAATTCAATTGCTGACGATTGCGTCTATGTCTCTGAATCGGCGCAGCGAGTTCTCGACCTGTCCGTTCGTTTCTCACCGTTTCGTCGAATGTGTAGAGGTTCAGAGACTACACGACGAATAAGCAAAAAATTGACGCTGCTTTCTCTGGCACTCGCCGGGAAGAATAAACCCTCAGACCGTCTGCGTGCTCGCCTGCCCGGCCGCCGCCCCCCGCCCGTCGATCGTCCACCGCGCGCCCGGGGCCACTGCGGCGTGGTCCCTGCGCGGGAAGCTGCGCGTGTGCCAGCAGATCGCGACGGCCGTCGCCTTCGCGCACGGGTGCCGCGTGATCCACTCGGACATCAAGGACGAGAACGTCCTGCTCTCCGCGGCCGTCAGCGCCGACGCCTCCGGAATTAGAGTGGAGAAATTCTCCTTGTATCGTGGGTCTAGAAGAGTGAACCCCCAGTAATCGCTGTTGGCCAGAATGTTCCTAATGCGAGGGTCACGCGAAAGGCAGCCTAACATGAAGTCTGCCATGTGCGCTACAGTCCCACAGCGCAACACTTCACTCTCCTCAAGAGGCTGACTCTCCATCTCCTCCTCCTCCTCCTCTGCCAAATCCTCCACACC
>JAXHNT010000121.1:0-31687 GCA_034520165.1 Ideonella sp.
TTGATCGACCGCCATTTGGTGCACGAAGTCACCAGCCCGCAGGCCTTTGAAGGGCTGGACATGGCGGGGCGCAAGCTCTGGCGTCTCTCCGCCAACCTGGCGGTCAGCGACCACAACGTGCCCACCACCGACCGCAGCCAAGGCATTGCCGACCCGATCTCCAAGCTGCAGGTCGATACGCTGGACGCCAACTGCGACCGCCACGGCGTGACCCAGTTCAAGATGACCGACAAGCGCCAAGGCATTGTTCACGTCATCGGCCCCGAGCAGGGTGCCACGCTGCCGGGCATGACGGTGGTCTGCGGTGACAGCCACACCTCCACCCACGGTGCGTTTGGTGCGCTGGCCCATGGCATCGGCACCTCTGAGGTCGAGCATGTGCTCGCGACCCAAACCTTGCTGGCCAAGAAGGCCAAGAACATGCTCGTCCGGGTTGACGGGCAAGTCGCCAAAGGCGTAGGCGCAAAAGACATCGTGCTGGCCATCATCGGCAAGATCGGCACGGCCGGTGGCACGGGCTACACCATTGAGTTTGCCGGCTCCGCCATCCGTGCTTTGAGCATGGAAGGCCGCATGACGGTGTGCAACATGGCCATTGAAGCCGGTGCTCGCGCTGGCCTGGTGGCGGTGGACGAGACCACGCTGCGCTATGTGCAGGGCCGCCCCTTCAGCCCAACCGGCGTGGCCTTGGAGCAGGCTTTTGCCCACTGGCGCACGCTGCACTCGGACGAGGGCGCGCACTTTGACAAGGTGGTCGAGCTGGATGCCGCCCAGATCAAGCCGCAAGTCACCTGGGGCACTAGCCCGGAGATGGTGCTGTCGATTGAAGACCGCGTGCCGGACCCCGGCAAAGAAAAGGATGCCGTCAAGCGCGGTGCCATCGAGCGCGCGCTGCAGTACATGGCCTTGGAGCCCAACAAGGCGCTGGCCGATGTGCGCATCGACAAGGTCTTCATCGGCTCGTGCACCAACAGCCGCATCGAAGACATGCGCGAGGCCGCCGAGGTGGTCAAGCGGGTGGGTGGGCGCATTGCTGCGAACGTCAAGCTGGCGCTGGTGGTGCCAGGCTCTGGCTTGGTCAAAGCCCAGGCCGAGGCCGAAGGCTTGGACAAGGTCTTCAAGGCCGCAGGGTTTGAGTGGCGAGAGCCGGGTTGCTCCATGTGCTTGGCCATGAATGCCGACCGATTGGAGCCCGGTGAGCGCTGCGCATCCACCAGCAACCGCAATTTTGAAGGCCGCCAAGGTGCCGGTGGCCGCACCCATTTGGTGAGCCCAGCCATGGCGGCGGCGGCAGCGATGGCCGGCCACTTTGTGGACGTTCGTCGCGTCGTCTGGTCCAGGCCTGTTCACATCATTGAAGGAGTCTTTTGCATGCGCCTGTTTGGGCACTGGCATTGATGACGGCCTTGATGGTGCTGCAGCACCATCGACGGTTTTGGTCACGACCGTGCAAGGCAGTGGGCGAGAAGATCGAAGACAGCAGCAAGAAGAGATGCTGGAGGCCGCCGCCATCAAGGAGACATCAATGGATAGATTCACCGTGCTCAAGGGCCTGGTGGCCCCGATGGACCGCGAGAACGTCGATACCGACGCCATCATTCCCAAGCAATTCCTGAAGTCCATCAAGCGCACGGGCTTTGGCCCGAACTTGTTTGACGAGTGGCGCTATCTGGACGCGGGCGAGCCCGGCCAAGACCCCGCCACCCGCAAGCCCAACCCCGATTTCGTGCTGAACCAGCCGCGCTACCAAGGGGCCAGCGTGCTCTTGGCGCGCAACAATTTTGGCTGTGGCTCCAGCCGCGAACATGCGCCTTGGGCGCTGGAGCAATATGGCTTTCGGGCCATCATTGCCCCGAGCTTTGCGGACATCTTCTTCAACAACTGCTTCAAGAACGGCGTGCTGCCCATTGCGCTGTCTGAGGCGCAGGTCGCCGCCTTGTTCGACGAGGTGCATGCCTTCCCGGGTTATCAGTTGACGGTTGATTTGCCTCGCCAAGTAGTGATCAAGGCCGATGGCACCGAGCTGCCCTTTGAGGTTCAGGCCTTCCGCAAATACTGCTTGGTCAACGGCTTTGACGACATTGGCCTGACGCTGCGCCATGCCGACAAGATCAAGGCCTATGAAGCCGAGCGCCTGGCCAGGATGCCTTGGTTGGCGACCCGACTGCCAGGCTGAGGAGACCGTCAGGTGGGCAGCCCAAGGCGCTGGTTTCAGCGGACGGTGTTAACCCGTCCGTGGCTGTGCTTTGTCGCGCTGGGTTTGTCCTTTTTTGCTTTTGGTGCGGGCTCTATCAACCTGTTTTTCTTGATGCGGGCCAATGTGGCTCTGGTGCTTGAGCATGGCTGGGTGGCCTTGATGGAAGGTGCTCCTGGAGGCTGGAGTGTGGCAGGGTTGTGTAGCTGGCCTTTGACCTTCAGGCGGGAGCAGCGATTGACGCGTTGGTTGCTGGATGAGCGCGCATAAGCTTTTAGTGGAGATTTTGAAATGAAAATTGCTGTGCTGCCGGGTGACGGCATCGGGACCGAGATCGTGGCCGAGGCCGTGCGCGTGTTGAACGTGCTGGACCTGCCCTTTGAGATGGAAGAGGCCAAGGTCGGTGGTGCTGCCTATGAGGCGCATGGCCACCCCCTGCCCGAAAGCACGCTGGCGCTGGCCAAGGCCGCAGACGCCATCCTCTTTGGCGCGGTGGGCGACTGGAAATACGACACGCTGGAGCGTCGCCTGCGCCCTGAGCAGGCCATCCTGGGCCTGCGCAAGGAACTGGGCCTGTTTGCCAACTTCCGCCCGGCGCTGTGCTACGAGCAGCTCACGCATGCGTCCAGCCTCAAGCCCGAGTTGGTGGCGGGCTTGGACATCCTCATCATCCGCGAGCTGACGGGTGACATCTACTTCGGCCAGCCGCGCGGCCGCCGCATCGCCACGGATGGGCACTTCCCTGGCGCCGAAGAGGCGTTCGACACGATGCGCTACAGCGCGCCCAGAGATCGAGCGAATTGCCCACGTGGCCTTCCAAGCCGCGCGCAAGCGCAGCAAGCGCGTCACCAGCGTGGACAAGGCCAATGTGCTGGAAACCTTCCAGTTCTGGAAGGACGTGGTCACCGAGGTGCACAAAGAGTACCCCGACGTGGAGTTGGAGCACATGTATGTGGACAACGCCGCCATGCAACTGGTGCGCGCGCCCAAGAAGTTTGACGTGGTGGTGACCGGCAATATGTTTGGCGACATCCTGTCGGATGAAGCCGCCATGCTGACCGGCTCCATCGGCATGCTGCCCTCGGCCTCACTGAATGCTCAGAACAAAGGCCTGTACGAACCCAGCCACGGCAGCGCGCCTGACATCGCGGGCAAGGGAATTGCAAACCCACTGGCTACAATCCTGTCCGCTGCCATGATGCTCCGTTTCTCACTCCAACAGCCGGAAGCTGCCGACCGTATCGAGTCGGCCGTTGCGCGCTGTGTTGGCCCAAGGTCTGCGCACGGCTGACATTTGGAGCGAGGGCACCCAGAAGGTGAGCACGCGCGAGATGGGTGATGCGGTGGTGGTGGCCGCTGATGGGCAACACCACCGGTAAAACCACCATTACCAAGAGCTGATCGCTCGGTGTCGTCTCGCCCCACCCCTGGACCCGGCGATACGAGCCGGGGATCAAGAGGTTCCGAGTGAATTGTTAGGGCGATAAAGGTAATCTGAAAATGACGACACTCGTAGGTTTGGTCGGCTGGCGCGGCATGGTCGGCTCTGTGTTGATGGACCGCATGGTCGCTGAGCGCGACTTCGATCTCATCGAACCCCTGTTCTTCTCCACGTCCAATGCAGGCGGCAAAGCCCCCGCTCAGGCGAAGAACGAAACCACGCTGCAAGATGCGTATGACATCGCCGCGCTTGAAGCGCTGCGACATCATCATCACCGCGCAGGGCGGCGACTACACCAGCGCCGTCTTTCCCAAGCTACGTGCAGAAGGCTGGAACGGCCACTGGATTGACGCGGCATCGACCCTGCGCATGGAGAAGGAGGCCGTCATCATTCTCGACCCGGTCAATATGCCGGTCATCAAGAATGCCTTGAGCGCTGGTGGCAAGAACTGGGTGGGCGGCAATTGCACCGTCAGCTGCATGCTGATGGGTGTGGGCTCACTCTACAAGGCGGGGCTGGTGGAGTGGATGTCCACCCAGACCTACCAAGCAGCTTCTGGCGGCGGCGCGCAGCACATGCGCGAGCTGCTGACGCAGTACGGCACCCTGAATGCGTCGGTGCGAGCCTTGCTGGACGACCCCAAGAGCGCCATTCTGGAGATCGACCGCCAGGTCATCGCCAAGCAGCGCAGCTTGTCGGCCGAAGAGACGGCCAACTTTGGCGTGCCGCTGGGCGGCTCGCTGATCCCTTGGATCGACAAAGACCTAGGCAACGGTCAATCCAAGGAAGAGTGGAAGGGCATGGCCGAGACCAACAAGATCATGGGCCTGGGTGAAGGTTTCGGCTCCGCGCCCATCCCGGTTGATGGCTTCTGCGTGCGTGTGGGTGCCATGCGCTGCCACAGCCAAGCCCTGACCTTCAAGTTGAAGAAGGACGTGCCGGTGGCGGACATTGAGGCCATGATCGCCGCCGACAACCCTTGGGCCAAGGTCGTCCCCAACACCCGCGAGGCGACGATCAAAGATCTGACCCCGGTGGCCGTGACCGGCACCATGACCATTCCGGTCGGCCGCATCCGCAAGCTGGCCATGGGCCCGGAGTATGTGGGCGCGTTCACCATCGGCGACCAGTTGCTCTGGGGCGCGGCCGAGCCACTGCGCCGCATGCTGCGCATCTTGCTGGCCGCCTGAAACGCCAATCCTGTCAAGGGTTCGGGCTCGTTGTCCAAGGACAACAGAGCGCGGCTTACGCTTGCACACACTGACCACTCCTCAAGGGATCATGTGAAGCATGAGCTTGGCAGGCTATATGCTTGATGCTATGGTGTTTTCTTTGCGTGTCGGCCCTAGGGTAGAGGCCGGTGCGTGTGGAAGACCGTTGTTGGCGAGCCTGAATCTCCATGTCGGATGATCAGCCTCGCCGGTCGCGTTTGGGAGACGCCTTGAAACACCCCTTGTTCCTGGCCAATAGGCCTACGCTTTCGGCAGTGGCCGCTGTGGCCTTGCTGCTCGTTCATACGGGGGCTTCGGCGCTGAGCCTCGGTCGGCTTTCGGTGCAATCGTCGCTGGGTGAACCCCTGCGCGCCGAGGTTGATATCACCAGTATTTCCCCTGACGAGGCGGCTACTTTGCGGGCCAATCTGGCCTCGCCGGAGGGCTTCCGGGCCGCTGGCGTTGAGTTCAATGCCGCCTTGGTCGGGGCCAAAGTTGCTTTGGCAAAGAGAGACGATGGTCGATCTGTGATCCGCATCACTGGGGATCGGTCGATGGCCGAGCCTTTTGTGGACATGGTGCTGGATCTGGTATGGAGCGGCGGCAAGTTGCAACGCTCCTACACCTTGCTCATTGACCCGCCAAGCCGAGTCAACGAGGCTCCGTCACCGGTTTTGACCTCGCCGGCGCTGTCGGCGGCGCCCGTGGTGGTAACACCCCTGCCGCCCGTGGCTTCAGCGCCCCTGTCCCGTGTGAGCCCTCCAGCCACAGCAGCGCCAAGTCCTGTTGAGGCAACGGTGCCAAAGGCGCCCGCCAAGCCCAAGTCCAAGGTCGAGCCGAAAGCGCCTGCCGTACCGAAGGATGTTCAGTCTCCATCCGCCTCCTCAGCCGAGAACTACAGAGTCCGGCAAGGCGACACCCTGTCGGCCATTGCGTCGCGACATTCACAGTCTGGCGTGTCTCTGGATCAGATGTTGGTGTCGCTGTACCGCGGTAATCCGCAAGCCTTCACGGGCAATAACATGAATCGGCTGAAGGCGGGCGTGGTGCTCAACCTGCCAGATGCTGATGCGTCGGCAGAAGTGACGCAACCTGAAGCGCGGCAAGTGATCCAAGCCCACAGCGCAGATTTCGCCGCCTTCCGCCAGCAATTGGCCCAGTCCGTGCCTTCGGTACCTGTGAAGGAATCACCGCGCCAGGCTAAAGGTAAGCTAGAGGCCGCCGTTGAAGATCGCAAGGTCACTGCGGCGCCCGCTACGCCTGACAAACTGACCTTGTCTCGTGGTTCGGTGGCTGCTTCAGCAGCTGAAGCCAAGCTCTCCAAAGAGGCAGAGCGCAAGGCGGCGGCCGCTCGGATGGCTGAACTGGCGCGCAACGTGGACGAGCTCAAAAAGCTCTCAGACAAACCAGCCACACCCGTAGCGCCCAACTTGGCCAAGCCATCGACGCCTGCGCCAGTCGCCCCACCGGCCGCGCCCGTGCTTCCGCCGGTAGCCACAGTCAGCTCGGGCATGACGGTTCCAAGTTCTAAGCCCACCTTGCCTGTTGTCCCCCCAGCCGCTGCACCAGCGTCTGTGCCGACTTTGCCCAAGCCTACGCTGCTTGCGTCGGCCCCCGTACCGACCCAGCCCGAGCCTTCCGCCAGTGCGCCTGCGGTGGCTCCAACGGCTCCAACGGCTTCTGCGGCTTCAGTGCCGCCGCCGCCAGTGTCCGTCGTCGCCTCTGCCCCTGTGGCGCCGGCGTCTGCCGCCGCTTCGTCGGTGCTGGCGGCCGCACCGGCCGCGCCGACCGGCGTGTCTGAGCCGACCTTTTTGGAGTCCTTGACCAACAATGACTACGTGCTGCCTGTCGCGGTCGGCGTGGTGGCTTTGTTGGCCGGTTTGGGCCTGATGCGCCTGCGTCGGCGCTCGCAAGAGGGTAGCGAAACCTCCTTCTTGGAAAGCAAGCTTCAACCGGACTCCTTCTTCGGTGTCTCAGGCGGACAGCGCGTTGATACGCGTGATGGCGCCAACAGCGCGGCGTCCTCCTCGCTGAGTTATTCGCTCAGCCAGTTGGATGCCATTGGCGATGTAGACCCGGTGGCCGAAGCCGATGTGTATTTGGCCTATGGCCGCGACCTGCAAGCCGAGGAAATTCTCAAGGAAGCGCTGCGCACAGACCCGAACCGTTCGGCCATTCGCCTCAAGCTTTTGGAGGTCTATGCCAAGCGGGCAGATGTGGCGGGCTTCGAGTCGCAAGCACTCTTGCTGCGTGATTCGATTGGTGAGTCGGGCGATGATTGGCCCGAGGCCCAGGAGTTAGGGCGCAGCATCGACGCTGGCAACCCGCTGTATGGCCACCAAGGTGGCGCTGCAGTCGATCTGGATACGTCGCGGGGTTCGGCAGATTTGCGCGACCCTGCACCGACTCAACCGGCGACGGACTTCATACCTGTTGAGGAACCCGCGGCGCGCCTGTCGGATGACATGGACATCGATCTGGACATCGATCTGGACACGCCACCCGAGAACACAGGCTTGGAGGCCACTCGTCCGGCTGACCCCGACATGATGTTGGGTCTGGACACTTCGGCCAGCAAGCCTGCGCCGGCAGCAGCTATAGACACCAAGCCCGGGGATCTGCCTGATCTCGACTTGACGATGGACTTGCCTGATGCACCCGCGTCAGTGGCGCCTGCTCCTGACAGTGGTTTTGACTTTGGTGATATCTCCCTGGACCTCGATCCGGTGCAGGAAGAGGCAGCAGCCACACCGTCCCAACTGCCTGACGCGCCTCAAGCCCCTGAAGTCTCAGAAGGGGATGAGGCCGATGATCCACTGGCCCGCAAACTCGAGTTGGCCGACGAGTTCCGGCGCATTGGCGACATTGAAGGCGCCAAGGACCTGCTGGACGAAGTCATTGCCCAGGCCAGTGGCCCCATGAAGGCTCGGGCACAAACCATGTTGGGCGAGCTTGGCTGACGCCTCTGAGATACCGCCGGGCACTGCCCCGGCGGTGGCCTCTCTCCCATCGCAGCCGGGCCATGCGCCGGCTGCTGTCTTTTCTGGGGGCCTGACCCGGCTGGCTTTGGGCGTCGCTTATCGCGGTGAGGCCTATCACGGCTGGCAAAGCCAGCCCAGCGGCCGCACGGTGCAAGATCATCTTGAAAAGGCACTGAGCGCCTTTGCCGCCATGCCCGTCAGCACCCTGTGTGCCGGCCGCACGGACACAGGTGTGCATGGCCTCAATCAAGTCGTGCACCTCGATACCGCCCTGCAGCGCGAGCTGTTTTCGTGGGTGCGGGGCACCAATCGCTACCTGCCGTCAGACATTGCCGTGCAGTGGGCGCAGGTGGTGCCGCCAGATTTCCATGCCCGCAATTGGGCGCGGCGGCGCCGTTATGCCTACTTGCTGCTGGAGTCCCCTGTCCGGCCTGCACTAGAGCGTCACGCTTGCGGTTGGGTCTTCAAGCCCTTGGATGGCGAGGCCATGCGTGCAGCGGCACAGCACCTGATCGGCGAACACGATTTTTCATCGTTTCGCTCCATCGACTGCCAAGCGCTGTCGCCCGTCAAGCGGCTGGATGCCATCACCATCACCCAGCGTGGTGCCTACTGGCGCTTTGATGTGGCGGGCGTGGCCTTTTTGCACCACATGGTGCGCAACATCATGGGCTGCTTGGTGGCGGTGGGCACGGGCGGCCGCCCGCCTGAGTGGATGGCCGAGGTGCTGGCTGTGCGCTCGCGTGCCGCTGCCGCGCCCACCTTTGCGGCCGATGGCCTGTACTTCATGGGCCCGAGCTACGACGCTCACCTACAACTGCCGGAACACACCCCGGCCATGGACTGGTTGCCGTGACCCGAATCAAGATTTGCGGCCTGACCCGCGAGGCCGATGTCGATGCCGCTGTGGCGGCGGGTGCAGACGCGTTGGGCTTTGTGCTCTATGCCAAGAGCGCTCGGGCCGTCAGTGCAGATCGTGCCGCTGAATTGGCCCGTCGATTGCCGCCCTTTGTGACGCCGGTGCTGCTCTTCGTCAACGCTCCGCCCAGCGAGGTGGCGCAGGGCCTGCAGGCGGTGCCCAATGCCTTGCTGCAGTTTCATGGCGATGAGTCGCCCGAAAACTGCGCGGCTGCAGGCCGGCCCTATCTGCGGGCAGCACGCATGGCGCCGGGCTTCGATTTGCTAGACTTCGCTACTCGCTACCCGCAGGCCCAAGGCCTGCTCCTCGATGCCCATGTCGAGGGCTATGGTGGCGCTGGAAAGGTGTTCGATTGGTCGCTCATTCCCGCAAACGTGGGCTCTCCCCTCGTTTTATCTGGTGGGTTGAATCCTGCAAACGTGATCGATGGGATCACGCACGTCCGGCCCTGGGCCGTTGACGTGAGCTCTGGCGTGGAGCAGGCCAAAGGCATCAAAGATGCCGGCCTGATGCGCGAGTTCTGTGCTGCTGTGCGTGAGGCCGATGAACGGCTGGCGCGCGCGCCCAAACCCCATTGACAGGATAGACCTATGTTTGCTTATGACCAGCCCGATGCCTCGGGCCACTTTGGCCGCTATGGTGGCAGCTTTGTCTCTGAAACCCTGGTGCATGCGCTCGAAGAGCTGAAAGCCGCCTACGCCCACTACCGCACCGACCCGGCCTTTGTGGCCGAGTTCAAAAAGGAGCTGGCGCACTTCGTGGGGCGGCCTAGCCCCATTTATCACGCCGAGCGCATGAGCCGCGAGATTGGCGGCGCGCAGATCTTCTTGAAGCGAGAAGATCTTAACCACACGGGCGCGCACAAGGTCAACAACACCATCGGCCAGGCCCTACTGGCCAAGCGCATGGGCAAGCCCCGCGTCATCGCCGAGACCGGTGCGGGCCAGCACGGCGTGGCCACGGCCACCATCTGTGCCCGCTATGGCCTGGAGTGCATCGTTTACATGGGTGCCGAGGACGTGAAGCGGCAAAGCCCCAATGTCTATCGCATGCACCTGCTGGGCGCCACGGTGGTGCCGGTGGAGAGCGGCAGCAAGACCCTCAAAGACGCGCTGAATGAAGCCTTGCGTGACTGGGTCACCAACGTTGAGAACACCTTCTACATCATCGGCACGGTGGCCGGCCCCGCGCCCTATCCGGCCATGGTGCGCGACTTCCAGCGCGTGATCGGCGACGAGTGCCTGCTGCAAATGCCTGAGATGACGGGCCGCCAACCCGACGCCGTCATCGCCTGTGTGGGCGGTGGCAGCAATGCCATGGGCATTTTCTACCCCTACATCCCGGACGAGAACGTGCGGCTGATCGGCGTGGAAGCCGCAGGCTTGGGGCTGGACAGCGGCAAACATGCGGCCAGCATCTCGGCGGGCTCGCCCGGCGTGCTGCATGGCAACCGCACCTATTTGCTGCAGGACGCCAATGGTCAGATCATCGAAACCCACTCGGTTTCGGCAGGCCTGGATTACCCTGGCGTTGGCCCCGAGCATGCCTACTTGCACGACATTGGCCGTGCCGAGTATGTCGGTATCACCGACGACGAGGCCCTGGCGGCTTTCCACCGGCTCTGCCGCACCGAAGGCATCATCCCGGCGCTGGAGTCCAGCCACGCCGTGGCCTATGCCATGAAGCTGGCCGCCACCATGCGTCCGGATCAGCAGTTGCTGGTTAATCTGTCGGGCCGTGGCGACAAAGACATCGGCACGGTGGCTGATTTGTCTCAGGCGGAGTTCTTCTGCCGCCCGTCTTGCAAAGGTCAGTCGGTCAAGGGCGGGGCCGAGCATGCCGTGAGCCTTCAAGCCTTGAAGGGAGCCTCAGCATGAGCCGCATTCAAGCCACTTTCACGGCACTCGCAGCACACCAGCGCAAGGCCTTGATCCCCTACGTGTGCGCAGGCGACCCCTTTGGGGATGCGACTGTGGAGATCATGCACGCGCTGGCCGCCGGTGGGGCCGATGTGATTGAGTTGGGCGTGCCTTTCTCCGACCCCATGGCCGATGGCCCGGTGATCCAAAAGGCTGCTGAACGTGCGCTGGCCCGCGGTGTGGGCATGGCGCAAGTGCTGGCCATGGTCAGCGAGTTCCGCCAGACCAACGCCAGCACGCCCGTGGTGCTGATGGGCTATGCCAATCCGGTCGAGCGCTATGACGGCCAGCATGGCGCCGGTGCATTCGTGCGCGACGCCGCTGCGGCCGGTGTCGATGGCGTCTTGATCGTCGACTATCCGCCCGAGGAGTGCGTGGAGTTCGCGGCCCAGTTGCAGGCCCATCAGATGGACCTGATCTTCCTCTTGGCGCCCACCTCCACCGAGGCCCGCATGCGCCAAGTCGGCGAGATCGCCACGGGCTACGTCTACTATGTCTCGCTCAAGGGCGTGACGGGCTCGGGCGCCTTGGACACCGATGCGGTGGCCCAGGCCATCCCCAAAATCCGCCAGCACGTCAAGGTGCCGGTGGGTGTAGGCTTCGGCATTCGCGACGCAACTTCCGCCTCGGCCGTAGGCCGGGTGTCCGACGGTGTGGTGATAGGCTCGCGCCTGATCCAGATTCTGGAGACCCAAACGCGCGACAATGCGGCCGCAGCGGCCCGTCAATTCATGACGGAGATCCGCACCGCATTAGACGCGCTGTGAATGACAGTGCTGTGACTGACGCACCAGAAGGAGCTTGATCCATGAGTTGGCTGGAAAAACTGCTGCCCCCGAAGATTCAACACACCGACCCAGCCGACCGCCGCTCGGTGCCCGAGGGCTTGTGGATCAAATGCCCCTCTTGCGAGTCGGTGCTCTACAAGACTGACCTCGAAGAAAACCTCAACGTCTGCCCCAAGTGCGACCACCACCACCGCATCGGCGCACGGGCCCGCTTAAACACCTTCTTGGATGCCGAAGGCCGTTACGAGATTGGTCAAGAGGTCTTGCCCGTTGATGCCTTGAAGTTCAAGGACAGCAAGAAGTACCCTGAACGGCTCAAAGGTGCCTTGGAGTCCACGGGCGAAACCGATGCCATGGTCGTCATGGGTGGTGCAGTGATGAGCGTGCCCGTGGTAGTCGCCTGCTTTGAGTTCGACTTCATGGGCGGCTCTATGGGCTCGGTGGTGGGTGAGCGTTTTGTGCGCGGTGTTGAAACCGCTGTGGAGCAAAAAGTGCCCTTCATCTGCTTTACGGCTTCAGGCGGTGCGCGCATGCAAGAGGGCTTGTTCAGCCTGCTGCAAATGGCCAAGACGAATGCCTCCTTGACCCGCTTGGCCAAAGCCAAGTTGCCCTACATCAGCGTGTTGACCGACCCCACCATGGGCGGTGTGTCCGCCAGCTTTGCCTTTGTGGGTGATGTGGTGATTGCCGAGCCCAAGGCGCTGGTCGGCTTTGCCGGCCCGCGCGTGATTGAAAACACTGTGCGCGAGAAGCTGCCCGAGGGCTTCCAGCGGGCTGAGTTCCTGATCACCAAGGGCGCCGTGGACATGATCCTCGACCGCCGCCAACTGCGCGAAAGCATTGCCCGCCAATTGGCCATCCTGCAGCGCCAGTCGGCTGACGCTGTCGCCTAAGAGGCGGTTAGTTTTCCACGCTTGCCTTCGGGCGAGTTCACGCCCCACGGCTTGTTGGGGCGTTTTTATTGGAGAGGCGCGACATGCCGACCACTCTGGCCGACTGGCTGACCCACGCCGAAAAGGCACACGCGGTGTCCATGGAGTTGACCCGCGACAAGGTGAACTTCACGCTGGAGCGTGTGAGAGCCGTCAAAGACCGCATGGGTCTGCGGTTTGACTGCCCCGTCATCAGCGTCGCGGGCACCAATGGCAAGGGCTCGACCTGCGCCATGCTCGACAGCATGGCGCGCGCTGCGGGCTATAAAGTGGGCTTGTTTTCCAAGCCGCACTTGGTGCACTTTGAAGAGCGCTGCCGGGTCAATGGCGAGATGGTGTCGGCGCAGACGCTTGGCCGAGCACTTTGCGCGAGTTGAGGCGGCCCGGGGCGACACCGTGCTGTCCTACTTCGAGTTCACCTTCCTGGCGATCGTCAGTCGCCTGATCGCTGAATCGCCAGACCTGGTCATTCTGGAAGTGGGCCTGGGCGGACGCCTGGATGCCGTCAACATCTTTGACGCTGATGTGGCGGTGATCACCAGCATTGACTTGGACCATGTCGAGTATCTTGGCCCTGACCGCGAGAGCATTGGCCGCGAAAAGGCTGGCATTTTGCGGGCGGGCCGTCCCGCCATCGTGGCTGACCCCCTGCCGCCGGACAGTGTGGTGGCGGTGGCTGAAGGCTTGGGCGCTGACCTGTGGCTGGTGGGGCGCGACTTTAACCAAGCCGGGGACCGGCAGCAATGGTCCTGGAGCGGGCGGGGGCGGCGCTATCACAGCCTGGCCTATCCGGCCCTGCGAGGGGCCAATCAACTCCTCAATGCGGCTGGCGCCATTGCGGCACTGGAGGCGCTGCGCGATCGCCTGCCCATCACGGCGCAGGCGGTGCGGCTCGGGCTGGCCACGGTGGATTTGCCCGGCCGTTTTCAGATCGTGCCCGGTCAGCCGGCCATGGTGTTGGACGTGGCGCACAACCCGCAAAGCGTTTCGGCGCTGGCGCTCAACTTGGATCAAATGGGCTTCTTCCCCCGCACTCGCGCGGTGTTCGGGGCCATGCATGACAAGGACTTGGCTGGGGTGC
Organism: Ideonella sp.; assembly: GCA_034520165.1. Taxonomy (GTDB): domain Bacteria; phylum Pseudomonadota; class Gammaproteobacteria; order Burkholderiales; family Burkholderiaceae_C; genus Ideonella. The sequence continues at coordinate 13,468 of JAXHNT010000121.1, forward strand.
TGGCCCGCATCGCGCCCTTGGTGGATGGCTGGTACCTGAGCGACCTGCCGCTGACGCGGGCTGCCAAGGCTGAGGAGCTGGCCGCCTTGGTACGTGGCTTGACGCCCGCCCCACAGTGGGTAAGCACCCACCCCAACCCCTCCGATGCCCTCTATGCTGCGCTCTTGGCCTCGGACCCGGCTGATAGAATCGTGGTCTTCGGCTCGTTCTATACCGTGGGCGGCGTGCTGGAGAAGGGCCTGCCACGGCTCAGTGCCCCACATCAGGCCTGAGCCGCGTTCGCGCTGCAAGCACATGTCGGCTTTGCAGGCGGTTTGGCGGCCTCAGCGGGTCCTTTTTTGAAGGGCTTGCTGATCCGTGCGGGTGACAAGGCTGATCGCTCGGCCTAGACACTTGCGGTGTTAGCCCCAAACGCACGCTGCCACGCATGGGATTCCTCTCCAAATTCGGCTTTAGCACCTCCTCCAGCCCGGCGCCCTCGCACGGGGCTGACCCTGCGGAAGTGGTTCGAGTGGCGCGTGTCAGCGCACGTCGACGCCTCATCGGCGCCGCTTTGCTCTTGGGGGCAGGTATCGTGGGCTTTCCGCTGCTGTTTGAGACCCAGCCGCGCCCCATCCCGGTTGACATCCCTATCGAGATTCCTTCGCGCGAAGCGGCCACACCCCTGGTGACCCCGGCCAGCCGTACGGCTTCGGCGCGTACGGATGCCGCGCGTACGCCAGTGGTGGAGCCCACCATCAGCTCGGCCGCCAAAGTTGCCTCGACGCCGGTGGTGCCCCGTGCCCAGCCCGTGGCCTCAGCACCGACCTCAGCCGCCCGCGCCAGCGAGGCCAAGCCGGAACCAAAACCGGTGCCTAAACCAGAACCCAAACCCGAGCCCAAGCCCGAGCCCAAGCCAGCCCCCAAGCCGACAGAGACCAAACCCACGCCCAAGCCCGCTGAAACCGTGGCTGATAACGGCCGCTTTGTGGTTCAAGTAGGCGCCTACCTGGAAGTGCAATCCGCTCGTGACGCGCGCCAAAAGTTGGAGTCCATGGGCTACAAGACCTACACCCAAGTCATCGAATCCGACACGGGACGCCGCATTCGGGTGCGAGTTGGTCCCTTCCCGACCAAGGCAGAGGCCGACAAGATCGCTGCGCGCGTCAAGTCTAGCGGCATGCAAGCGGCTGTGCTGCTCCTCTAAAGGCCTCACTGATGCAGGAGTCGCTGCCCCCGTTAACGAGCTTGGACTGGGCGGTGCTCTCAAGCTTGCTGCTGTCCGTCTTGATCGGGCTGTGGCGTGGCTTGGTGTTTGAGGTGCTTTCCTTGCTGAGTTGGTTGGCCGCTTGGTGGGCGGCGCAGTCCTTCAGTGGCTGGGCGGCGGTGCACCTGCCCTGGGGTGCGGCGGATTCCGTCTGGCGTGCCATAGGCGCTTATGGTCTGGTCTTCACCGTGACCTTGCTGGCCTGTGGCTTGCTGGCCCGGCTGGCGCGGCTTCTGGTGGCCGCCACGCCGCTGTCCTTGCCGGATCGTTTTTTCGGCGCTGTCTTTGGCTTGATGCGGGGCGTACTCATCGCCTTGGTGATCACCACCTTGGTGTTGTGGACCCCACTGGCCAAGACCGAAGTCTGGAAGGCCTCTTGGGTGGCCAGTACCTTGACGCAGTGGGCTCGCCAGCTTCAACCGTTTTTCCCTCAGTGGCCAGGCTTCGAAGCTTGGTTGCCTGACAAGCTGGAGGTGCCCGGCGCGCCTTCATTGTTCTGACTGTGTATTCCCCCTTTAGAAACGGATTTTCCCCATGTGCGGCATCGTCGGCGTGATCTCTCCGCAGCCCGTCAACCAGCTCATCTATGACGCGCTGCTGCTCTTGCAGCACCGCGGCCAAGATGCAGCAGGCATCGTCACCATGCAAGGTACCAAGTGCTTTATGCACAAAGCACGCGGCATGGTGCGCGATGTTTTTCGCACCCGCAATATGCGCGCCTTGCCGGGCAATGTGGGCCTGGGCCAAGTGCGCTACCCCACCGCAGGCAACGCCTATAGCGAAGAAGAAGCTCAGCCGTTCTACGTGAACGCGCCTTTCGGCATCGTGTTGGTGCACAACGGCAACCTCACCAACGCCCACGCGCTCAAGGCTGAGCTGTTTGACATCGACCGCCGCCACATCAACACCGAGAGCGACACCGAGGTCTTGATCAACATCCTAGCCCATGAGATCGAAATGGCCGCGCGCGACTTGCCGCTCAGCCCCGCCGAGGTCTTCAAGGCGGTGTCCGCCGTGCATAAACGCATCAAGGGCTCTTACGCCGTGGTGGCGCTGATTGCCGGCTATGGGCTGCTGGCCTTCCGCGACCCTTATGGCATTCGCCCATTGTGCTTCGGCGCGGCGGAGAACAGCGGCGAGTTCATGGTGGCCAGTGAGTCGGTCGCGCTGGAAGGGACGGGGCATAGGTTTGTGCGCGATGTAGCCCCTGGCGAGGCCGTCTTCATCGACATGCACGGGCAACTCCATGCGCAGCAATGCGCCGAGTCACCACAATTGGCCCCATGCATGTTCGAGTATGTCTACTTGGCGCGCCCGGATTCCGTCATCGATGGCATTTCGGTTTACCAAGCGCGCCTGAACATGGGCGAGACCCTGGCTCAGCGACTGATCTCCACCATGCCGCCCAGCGATATCGATGTGGTCATCCCCATCCCAGAATCTAGCCGCCCTAGCGCCATGCAACTGGCTCACAAAATCGGCAAGCCCTATCGTGAGGGCTTTGTGAAGAACCGCTATGTCGGCCGCACCTTCATCATGCCGGGCCAGAGCGTGCGCAAGAAGAGCGTGCGTCAAAAGCTCAATGCCATTGGCGTCGAGTTCAAAGGTCGCAATGTGCTGCTGGTGGACGACTCCATTGTGCGAGGCACCACCTCCAAAGAGATCGTGCAGATGGCTCGCGAGGCGGGCGCGCGCAAGGTCTATATGGCCTCGGCTGCGCCGCCCGTGAAGTACCCCAATGTGTATGGCATCGACATGCCGACACAAGAGGAGCTGATTGCGCACAACCGCAGCTTGGAAGAGATCCGAGCCTACATTGGTGCAGATGCCTTGATCTACCAAGATGTGGATGCCATGAAGCGCGTGGTCAAGGCTTTGAACCCAGCTCTGCAGGGCTTTGAAGCCTCTTGCTTTGATGGCAGCTACATCACCGGCGACGTGAGCTTGGCCGACTTCGCCGCCATCAAGGCTCAGCGTGCCAGCCAGCCCCAAGACGAGGAGGGTGCCGACCGCACGCGCCTTGCCCTGCAGTCGGGCGAAGGGGGCGCATGAGATGAGCGTTGCCGACGATGAGGCGCGCCGCCTCGCGCGCGCCAGGCTGCCATCGGGTCTGAGGCCTGAAACCCTGGCCGTGCGCACCGCGCTGGCCCCGAGCCAGCATGGCGAGAACTCCGAAGGCCTGTTCCTGACCAGCGCCTATGTGCAGCCCGACGCTGAGACCTCGGCGCGGCGCTTTGCCGACATGGAGGACTTCACCTACAGCCGCACCAGCAACCCCACGGTACGCACGCTGGAGGCCCGCCTGGCCGCCATGGAAGGCGCTGAGGCTGCCGTGGCCACGTCTACCGGCATGAGTGCGATCCTGATGATCATCATGGGTCTGCTCAAGTCGGGTGATCACGTCATCTGCTCGCGCTCGGTGTTTGGCTCCACCATCAGCCTGTTCGCCAAAGAGTTCGGCAAGTTCGGGGTCGAGACCACCTTTGTGTCGCAAACCGATGTGCAAGCTTGGCGTGAGGCGGTCAAGCCGACCACCAAGCTGCTGTTTGCCGAAACCCCCACCAACCCGCTGACCGAGGTCTGCGACATTGCCGCCTTGGCTGAGGTGGCGCACAGCGCAGGCGCCGTGCTGGTGGCGGACAACACCTTCTGCACCTCGGTGCTGCAACGCCCACTTGATTTGGGGGCGGACCTCAGCCTGTACTCGGGCACCAAGTTCCTTGATGGCCAAGGTCGCGTCATGGCCGGGGCCGTGTGCGGCTCCAAGCGTCTGATCCAAGACGTGTTTGGCCCGGTGGTGCGCTCTGCCGGTATGACGCTGTCGCCATTCAATGCCTGGGTGCTGATCAAGGGGCTGGAGACCTTGAACCTGCGCATGGCCGCACAGAGCGCCAACGCCTTAGCGGTGGGGCGCTGGCTGGAAGCCCAATCGGGTGTGGCGCGCGTCTACTACCCTGGGCTGCCCTCCCACCCGCAGCATGAACTGGCCATGCGCCAGCAATCAGGCGTGGGCGGCGCGGTAGTGTCGTTTGACCTGCGGGGCGATACGCCCGAGGCTGCTAAGGCGGCCGCCTTCCATGTCATCAACAGCACCCTGGTGTTGAGCGTGGCCACCAACCTGGGCGACACCAAGTCCATCATCACGCATCCTTCCACCACGTCTCATGGCCGCTTGACCCCGGCACAGCGCCAAGCTGCTGGCATCGGCGAGGGCCTGATCCGCTTGGCGGTCGGCCTGGAGCACGTGGACGACATCACTGACGACCTGCAACGCGGTCTGAGCACTCTGAGTTCCCTATGACCATTCGCACCCGTATCGCCCCATCCCCCACTGGCTTTTTGCACCTGGGCACCGCCCGCACCGCGCTCTATAGCTGGGCTTATGCGCGCCACCACGGCGGCCAGTTCGTGCTGCGCATTGAAGACACTGACGTGGCCCGCTCCACCCAAGACTCGGTGGACCAGATTCTCGAGTCCATGAAGTGGCTGGGGCTGGACTATGACGAGGGCCCGATCTACCAGATGCAGCGCCTGGACCGCTACCAGGCGGTGATCGACCAGATGCTGGCCGCAGGCACCGCCTACCGCTGCTATTGCAGCCCGGCTGAGCTGGACGCCATGAAGGCGGCGCAAGAGTCACGGGGTGAAAAACGCCGTTACGACGGCACTTGGCGGCCTGAGGCTGGCAAAGTGCTGCCGCCTGCGCCCGAAGGCGTGAAGCCGGTGATCCGCTTTGCCAACCCGGTGGAGGGCGTGGTGAGCTGGGATGACTTGGTCAAAGGTCCGATCAGCATCAGCAACACTGAGATCGACGACCTGATCATCCAGCGTGCTGATGGCGTGCCCACCTATAACTTTGCAGTGGTGGTGGACGACTGGGACATGGCCATCAGCCACGTGTTCCGGGGTGATGAGCACATCAACAACACGCCTTGGCAGATCAACATCTACCGCGCTCTGGGGGCTGCGCTGCCGCAGTTTGGCCACTTGCCGGTGATCTTGGGTGACGATGGGCAAAAGCTCTCCAAGCGTCGTGGCGCCGTGGCGGTGTCGAACTACGACGAAGCGGGCTACTTGCCCGAGGCCATGAACAACTATCTGGCCCGTTTGGGCTGGAGTCATGGTGATGACGAACTGTTCAGCCGCGAGCAATTGGTGAGTTGGTTCGATGGCACCCACCTCAACAAGAGCCCGGCCCAGTGGGACCCGGCTAAGCTGGCATGGGTGAACGCCCAATACCTGAAGCAGGCTGATGACACCCGCTTGGGCGGCTTGGTGCGCCAGCAACTGCAGCGCAAGGGCATTGCTGTGCCTGAGGGCGAGGCTGCTGATGCACATCTGGCCCGCGCATGTGCCTTGTTCAAAGACCGCTGCAGCACGACGGCAGAGTTGGCCGACTGGCTGACCATGTTCTTTGTGCCCGCCGTGCCCAGCGATACAGACCGTGCCCAACATCTGACCGAAGTGGCTCGCTCGGCCTTGGCTGTGCTGGGCCAAAAGCTGGACACCGTGGCTTGGGAGGCACCGGCCATCAATGCCACCATCAAGCAAACGTGTACGGAGTTGGGCTTGAAGATGCCTCAGTTGGCCATTCCCGTGCGCGTGGCCGTTTGTGGCCGGACGCAGACGCCGTCGGTCGATGCAGTGTTGGCGCTGTTTCCCCAAGAAAAAATTGTGGCCCTCTTGCAAACGAGCTGAAAAGCGGTCTATACTCTTGGTCTTGCTTGAACGGCATCGCGAATCAGCAAAGCAGCAGTTAACACTGCAGCCAAGTTGAAAAGTGATATGGGGGTATAGCTCAGCTGGGAGAGCGCTTGCATGGCATGCAAGAGGTCAGCGGTTCGATCCCGCTTACCTCCACCAATCAAACGGTGGCGCCGTTCGAGTAGTGAAGGATAAAGTCCCCTTCGTCTAGAGGCCTAGGACACGACCCTTTCACGGTTGTAACAGGGGTTCGAATCCCCTAGGGGACGCCAAGTTTTCAAGGTGCAAACCGAGATTAAATGGCAAAGGCTGCTGAAGCCTGGGGTTATTGAGTGATAATCCGAAATTCAGCACCACTGCGGAGTGGTAGTTCAGTTGGTTAGAATACCGGCCTGTCACGCCGGGGGTCGCGGGTTCGAGTCCCGTCCACTCCGCCAAAGTACAGCAAACGCCTGCTCGGTGAATATCTTGCAGGCGTTTTTAATTCGGGTTTGCTCGAATATCAACAGGCGGCTGTGCGCTTGTTTTGTCCCCTTCGTCTAGAGGCCTAGGACACGACCCTTTCACGGTTGTAACAGGGGTTCGAATCCCCTAGGGGACGCCACTGCGGAGTGGTAGTTCAGTTGGTTAGAATACCGGCCTGTCACGCCGGGGGTCGCGGGTTCGAGTCCCGTCCACTCCGCCACACTTTCAAACGCCTGCTTGGGATCTCTCAGCAGGCGTTTTGCTTTGCGCCACCGACCATCGACCAAACAAGCGGGCCGCAGCCCCCTCTTTCTGGGCCTCTCGACAAGCCGTCGGGCCCAGAATCAAACCACTTCAACGCTTGGCCTCAGACGCGTCATGTCGGTCGACTCCTCTTTGCGAACTCTCGATGTTCAACTCCCTGCAAGCCCTCGGGCACTGATGGAGGTCGCCTCACTGATGGCGCTGGACGATGTCAGCGTGCAGTCCTTGGCCACTGTCATTGAGACCGATATGGCCTTGGCCGCCGCGGTGGTGCGCACGGTGAACTCTGCCATGTTTGGGGTGTTGCGCCGGGTGGAGACGGTGGCCGAAGCAGTGATGCTGCTGGGCTTGCGTGACGTGGCTGCCATCACCCTAGAGGCAGGCCTGCGCGACAAGTTTCCTGCCACACCGGCCATCACCCAGCTGTGGGACGCCGCCCGGGTGCGCGGGGTGTTGATGGGTCGGGCCGCCAAGACGCTGAACGTCCATGCTTGGCGGGCGCAATCGGCTGGACTGTTCGCCCAAGTGGGGCAGGCTGTCCTGATGGCCCACAAGCCCGAGGCCTACCAGTCCTTGAGCCAAGGCCTTACTCCCCCTGACTCCCCCGCCGAACGTGCCGCAGCAGAGATGAAAGCCTTTGGCCTGGACCATGCTGTATTGGGCTCGGCTCTCTGCCGAGCCTGGGGCTTGGCCGCTGATGTGGCGGACTTTGTGCGAGACCGCCCCTTGCCCAAGGAGCGCTGGCAAACACGCCCCTTGCCCATCAAAGCCATGCTATGCCTGGGCGCTGTGGCCGACGCCTGCATGACGGCCCAGGACCCTGAGCCCGTCGCGGCCCTGTATGCAGGCCCGGCGAGCCTTGATGCAGCGCAGGTCTGCGAAGAAATGCAGCTGCAGTGGCAGCGCTTGAGCGAAACCGCTGAGGCCTGATCACGCGGACTCACGCCGCCCTGGTTGCCAGAAGCCGGTCACCAAGCTGGTCCCTAGCAAGATCAGCGCGCATGCACTGAGCATGGTGCCTGTGACGGGTTCGTTCAGCCACAAGGCACCCCACAGCATCGCAAAGGCTGGGATCAGGAAGGTCACGCTGATGGCCTTGGTCGCGCCCAGACGGCTGATCAGGCGGAAGAACAAGAGATAGGCCAAGCCCGTGCACACCAGGGCCAAAGCCAGCACGGCCCACCAGGCTGAGGGGCTCGGGGTGGTGGCAGGCCAGGCCCACAGCGTGGGCAGGCCCAAGGCCAAAGAGGCGCTGAGTTGACTGCCAGCCGCCAAGGCCATAGGCGGCACGCCCACCAAAAAGCGCTTAGTGAAGTTGGCAGAGAAGCCGTAGAGCAGGGTCGCCCCCAAGCAAGCCAGGATGGCCCACAGCGTGCCCGTGTCCAGCCCGCCGGGGAGATTCACTTTGCGCCCCGCCAGCCACAACACTCCCGCAAATCCCAGCCCCAAGCCCAGCACGCGCCAGCGGTCCAGGCTATCCTTCAGCCACACAAAGCCAATGAATGCGCCCCAGAGCGGCACGGTGGCATTCAAGATGCCGGACATGCCGCCGGGGATCAAGGTGGCCGCGACCGCAAAGCCCACAAAGGGCAGGGCGGAGTTGGTGAGCCCGACCAAAGCAATGGGCCGCCAGTGCTGTCGCAGTGCGCTCGCATGCCCCTGCCACCACAGCAGCGGCAGCAAACACAGCGCCGCACCGATCACCCGCAGGCCCGCCAGCGCCACCGCACCAAACTCTGTCGCACCCAAGCGCATGAACAAGAACGAGCTGCCCCAAATGGCGGCCAACAACATCAACTCCAGCACATCGCGTGTCTTCATAGGCCCCACGCTAACAGGGCTTGCTGCCCCAGCTCGACCCCTTGCGCGCCTTCGGCCCTCAGCAAGGCCTGCTTTCTGGTCAAGCCGCCGGCATAGCCTGTCAAGCTGCCATCTCGCCCCACCACGCGGTGGCAGGGGATGAAAAGGCTCAAGGGATTACGGCCTACCGCTGCACCCACAGCGCGCGAGGCTTGCGGTTTACCCAGCGCATGCGCAATGGCGCCGTAGTGCGAGGTCTGGCCAGGCGCAATTCGCAGCAACTCTAGCCAGACCGCCTGTTGGAACGGCGACCCTTGCGGGTCCAACGCGAGCGTAAATGCTGTTGTCTGTGGTGCCTCAAAATAATCGCTAAGCGCCCGCTGAGCCAATTGAAAGACGGGCCAGTCCGGGTGATGCGGTAGATCAAGTTCGCCGGGGTGATGGGCCTGGCCTTCAAACCAGGCACCGGCCAAGCCATGGGCCGTGGCCACTAGGTTCAGTGGCCCTAAAGGCGTCAGGGCTGCGCTCTGGGCCATCCACGCAGGAGGGTGTGTCATTGCGGCTTGCTTTCTGCAGGAGGCAGGGTCAGGCCATGCCAGAGACGCAGCGTGGCATAGCCGCGCCAGGGCTGCCAAGCCTTGGATTGCTCCAGGGCCGCAGGTGCTTTGAGGCCTCCCAAGGCTTTCAGCACGCCCGCATCACTGGCGGGGAAAGCATCAGGCCAGGCCAACACGCGTAGTGCCACTAACTGCGCCGTCCATTCGCCAATGCCAGGCAAAGCTTTGAGGGCGGCCAAGGTGGGGGCCAAGGGTTGCCCGGGTGCCAAGACCAACTGTTGGTTCAACACAGCGTCGGCCAAGGCCTTGATGGCTGTGGTGCGGGTGCGGATCACCCCCAGTGCGCCCATCTCATCCGCCGAGGCCGCCAGCAGCGCGGCGGGGCTGGGAAAGAGTTTATCGAGGCCGGCCAATGGCGTTTCCACCACGTCGCCCCAGCGCGCCACCAGCCGCGCTGTCAAGGTGCAGGCAGCCGCCACAGTGATCTGCTGGCCCAAGATGATGCGCACCGTCGTCTCAAAGCCGTCCACACAGCCGGGGATGCGCAGCCCGGGGAGCGGCAGCAAGGGTGCTTGGTTCAGTGCAGCGTCTATGGCTTGCGTGTCCGTGTCCAAGTCCAGCAAGTGCCGCAGCATCTGTGCCACTTGGCCGAGCGCTGGTGCCAAGGAGGCCGATACCTCGGCGCGGCATTCACCCCGCGCCACATCAAAGCTCAGGGCCAACCAGCCCATATGGATCTTGCCCGCCACCTGAAGGCGCAAGGTGCGCCACCAGCGCCCCCCGGCCCAAGCCTCCATACCCGCCAAGGGCCTGGCCGCCAAGAAGGATTGCATGGCGCTTGCGTCATAAGGCGCCCTCCAGGGCAGGCGCAGCAGTGCTGCGCCCGACGCGTTGGGTGCAGTTGAATCCTTGGCGGGTCGGTCCTGCCGCCGTATCGCGCTGGGCGTCAGGTGATAGTGCTCCGCCAAGGCCGCATTGAAGCGCCGCACGCTGCCAAATCCGCTGGATTGAGCCACCTCTGCCATGCTCAAGCGGGTGTCCGTCAGCAGGCGCTTGGCCCATAGCAAACGCTGGGTGGTGGCCCAGGCCTGGGGGCTCACGCCATGCACCTCGTCAAAGATGCGCCGCACATGCCGCTCGCTCACCCCCAAATGGGCTGCCAAAGCAGGCAGGCTGGTGGCTTGGCCTAGGGCAATTTGCTGGGCGATCCAATGCGCGCCGGCGTGGGCGAGAGAGCGCACGCTGTCGCTGAGCGCCAAGCCAGGTGCCAGCTCGGGCCGGCAGCGCAAGCAGGGCCGAAAGCCCGCTTGCTCAGCCAAAGCAGCATTGGCAAAGAAACGGCAGTTGCGTTGCTGTGGCAGCTTGACCCTGCAGACTGGGCGACAGTAAATGCCGGTACTTGTGACCCCGACAAACAACTTGCCATCAAAGCGCAGGTCGTGTGACTTCAGGGCTTCATAGGCTTGGTCGACGCTGAGGGCGTGGGCTGTTGGGTCGAATGCGGAGCTGAAGGGCATGAGCGGCATGATAGGCCGCCGACCTCAGCCGCGTTGGCCGTTTTCGGACATGCGCTGGAGCGCTGCCGATGCAAAAGAATGAGCGCCGCTTGTGAGTGGCTCCCCCGCATCGTTGACGTGGAGCTTCCCCTACTCACATAGCCTTGAATAAATGCACATAGGCCCGGCTGACCGGCAGCTCTGAGGCATGCCCGCGCATGCGCAACCACAGTCGGCTGGCTTCGTCCCGTCGAGTGCCTTCGAGGTGGGTGAGGTTGATCACCGTGCTGCGGTGGACTTGCCAGAACAGCTCACCGTCGAGTTGACCCAACAACTCGGCAATGGGGGTTCGGATCAAGTACTCCTTTTGCGCCGTCTGGACGCAGGTGTATTTGTCGTCAGCCTGGAAGAACAGCACGTCCTCGACAGGGATCTGGTGCGTCAGCTCACCCTGGCTGGCGCGCACCCAACGCAGCTTGGAGCTTGCTGCGGCGGCAGGGCGCTGCAACTGGTGCAGTGCGTGGGCCAAGTCGGCCTGCGGCTCTGAGGGCGTGGCCAAGGCAGCTTTGAGGCGTCCGAGGGTGCGCTCTAGACGCTCAATGGTGACGGGCTTGAGCAGGTAGTCCAGGGCAGCGGCCTCAAAGGCCTGCACCGCAAACTCGTCATAAGCCGTCACAAAGACCACGCGGGTCAGGCCTTCAATGCCTTGGGCCACTTCCAGGCCAGTCAGGCCCGGCATACGGATGTCCAGGAACGCCAAGTCGGGCTGCAAGGTCGCGATCTGCTCGGCCGCTTCTAGCCCATGGCGAGCGACGCTTACGATCTGTAGCTCGGGCCAAAGCTTGGCCAGTTGGGTTTGGAGGTGACGCGCCAGTGCGGGCTCGTCGTCGGCAATCAAAGCGGTGGGAAAAGACATCATGCATCCAGCGGCAGCACAAGGCGGGCAACGGTACCACCAGAGGGGGCTTCAGACAGACTCAGTTCAGCCTTGGGGCCCCATTGCTCCGCCAAGCGGGCGCGGATATTGGCCAGCGCCGAGCCTTGGCCTTTCGTGCTGGGTTTCGCGTGGCCCAGGCCCAAGCCGGTGTCGGTGACCGTGATGAGCAACTGAGCCCCGTCACGACGGGCCTGCAGGCTGATGCGTCCGCCCTCGATCTTGGGCTCCAGGCCATGGGTGGCGGCGTTCTCCACCAGGGGTTGGAGCAGCAGGGGCGGCAGAGGCCATGCAGCCAGATCCGGTGGAACATCGATCTGCCATTGCAGCCGGTCTTCCATGCGCAGGGCCAAGACCTGCAGGTAGGCTTGAATCAAGGCGACCTCCTGTCCCAGGGTTTGCTGGGGCGAGCGCAGGCCGCCAAAGCTGCTGCGCAGATACGCCACAAAGGCCTCCAGCATCTGTTGGGCGCGAGCGGGCTCCACCTCGATCAAGGTTTGCACATGGGCCAGGGTGTTGAACAGGAAATGGGGCTCGATTTGACCTTGCAGCAGGCGCAACTGCGCTTCGGCTGCGCGGCGCTCAGCGATTTCTGCGCGGGCCTGGCTGCTGTAATAGGCGTTGGACGCCAGCATGCCCAACACCGTCAGCAGGCCAAAGCCCGCCCAGGCATTGGGGCTGAGTTTGAGCAGTTGGCCCTGGATAAGCCAAAAGCCGATCACCCATCCGATCATCACGCCGGTCAGGGGGACAGCCATGAAAAAGAGCCGCAGGCGGGCGGGGGACCACTTGCGGATGGCCGGCCGCCCCAGGTAGGCAAAACTGAGCGCGAAGAGGAGATGGATGACCATGCTCACCGACAGGGCGATCACAAAATTTCGGCTGAAGGCAGACCACCAGAACGCTAGGCTGCCCCAATGCTCAGCTTTGGCATACAACGCAAAGCCCAGAACGGTAAAGGCCACGGCCCAGGGCACCGCCAGCAAAGCGGACCAGACCCAGGGCAGCCAAGCGGGGCCGACATGGTCCAGGTTGACATTGAAGGTCGCGCGCCATGAGCGCTTGAGATCATCGGCAGTGAGGGTCATGGTGTGAGCCGTCCGACTAGGGGATGAAAAGCAATGAACGCAGTGTAGAAAGGCGTGGCGAGCCAGCGGGGGGCGCTGCGACCAATCGACAGCGAAGGCGACGAATGGCAAGACCTCAATCAAGGGAATGCTGAGCTCAAGGTTACGGCAAGGGACCTCTCTACAATGCCTGCATCACCCTCGCACAGCGGCCGCAAGGCCCTTTTACAGACCATGCAAGTCAGCTCCTCCATCTTCAAGGCCTATGACATCCGCGGCATCGTCGGCAAGACGCTGGACGAAGACCTGGCCTATCACCTGGGCCGCGCCTTTGGCACCGAAGCCCGCGCCGCTGGCGAAAAGGCCGTGGTGGTGGGCCGCGACGGCCGCCTCTCTGGCCCCGGCTTGGCGGCTGCACTGATGCGCGGCTTGGCCGACTGCGGCCTGGATGTGGTGGACCTGGGTGCGGTGACCACCCCCATGGTTTACTACGTGGCCGCCACACGCAAAAAGCACCGCTGCCAAAGTGGCATTCAGGTGACGGGCAGCCACAACCCCAAGGATTACAACGGTTTCAAGATGGTGCTGGCCGGCCGTGCCATCTATGGCGAAGAGATCCAAGGCCTGCGTCGCCGCATCGAGACTGAAGACTATGTCCAAGGCACCGGCCGCATTGCCGCCATGGACATCGTGCCCGAGTACACCCACCGCATCGTCAAAGACTGCAAGCTCAAGCGCCCGATGAAGATCGTGGTCGATTCGGGCAATGGCATTCCTGGCGCCACAGGCCCCGCCATCCTCAAGGCCTTGGGGTGCGAGGTGATTGACCTCTACTCCACCGTGGACGGCGATTTCCCCAACCACCATCCGGACCCCTCCAAGCCCGAGAACCTGGCTGACCTGATCAAAGTGGTGCATGCCACGGGCGCCGAGCTGGGCCTGGCCTTTGACGGCGACGGCGACCGCCTGGGCGTGGTCACCAAAGACGGGCAGATCATTTACCCGGACCGTCAGTTGATGCTGTTTGCGCGCGACATCCTGACCCGCGTCAAGGGCGGCACCATCATTTATGACGTGAAGTGCAGCCAGCGTCTGGCGCCAGACATTCGCGCCGCAGGCGGCGTGCCCATGATGTGGAAGACGGGCCACTCGCTGGTCAAGGCCAAGCTCAAAGAAACCGGTGCCCCCATCGCTGGCGAGATGAGTGGACACATCTTTTTCTCGGAGCGCTGGTACGGCTTTGACGACGCCATGTACACCGCAGCACGCTTGCTGGAAATTCTCTCTCGCTCGGCCGACCCCAGTGCGGTGCTGAATGCCTTGCCCACCAGCTTCAGCACCCCTGAGCTGAACGTGCCCTGCGCTGAAGGCGAGCCACATGAAGTCATTGCCAAGTTGCTGGAAGTGGCGCAGTTCCCTGGCGCCGAGATCTGCACAACGGATGGTCTGCGTGCTGATTGGGCCGATGGTTTTGGTCTGGTGCGCGCGTCCAACACCACGCCGGTGCTAGTGATCCGTTTCGAGGGCCAGACCCAAGAGGCCCTGGAGCGCATTGAGCACGACATGATGGCCGTGCTGCGCCAGGTCAAACCCGACGCTCAGTTTGCGGCGGCAGCGCACTGAGTATTGGCGCCGCATTGCTGCGCATGACGACCTGGCGTGAGGCGGCGGCTCGAAGGGCCTGGGCCACAGGGCTGGGGCTGCTGACGCCGATCTATCTGCTCAAGCTGTGGTGGCGGGGGCGCGCCGAGCCTAGTTACCGCCACGCCATGCTGCAGCGCTTGGGCTGGGCCTACGGCCCCGCCTTGCCGCAGCGGCCACTTTGGGTGCATGCCGTCTCCTTGGGTGAAACCAAAGCCGCAGCGGCCTTGATCGCTGCGCTGCGCCAGCAGCACCCTGGCGTGCCGCTGCTGCTGACCCACAGCACAGCCACCGGACGCGACGCTGGCCTGGCCTTGCTCCAGCCAGGCGACGCCCAGACCTGGCTGCCCTGGGACACTGCCGGGGCCACACGCCGCTTCATGGCGCATTGGCAGCCGCAAGTCGGTGTGCTGATGGAAACCGAGATATGGCCGTCGCTCTTGCACGCGGCCACCCGGGCGAAAGTGCCCGTGGTCTTGGCCAATGCCCGCCTCTCCGAACGCAGTGCCCGCAAAGGCCAGCGCCTGGCGGCATTGCTGCGGCCTGCCGCACGAGCCCTCCACCTGGCCCTCGCTCAAACCGAAGACGACGCAATGCGCTTGCGCGCAGCGGGTGTGGCGAAGGTGGTGATGGCGGGTAACTTGAAATATGAGCTGCAGCCTGACCCGACCGAGTTGGCTCTGGGTGCGCAGTGGCAGACCCAGTGGGCCGCTGCTGGCCGCAAAGTGGTGGTGGCCGCCAACACGCGGGATGGCGAGGAAGCCGTGCTGCTGGAGGCTTGGCAACGCTGGCTGGCCGGCCAGTCAAAGCACCAAGCGGCCGGGCTGGTGCTGGCGCTGGTGCCACGGCACCCCCAGCGCTTTGACGAGGTCGCGTCGCTGGTGCAAGCCCAGGGCCTCAGTGTGTGGAGGCGCTCGCACTGGCAGGGCGGTGCTTTGCCCGAGCCCGCCTTGCAAGCCCAGGTGGTGTTGGGTGATTCGCTGGGCGAGATGGCCCGCTATTACGGCATGGCCCAGGTGTCGCTCTTGGGGGGCAGCTTTGCACCCTTGGGCGGCCACAACCTGATTGAGTCGCTGGCCTGTGCCTGCCCCATGGTGCTGGGGCCTTCGACCTTTAACTTCGCTGAAGCGGCTGAGCTGGCGCTGGCTGCAGGGGCCGCCTGGCAAGTGCTTGATGCACCCATCGCCTTGGAGCAAGTGGGCCGCGTGCTGGCGGACCCTGACTTGAGGCAGCGAGCGCAAGCGGCGGCCTTGGCCTTCACCGCTCAGCACACCGGGGCTGCTGCGCGCATGGCGCAGCAGCTTGCGCCTTTGATCAGCCTGCCCGCAGCGCGATGAATCGGGTCAACGTGCCAGCAGGGCGTTGATTGCTTCGACGTCACCCGCCGTCAGCGTGCCGGTCACCTGGCGTAACTTCAGGCCACCCATCACCACTTCATAGCGGGCGCGGGCCAAGTCGCGCTGGGTTTGGAAGAGCTGAGTCTGGGCGTTGAGCACATCGAGGTTGACCCGCACGCCGACCTTGTAGCCCAGTTGGGTTGCCTCTAAGGCCAGTTTGCTGGAGCTCTCGGCGGCTTCCAGGGCCTTGACCTGGGCTTGGCCGGTCTGCACGCCAAAGAACGCACTGCGTGTGCCTTGGGCGATGGCGCGGCGGGCGCCTTCAAGGTCGTTGCGGGCCTTGTCTTCCAGCGACAAGGTCTCTTTGATGCGGTTCTGCACGGCATAGCCCGAGAACAGCGGGACGTTCAAGGTCAGGCCAATGGCGGCGGCACCACTGTTGCCGCTGCGGCTGTTGATGAGGGCTGCGCCGCTGGTGGTGTTGGTCGAGCCACCCGGGTAGGTGCGGCTGTAGCTGGCGCCCAGGCTCAGGGTGGGCAGGTGGCCTGCCCGCGCCTTGTCGGTTTCCAGCTTGGCCACTTCCATGCCTAAGCGACCTTGGGCGACGGCCGTGCTGTTGTCTTCAGCGCGGCTCAGCCATTCATCGACCAAGCTCGGCTGCAATGGGGGCAGCACAACGGGGGCCGCCAAGGGTCGAGGGCTCAGGCCCGACTTGCCGACCTGTTGCTCCAGGGCCAATAGCTTCACCCGCAGGTCGTTATCGGCGCCCACTTCTTGGGCAGTAGCCAAGTCAAACTTGGCCTGGGCTTCACGTGTGTCGGTGATGGTGGCGGTGCCGACCTCGAAATTGCGTTTGGCGGAAGCCAGTTGTTCAGAGATGGCTTTTTTGCTGGCCTGCACGGTGCTGAGCACATCTTTGGCCGCCAAGACATCGAAGTAGGCTTGTGCTAAGCGCACGATCAGGTCTTGCTCAGCCGACCTCAACTGGGCTTGAGACAGTGCCAAGGCGCGCTCGGCTTGTGCCATCGTCGCCGCATTGGCTGGGTTGTAAAGCGACTGCTGGGCCTGAAGCGAGACCTTCGTCTCACGCGTGCTGACATCGCTGTCACTGGACGACACCGTGGTGCCTGCTGGGCTGCTTGTGGTGGTGGTTGATTGCGCGTCTGCTCTCACCACATTGCTGGTCGCCGTCAGGCTGGCGCCCGGTCGGTTCAGTGCTTTGGCCTGCTCGGCTTCTGTGGCGGCCGGAGCTCGGCTTGCGCGCTGGCAGCCAGGAGTAGGAGGCGCTCGGTCTGCGAGCCGCCATACAAAAAACTTCAGAAAAGCGCTTTGGGCCGAAGCCCCAGCGCTCAGGCTCAGAAGGCCCAGAGTTATCGCGGCACCCAAGGTGTGACGGTGGGCGGCGAGGGCGAAGGGGCGCGATGGCGTCATGGAGAGATCCTCGGTGTGCATGATGGCGTCGTCTCAGGTCAAAAAGCTTGTGGCTCAGTCTGGCAATTCAATAGCACGGCACGCTCGGGTCCACCAGGGACGACCAAGCGTGCGTGCCACCGGCGAGGTTGTACACCTCTGGATAGTGGTGCTGCGACAGGAATGCGACGACCTGCGCGCTGCGCATGCCGTGGTGACAGAAAACGATGATGGGCTGCGTGGCGGGCACATCGGCCAAGCGCGGGGGGATGTCACTCATGGGGACGTGCATTGTGCGCACGCCTGGCACCACCAAAGGGGCGACGGCGACTTCCCACGCTTCACGCACGTCCAGCAGCACCGGCTGGCGCCCAAGCGAAAGCTTCCTGAAGAAGTTAATCAGCTCTTGGACGTGCAGGGCATTCATCAGAAGGTAAAGCGGGTCGGCTCAGGGAAGCCGTCGAGGCGCTGGTCAACGGTGTTAATCAGCAGAAGCAGGCGAGACACTCGCCTCGCGTCGAGTTGGTACGGGTAGAGTTAACGGCAACAATATCAACGGCTCATGACCTTCAATGGCGATCAGGCGGCCGCCGACCTTGAGCTGGTCGAGCAGCACTTGCGGCGCAGCAGGCACCGAGCCTGACAGCATGATGGCGTCAAACGGGCCTTCTTCAGCCAAGCCTGCGCTGCCACATTGCTCGCGCACTTCGACGTTAGACAGACCCGCACGGTGCAGATATGCGCGCTTGAAGCGCTTGGGCGGCCAAGGCCGGGCGACATTCCAGGCTGATGACGCGCTGGGCGCGGTGGCCCAAGAGCGCCGCCACAAAGCCCGAGCCCGTGCCCGCACCTTCGTTAACGGCGTTGTGGCGCGTGAACCTTCCAGCGGCTGGACATGCGGGCCTTTACGCGCGAAGCCAGCATCTACCTTGGCCTTTCGCCCTGGAGAGGTGAACTTTCGGTGTCTATCAAAGCGCCAGGGCTTTATGGTGGTGGGCACCAAGTCCTCGCGGCGCATCGGTGCCAGTGGAGGCGTTTTGAAAACGGCGCCATCCAACACATCCCAGGGGCGGATTTGCTGCTCAATCATGTTGAAGCGGGCTTGTTCGATGTTCATGGCGAATCCTCGGAGGGCTGTCTGCGGACGGGTTCAGGAAAACCCGCAATTCTAGGCAGCTTCGCCCCCATTTGGGCTGACAGTGCCGCTGCCTAGCTTGCGCGAGACCCACTGTTTGAGGTCATCCAAGGCGCAGTAGATGACCGGGACGACCACCAAAGTAAGGATCAGCAATACGTAAC
>JAXHNT010000042.1:0-11570 GCA_034520165.1 Ideonella sp.
TTTAGACTTGCTGGGCCAAGTTGTCGCGCTCCACCTGCACCAAGTTCAGCTTGGTCTGCGCCTCGGTGTGCTGCACCCTGATGCTGGCAAGGTCGAGCTTGCTGGTGTCCAGCTGACTGCGCAAGTTCAGCACCACTGGGCTGGTGTCCAGGTCTATCCCCCGGATGGGCACAGCCACGGTATCGGCCGGGGTCAACCCAGGGCGGTTGATGACCACGGTGTCGCGCAGCGGCGTGGCGGTGGTGGCGGTGGCGGTGACAACGCCCGTGGTCTGGAACAAGGGCCGCGCGGCCGCTGAGACACCCATCATTTGTGGCGAGGCCACCGCCCTGAAGCGGCGGTCTGCCGTGGCGGGCTGCAGGGGCACGGGCTGCGCCAAGGTGGTGAGGGTGCCGAAGTCGATGGACAGCAAGCCGGTGCGCGGCGCGTAGCTGATGCGCCCGCCCTCGGCCAGCACGCGCTGGGCTGGGGCGGCGGCCAGGGTCAGGCGGACCTGCGGCGCGGTGGCTTCATCCGACAGCGGCATCTCCACGCGGATGCGCAACTGGCCCTGCGCCTCGGTCTTGCCCTCCCCCATCGCCACCCAGTCGGCGGCCTGCAGAGAGAAGCATTCGAGCTGCACCACCGTGCCCACCAAGGGCTGGCCCTGCTCGGTTTGCAGGTTGGCAAAAATGTCGAGGGCTTTCATACGGTCACCACCCCTTGGGCGCGCACAGGGCCGATGCTGGCGACCACCATCAGCAAGGCGCCGCGTGGCAGCTCGTTGCCCAAGTCCAGCACCGCTTGGGCCAGGCCCTGCTGATCGGTGTACACCACCGCTTGCTGCAAGCGGGTAGTGGTCAGGTTGGCTGGCCAGGCCAAGCCGGGGTTGAGCCGCTGGCTGGCTGCCGGGTCGATGTTCAGCTCAACGGCTTGTTGAGTGAGCCGCTCGCCTGCGGTGTTGGCCGCTTCGAGCAGCAGGGTTTGCTGTGTGGCTTGGGCCGCCTGGCGCTGGGCCAGGGTCAGGCGCAGGACGGGCAAGGGCAAGCCTTGCTGCGGCGGCACGGCCACCAAGCGGCCCTTGATGTTGCCGCTGACTTCGGTGCTTTGGCTGCCGCTGCCAGTGGGCGCCACCTTGGCCGCGAAGGGCATGAGGCGCGCAACAGGCCGCCCGCCCGGCGAGGACTGCATCACCACCTTGACCTGCAGGTCAAAGTCCAGATAGGGCAGGTGATAGGTCGGCTGGGGGCGGCCATAGGCATCGACCGCAGGCACGGCGGAGAGAGCCTGCTGGGCCTCGCGCACTCCTTCGGCCAAAGAGACCAGCATCTCTTCCATAGAGTCGCCCACAAACTGGGCGGTGGTGGTGTCGCTCACACAGTGCTCCCTTCTTCTTCTCGGCGTTGTTGGCGGCGCTCCAGCGCGCGCTCGCGACGGGCTTCA
Organism: Ideonella sp.; assembly: GCA_034520165.1. Lineage (GTDB taxonomy): Bacteria > Pseudomonadota > Gammaproteobacteria > Burkholderiales > Burkholderiaceae_C > Ideonella. Next base: position 1,423 of record JAXHNT010000042.1, read on the forward strand.
TCCTCGCGCTCTTGGGCTTTGTGGTCGGCGCGGCGTTGCTGCAAGACTTGGCGCAGGCCGTCCATGCGTTCGGCCAGTTGGGCCACGCTGCCGGTGGCTACTTCCAGCAGGCGGTGACGCCGCTGCTCATAGCCCTGGGCCACGCGAGCTAGGTCAGGCCCGCCGATGGCGTCTCGGCGGCTCTGCCAATCGCGCTCAATGCGCTCGCCCGCCGCCAGGGCGTCGCGGGCCCGACCCAGCACCTGCTGCGCCTTGCGCTTGGGCTCGTCCAGCGCGCCTCGCAGGGGGGCCGCCGCGCCCGCCAAGGCATCGCGGGCTTGGGACTTGGCGCGAGCGCGATCTTCTGTGCTGAGGCCGGGCTGTTTGTCCAGCGCCTTGTCGAGTGCGCGGTCAAGCTTGCGCCCGTCCAAGGCATCGGTGCTGGCCAGGGCTTGGTCCACTTGACCCAAGGCACGCTGGGCGCCGGTGCGGGCATCGCGCAGGCGCGCCCATGCGCCGGGGGAGGTGGGGGTGCCCGGCTCGTTGGTGGGGGTCGCCTCTCGGCGCGTGGCGCTGGGGGCTTCGTCGCTGCGGCTGCGTTGGGCCAAGCGCCGGCTGACCAGGGCCTCACGACCGGCCTCGCGCTGGGCCTGCCATTGCTGAGCCTCGGCCCGGCGCGCCGCCGCAGGGGCCACGCTAAAGCGCGCGGCATCACGGCCATCCGCCGAGCCCACCAAACTGTTCATGCGGCCCTCCAAGCGCTGGCGCTCAGCCATCAGCGCCTGGAGGCGAGGTGAGCTGGCCGCAGACGGGGCCACGGCACCCGCAGGGGGCACAGCGGCCGCCGCGTCAGGCGTCCACGGGGACGCTGCAGGTGCAGCCGCCCCACTGCGCGCCTGCTTGCGTTGAAGGTCTTGCCAGGTGGCCATGGTCGCGGGTCTCTCAGGGCACCGGGGCCGGGGCGGGCGCTGGGGCAGCGCTGCGCGCGTTGATCATCTGGCGGATGCGCTCTTCCAGCAAGGCGGGCGCAGGCAGCGGGACGATCTTGGTGCGCATCACCGAGCTGCCCTCAGCCGAGTATTGGTACTTGGCCGCGAAGCTGGCCGACACGGAGCTGGCCGTCATGCCACCGCCAAACATGAACCAGCCCCCGGCTACGGACGTGCGGGAAGACTTGCGCTCTTGGGTGATTTCGCTGCTGGTGCTGATGGACATCTTCAGCTCGATCACTGTGTCCACGTACTGATAGAAGGTGGGCGTGAAGCCCAGCTCCAACAGGCTGTACTCGGCGCCGTCCGAGAACTTGACCAAGTACTTGCGCTCGCCGTCGTCTTCATTGCCGGGCAGCATGCTCTCGTCGTTCTCGTCGACGGCATAGCCCGCCATCATGCGGGCGATCTTGAGCGAGACCATGTCCAGCTCGAACTGGGCCTCGGCAATGCCCACACCCAAGTTGCGCACCATCTGCGGGAAGGGCACGTTCAGCAGTTCGGTTCCTACGCTCATGGCGATGGCTCCTCAGGAGGTTGGCGGGTCAAGGCGCGGGGGCCGGGGCGGGCTTGGGCAGCTTGTCTTGGCGGCGCTTCTCTTCCGCGTCCATCATGCGGCGGATGCGCTCTTCCAGAATGGGCGGCGGGGGCAGCGGGCTGAGCTTGGTGCGCAACAGGCTGGAACCCTCGGCGCTGTAGCCGTATTTGGCCTGATAGCTTGCATCCACCTGGCTGGTCTGCACCGTGTTGCGGCTGTTGTTGTTGGAGCTGCCACCAAAGAAGCTGAAGATGCCTCCGCCCTTACTGCTTTTGCTGTCGGTGGTGGTTTTCAAAGTGTTGCTGGTCGTGGTGCCGTAAGTGGACTCGCGGGTGATCTTGATCGCGATCTTGACCTCGATGATGGTGTCCACAAACTGATAAAAAGTGGGCGTGAAGCCCAGCTCCAGCATGGACATGCGCACCGGCACGCGCACCTCGTCGGTGTCTTTGACGGCACCGCTGGCCTTCTTCAGGCGCGTCAAAGCATCGCCCACATTGCCGCCGGACAAGGCGTCGTCGATGGCCAGATAGGCCTGCGCCTCCTTGACCGTCATGGTGTCGTAGCCGAAGAAGACGCGGCTGTCGTCAAAGGCCACCTCGCCTGCGTCGTTATAGACCGTCTTCAGCCCGCCCATCATCTCGGCCACCTGGATGGAGGACTCGTCGAGCTTGATTTGGGCTTCGGCAATGGCGAAGGCCATTTGCCGGATCATGTCCCCCATGGGGACGTTCAGTAGTTCTTGACCAATGGCCATGGTGTGCGCTCCTTTAAAGGGGACAGTGAGGGGTGAGGGAGATCAGGGGACAGGCTTGTCGGCTTGTCGCCGCAACAACTCGATGAAGACATCCGGTGGCGGCAGGGACACCAAGCGAGCGGCGATGGAGCTGCTGCCCTCGGCCGAGACCGAGAACTTGCGCGCGTAAGACACATCTACGCTGGCAGCCACCATCACAAAGCCGGTGCCGCCCGAGACGCTGGCGCCCACCTTGACGCCAACCTCGGTGCTCTCGTTCATCGAAAAGCTGAGCTTGGCTTCGACCGTCGCCTCGGTGAAGGCATAGAAGGTAGGCGTGAAGCCCAGGGAGATCAGGTTGCGGCTCTCGCCACCAATCTCCACCTCGATGTCCGACATCTCCTGGGCGAGCTTGACGGAGTTGGCATCCAGCGCGGCCTGAGCCTGGGCAATGGAGATGCCCAGCTTTTCAATGATCTGCGGCAGCGGGGCCGAGACGAGTGAGCGGGTGACTTCAACGGTCTCAGACATCGCGTCACTCCCTCAGGAATTCTTTGATCATGGCCAGGAACTCCGGCGGCGCCGGAATGGCCACGAGGCGTGCCGAGATGGCGGAGTTGCCCGTCACACTCTGCTCAAACTGGCGCGAGTTGCGATAGTCCAGGCTGGCCCCCACCGCAATCGTGCGGTTGCCGGTGTTTTGGCTGGTGGTGTGCGAGCTGCTGCTGCGGCTGAACTGGCGCGTCACCGTCACATCCTCGGTCGAGCTGAGCGTGATCTCGCGGTCCTCGGTGCTCACCAGTTCCAGCGCAAAGTTGTCGCCCGCCAAGGCCAGGTGGCAGACATGGCCGGTGGCCCAGGCCTTGACCTGCACCGTGGGGTGGGCGTTCACGTCCAAAGCCAAGTGGCGGGCATAGGCCTCGCCGCTGTGGGTGGCCAAGCCGTCGATGGCAGCACCGCTGAGCGGAAAGTCAACGCCCCGGATGACGACCTTGCGGCCCCCGGCACTGAGGTTGACGGCCGCCGGGTCGCTGACATAGACCCAGCCATTGCCGGGGGTCGGCCCTGCGGTGTGGTCCGGCAGCACGGGTTTCAAGGTGTGGCTCTCGTCGCCGTCCACGAAAACATAGCGCTTGGCGTGTTCGATGAGCACCAGCTCCACCAAGCGGTGGGCTTCGTTTTGCTGCCCGTCGGGTGCGCCTTCTTGTGCCCAGCGTTGTTCGCCGGTGCTGGTCACGGCCTGCAACTGGGCGGCACTCACACCCTGGGCCTGCAGGTAGGCGATGGTGGCCGCCACGCGCCGATTGCCCAGCCCCACGTTGTAGCCGCTGGGGCCAGAGCGGTCGGTGTAGCCCAGCACCCGAACCGCCAGGCCTGAGGCCCTGAGCAAGCGCGCCACGCGGCGCAAGCGGGCGGCGTCGGGCTGGTCGCGAATCAGCGCGCTGTCGAGATCGAAGTTGATGCGGGACACCACAGTGCCCGTATGGCTCACAAAGGCGTTGTAGCCCAAGGCCACGATCTTGGTGGCGATGTCTGCGGCATAGGCGTCCACCGTGGGCATCACAGCGCTGGTCACCACCACACCGGCCTTGAGCTGGAACTCCTCCGGGGCAGCGGGCACGGCCTCGACTTCGATCACCCCCTGCTGCGCCCCACCCGCCATAAAGGCCACCGCGTTGGGGCTGGCCACGATCTGCTCGTGGGGCGGCTCCACGGTGGGGTTGACGGCTTGAGTGGGCGGTGTGACCGCCACGCGCGACACACCGGTGGCCGCATTGCCCCGCAGCGATTGCGCCAGTTGCCGGATGCGCTCTTGGGGGTTGCTGCCCGTCAGGGCCAGGCTCTGGCCGTTGACCGTCAAAGCCCCGGTGGTGCTCGTCTTGATGGTGAGCGCCGCGCTGCGGGTGTTGTGGCTGCTGCTGCTGCCGCTCTCACTCTCGCTGCTGCTGTTGTCGCTGCTGCCGTTGCTGCTGCTGTTGTCGCCAAAGTTGCCATTGATGCTGAAGCCAAAGCCCTCATCCTTGGCCACCCGCATGCTGAGCTGCAAGGAGCAGCTCAAGTCCGCATGCTGGTAGTGGTAGAAGGCCGGCATCAGGCCCAGGTCCAGCAGCGTGCGGCCACCCAGGCCTTCGCGCGGCTGCACAAACTCACCCAGTTGGGCAATGGAGTTTTCGTCCAAGGCGCGTTGGGCCTCGGCAATGCCCAAGCCTAGGCGCGAGATGAAATCCGCCACGCTGGCGTCCGCCAAGATTTCACCGGGTTTGAGCTTCTCAATGTCGGCCATGAGGGCACTCCTTGATGTGTTTCACTGCGTTGTGGATGGGGGGAAGCGGGCTCAGGCGAATGCCGCCTGCGGGTTCAAGCCCTTGGGCAGTGCCGCCGGTGCCACGCGCGCCAGGGCCTCGTTGACCGTGCCTGGGCGCACCACAAAGTACTGGTGTCGCCGCTGGGCCTGCAGCACCTGGGCGGGGGTGCAGGTGAGGCCACGCAGCAACCAGGTCAGCAACTGTTCAGCCAAGGGCAGCACGCCTTTGCCGGCCAAGGCCGTGGCTTGTTCCAACGCCAGCCGGGCCGCAGACACATCGCCTTGCTTGAGCCGTACCGCGCCCAAGCGCTCCAACAGCGAGCCATGGTCTTTGCGATGCAGTGGCGAGTCCACCGCCAGGCCTCGGTAGTGCGCGGCGGCCTCTTGGCAGAAGTGCGCCACTTCATCCAATTGGCCCGTCAATTCCAGGCTCTCCATCACACACTGGCTGTAGTGTCGAAAGAAGACCTCGGGGGCCTTGGCCGACACGGCCAGGCGGATGGCGTCTCGATAGAGCCGCAAGGCCTCGTCATGGCGATGGGCCAGCGCGGCTTGCTTGCCCTTCTCGGCCATGGCAATGTGCAGGGCATGCAGGGTCGGTTCAGCCATGGTGGTCCTCCAAGTAAGCGTCGCAGCCCAGGCCGTCCAGCAGTGCTTGCAATTGGCGTGCGCGCGGGCGGCTGAGGGGCTCTGCGGTGTGGCAAGGCAGAGCGGGCAGGGGATGGCCTGCAGGCCACGCGGCTTGCTGCACCAGCAGGCGCTGGGTGGCGTCGCGGTCTTGGGCCTGGGCCAGCTCCAAGGTGTAGCGCTTGAAGGTGCTGAGGTCTGCCTGTACGGGCAAGCCCACCGCCGCATAGGCGGCCATCAGACCGGGCAGCTCGGTGTGCGAAACGTCTTCATGCAGGCCCACGGGCAAGGCCGTCAACAAGTGCGGCAGCATCTCGGCGGGCACCCCCGCTCGCTCTTCCAGCAGTGCCGCTTGGGCCGGGTTGAATGTATGCAGCGGGCCTTGCAAGCTCAAGGTGTAGCGCAAGAATGCGGTGTGAATCAGTCGCAGTGCGCCGGTGCGGCTGTGACGCTGCCACAAGGCCTGAGCCGTGCGGTGCTCCAGGTCAATCGCGATGATGCCCTCGCGCGCCAAGGGCTCTAGCCCCAGCTTGCGCACGTCTTCCAGCACGCCCCGCGCCACCATCTCGGCGCAGGGCAGCAGGTGCAGGGCATAGCGGCTGTCTTGAGGCAGCACCGCTACTAGTTCCACCACACCGTCAGGCAAGGTGCTTTTCAGCGCGTCGATGCTGGCTGCGCTCACGCCCCCGAGCACCACACCCGGCGGTGTCAACAGGGCTTCTTGCGCTGCCGCCGCGGACAGGCCCGTGAAGCGGGCTAAGGCCTCGGCCGCCTCATGCACCCGGGCCGCGTCCAGCACATGCGCGGCGGCATCCCACAGTGGGGGGGCGTCCACGGCCTGCCCTTCGGGCACCACCTGCACTTCCAGGCCGGTGGCATTCAGCAGCGTACACAGACGCTCGGCCAACTCCGGGGCCACCCGCTGCAGCAGCGTGGCTGGGGCGCGGTACACCGCGCGCACCACCGTCTCTACCGGCAGGCCCAAGCCCTTGCCGACCGCCGCCGCCAGGGCGGGGGTGGCCCGGCCCACAGAGCGCACCACCACATCGCGCAGTGCGGCCTCTGGAATGGATTGTGGCGAAGTAGGCCAAGTCAAAGATGCTGAAGTGCTCATGTCGAACCTCGGGGTGATCGAATGAGCCCAGTGTCTTCAGCCATTGGTGCGCTGCCCATGCCGCAGGTGAGGGAGTTATCCCCCTAACTGCACGGGGACGAAGTCGAGTGGTGGCAAGCGTGGGAGACTATTGGGCTAGTGCAGACCTTTCTCGAGCGACCCACCTATGCCTCTCCCAATTGCCCAGACGATCATGGCCCTTTGCTTGGCTAGCGTTGCCTCCCTTTGCAGTGCCACGGAGCGGACCGTCGGCCTTGTGATGTTGACGCCGCACAACATTCATTTAACGGGTGTCGGTCTGACGGTTTTCTCCAACAGATACGCTGAAACAGGTCGCCGCGACAAAGCCATCGAAGAAGCGGTCTACCAACTCCTTCGACGGGAGTTGGAGCTTGAGCCTGGGACAAAGGTGCATCAGGTCGCCATGCCGATTGAGTGGATAGCGGACCGAGCCCCAAAAACTTACAAGGAAGGCAGCAGCTTCTTTCCCTCGAAGGTTCTAGGCTTGGAAGCGGACATCCCTACACTGATCAAAGAGTGCCAGTGCACCGATTTGGTCTTGGTTTCCGATCGTCTGCAAACCCAGTACGCTGGCACCAATCAGTCAGTCAGAGGTCCAAGCGTGTGGACGAATCTGCGAGGCAATGCGCAGATGGTGATCCCCTTGAGCCTAGTTCGAATCAATGGCGCCACAGGCGAGCGAACAGCTTCCGCATTCATGACAGTCGCTAGCGACTCTTTCACCTTTATGTGGCCCGACACCCAAGACAAAGTTCTGTCGTTGCCAGAGGGGGTGATTGAAGACGCTGCCAGGGCACTACAGAAGCGCGAGGCGCACTTCCAAAAGTGGTTTGTGCATGGAACACGTGAAGGCTGGTTTAAGTTGGGCCTTAGACCTTCGTGTGCAGTGCCCGCCTACGAGGCCACAAAGAGACAACGTGGCTCAGGCGCGGACTTCGACTCACCCCCATCGGTCGCCCCGGGCGCTGATCCCCAAACCTGCCCCGTCACCTACTGAGGCACACTGCCTCCTTCTTCTGAACACGACACAACGGCCTTGGCCGCTGTGATGCTTGATGGACCTCCTCGCCCTTCAAAACACCTTGCGCCAGTTCGCCGCAGAGCGGGACTGGCAGCCTTTTCACACGCCCAAGAATCTGGCCATGGCGCTGGTGGTGGAAGCCGCTGAGCTGGTGGAGCTGTTTCAGTGGCTCACGCCCGAACAAAGTGCGTCGCTGAGCGACGACGCCGTCGTCCACGAAAAGGTGGGGGACAAGGTGGCAGATGTGCTGCTGTACTGTAAGCGTCCAGCCACCCCACCTTGACAGCCGATGCGGGGTTCAGTCGGGCTTGGTCCAGCGGTGGGGCAACAACTCATCGATGCGGTGGTTGGGATGCGCCAGCAGGCGCTCGAGCACGTCCTTGAGGTAGAGGCTCGGATCGTGTTTGTTGAGCTTGGCTGACTGCAGCAGGCTCATCACCATGGCTGCGCGTTGGCCCGCCAGTTCGCTGCCCACAAACAGCCATGCTTTTCGACCCATGGCCCAGGGGCGCATGAGGTTTCTCGATGTGGTTGTTGTCGATGCTCACCGCACCGTCGATCAGGAAGCGGCCCAGCGCCCGCCAGCGCTTCAGGCTGTAGTCCAGCGCGCCGGCAACGCCGCTGCCGTCCCGCACGCGTTCGCGCTCGAGCTTCATCCAGGTGTGCAGCTTCTCCCACAGCGGCTGGATGTGCTGTTGTCGATGCCTGAGCCTGTCCCCACCCGCCATTTCGCGTGCCTGACCCTCGAGCTGGTAGATCCTGGCAAGTACTGGATGGCCTGCGCCGCGACGGGGCTGGCGTTGGCCTTGACCAGCTCGTCGAATTTGCGTCGCGCGTGAGCCAGGCAGCCCGCCTCGATGCAGCCGTCGCGCGCATGGACGGCGTCGTAGCCCGAGTAGTCGTCGCAGGTGAGCGTCCCCGACCATTGGGCCAGGAAGGCGGCAGGGAATTTGGCCCCCGGCCGGTGCAGAAGTCATAGACGACCCCGGGTGTGCCGTCGTGCTCGCCTCGGGCATAGGCCCAGATGTAGGCGGTGGTGGTCTTGCCCGCGCCGGGGTTGAGCAGCTTGACCGTGGCCTCGTCCGCATGCAGCACCGGTGCACCCAGCACAAAGGCGCGGTGCGCCTCAAACAGCGGGCTCAGGCTGGCACCACCGGCCCCGGCCCATGAGGCCAGTGTGGAGCGCGGCGTGTGCACGCCCGAGCGGGCATTGATCTGCTCGAGCCTGTAGTACGGCAGGTGATCCAGGAAGTGCGCCACCAGGGTGTGGGCGATCAGCCCAGCGGTGGGCACGCCCTTGTCGATGATCTGTGGGGCGACGGGCTCTTGCACCAAGCGCTCGCAGCACGGGCAGGCCCACTTGCCACGGATGTGACGGTGCACGTAGAACTCGGCCGGGATCACGTCCAGGCGCTCGCTCACGTCCTCACCGATGCGCTGCATCGGCTGGCCGCAGTCGGGGGTGGGGCAGGTGGTGTTCTCGGGCTCGTGGTGATGATCCACACGCCGCAGGTGCTCAGGCAGCTTCTCGCGCTTGGGCTGGCGTTTGGTTGCTGCTTTGTCGGCGGGCTCTGCCGTTCCGACTTGCAGGGCTTGCAGCTGCGCTTCCAGGGCAGCCACGTCCTCCGCGTGAGTGTCCTCAAACAGTTGGCGCTGTGCGGCGCTCATGGCCTCGGTCTTGGCCCCGAACTTCCAGGCCTTCAGCCGCGCGAGCTCAAACGTGACGCGCTCGAGCTGCGCCGCCTTGAAGTTGATCTCACGCTCGCTGCGGGCGATGTGGGCGTCTTTGGATTGGATCGCAGCGTGCTGGGCCAAGAGCTGATCGCCTTGCTCGGCCAAACGCGCGATCAGGGCATTCGCCAGTTCGGTGACAGCCGCCTTGCTCAGACCCTTGAGGTCTTGGGTGTTGAGCGTGTCCACGTTGAGCATGCGCCCATTATGATATTCATAACGTTCAATATCACTAGAACATCTGCGGATTGACCTGCGTGTCAGTCTTCCCAGAGCGCGCGCAGGGACATCCCGTCACACGCGGGTGATAGTTTGCATGTGCGCCAGCCGCTGCCAGGGCAGGCCCATCACGAGCGCATCAAACTGCGCCTGCGTGAGGGCTGGTAGCGCCTCGCCGGTGGCGCGTGGCCACACGAAGCGGCCCTGGTTGAGTTGACGCCCGGCGCACCACACGCCAAAGCCATCGTGGACCACCAGCTTGATGCGCGTCCCCCTGACGTTGGCAAACAGGTAGCCGTGGTGGGCCTGGGCAGCACCGAACACCTCGACCACGCGCGCAATCAGGCGGTCAGCACCCGCGCGCATGTCCATCGGCTGGGCGGCCAGCCACAGGGCATCGATGCGGATCATCGCAACACCTCTCGCATCCAGGCCGCGCACTCGGCAGCGGCTGCGGCAGGCCAGGTCACGGCGATCAAGGTCGCCCCGCGTCGCAGCTCGATACGGATGTCCGCCCCAGTGCGCTGAGCGGGCAATTCCATCGGGAGGAACGCTGCCGCAGACCGCTTTGACGGCGTCAGGCGTTTGTTGTCAATGCCAGCGCGCATCTGGGATTCACGCACCCAGCGCCGCAGCAAGGTGATGTGGATGCCATTGGCAGTGGCAACGCCAGCCTGGGAGTTGCCAGGCCGCAGGCTCGCCGCCACCGCCTTGGCTTTGAACGCTGCGCTGTAGGTCCGACGGGTGCGACGTTTGTCGAATGCTTGATCTGAAGGTTTGGTGCTCATGTGTCCGCCGAGGGTTGAGGTGGGCACGAGCCTGCTCTGTCACGAACTGACTGGCGTTCTTGATGGGGTGGCTGGACGCT
>JAXHNT010000080.1:0-14351 GCA_034520165.1 Ideonella sp.
TCGATGCGGTGTTGTTCGGATGAGCCAGCAGTCGCTCGAGCACGTCCTTGAGGTAGACCCACGGATCGTGCCCATGCAGCTTGGCCGACTGCACCAGGCTCATCACCATCGCAGCGCGCTGGCCCGCCAGTTGGCTGCCGGCGAAGAGCCACGCCTTGCGTCCCATCGCCCACGGCCGCATGAGGTTCTCGATGTGGTTGTTGTCCACGCTCACCGCAACCATCTTCCAGGAAGCTGCCCAGCGCTCGCCAACCGGTGCGGGCTGGAAGGGCCAGAAGGCCAAGCCCGGCAATGTCGCCAAGCCGTTCAGCACGCGGTCGCGCCCTCGAAGCCGCAACCAGGCATGCAGCTTCTCCCACAGCCGTTGGACGTGCTGCCGACGATGCCCCAGCCTATCCCCAACAGCCATTTCGCGCGCCTGGCCCTCGGAGTTGGTAGATCCTGGCGAAGTACAGGATGGCCTGCGCGGCCATGGGGCTGGCGCTGGCCTCGACCAGATCGTCGAATTTGCGTCGCGCGTGAGCCAGGCAGCCCGCCTCGATGCAGCCGTCGCGCGCATGGACGGCGTCGTAGCCCGAGTAGTCGTCGCAGGTGAGCGTCCCCGACCATTGGGCCAGGAAGGCGGCAGGGAATTTGGCCCCCGGCCGGTGCAGAAGTCGTAGATGACACCGGGCGTGCCGTCGTGTTCGCCTCGGGCATAGGCCCAGACGTAAGCGGTGGTGGTCTTGCCCGCGCCAGGGTTGAGCAGCTTGACCGTGGTCTCGTCCGCATGCAGCACCGGTGCACCCAGCACAAAGGCGCGGTGCGCCTCAAACAGCGGGCTCAGGCTGGCACCACCGGCCCCGGCCCATGAGGCCAGTGTGGAGCGCGGCGTGTGCACGCCCGAGCGGGCATTGATCTGCTCGAGCCTGTAGTACGGCAGGTGATCCAGGAAGTGCGCCACCAGGGTGTGGGCGATCAGCCCAGCGGTGGGCACGCCCTTGTCGATGATCTGTGGGGCGACGGGCTCTTGCACCAAGCGCTCGCAGCACGGGCAGGCCCACTTGCCACGGATGTGACGGTGCACGTAGAACTCGGCCGGGATCACGTCCAGGCGCTCGCTCACGTCCTCACCGATGCGCTGCATCGGCTGGCCGCAGTCGGGGGTGGGGCAGGTGGTGTTCTCGGGCTCGTGGCGGTGCTCCACACGCCGCAGGTGCTCAGGCAGCTTCTCGCGCTTGGGCTGGCGTTTGGTTGCTGCTTTGTCGGCGGGCTCTGCCGTTCCGACTTGCAGGGCTTGCAGCTGCGCTTCCAGGGCAGCCACGTCCTCCGCGTGTGTGTCCTCAAACAGTTGGCGCTGTGCGGCGCTCATGGCCTCGGTCTTGGCCCCGAACTTCCAGGCCTTCAGCCGCGCGAGCTCAAACGTGACGCGCTCGAGCTGCGCCGCCTTGAAGTTGATCTCACGCTCGCGTGCGGGCGATGTGGGCGTCTTTGGATTGGATCGCAGCGTGCTGGGCCAAGAGCTGATCGCCTTGCTCGGCCAAACGCGCGATCAGGGCATTCGCCAGTTCGGTGACAGCCGCCTTGCTCAGACCCTTGAGGTCTTGGGTGTTGAGCGTGTCCACGTTGAGCATGAGTCCATTGTGGGTTCTATAACGATCAATGTCATTGGAGCATTTGCGGATTGCACTGCGCGCCAGTCTTCCCAGAGCGCGCGCAGGGACATCCCATCACACGCGGGTGATAGTTTGCATGTGCGCCAGCCGCTGCCAGGGCAGGCCCATCACGAGCGCCTCAAACTGCGCCTGCGTGAGTGCGGGTAGCGCCTCGCCGGTGGCGCGTGGCCACACGAAACGGCCCTGGTTGAGTTGACGCCCGGCGCACCACACGCCAAAGCCATCGTGGACCACCAGCTTGATGCGCGTGCCCCGGACGTTGGCAAACAGGTAGCCGTGGTGGGCCTGGGCAGCACCGAACACCTCGACCACGCGCGCAATCAGGCGGTCAGCACCCGCGCGCATGTCCATCGGCTGGGCGGCCAGCCACAGGGCATCGATGCGGATCATCGCAACACCTCTCGCATCCAGGCCGCGCACTCGGCAGCGGCTGCGGCAGGCCAGGTCACGGCGATCAAGGTCGCCCCGCGTCGCAGCTCGATACGGATGTCCGCCCCAGTGCGCTGGGCGGGCAATTCCAGCGGGAGGAAGGCCGCCGCAGACCGCTTGGACGGCGTCGGGCGCTGAAGGTCAATGCCAGCGCGCATCTGGGATTCACGCACCCAGCGCCGCAGCAAGGTGATGTGGATGCCATTGGCATGGGCGACGCCAGCGAGCGAATTGCCAGGTCGCAGACTCGCCGTCACTGCCTTGGCTTTGAATTCTGCGCTGTACGTCCGACGGCTGCGACGGTGGTCGGATGCTTGATCTGTGGGTTTGGTGCTCATGGGTCCACCGAGAGTTGAGGTGGGCACGAGCCTGCTATGCGCTTGACTGGCGTTCAAGATGGGGTGGCTGGACGCTTACCTCGTGCGATGCAGTCGCCTTGGAAGATTCGCAAGTCTGTGTCATTCAGTACAGCCAACTCGAAACGCTTTCGCGGGAATTCACAGATTTACAGCACCAGTTTCACAAGATCATGAGCCGAGAGATCGTCCGAGATCATGGCGTGATGCTCTTGCTGGGCAGCATGCGGGCGGAAGAACGTCTGGCGGCTTTTTTGCTTAACTTGACGCAGCGCTTGCAGGCCAGAGGATTCTCTTCGTCTTCCCTGATACTTCGGATGACGCGTGAAGAAATCGGGAGCTACTTGGGATTGAAGCTCGAAACAGTCAGCCGAACCTTCTCCAAGTTTCAAGAAGAAGGCCTTCTAGAAGTTAAGCAAAGGCAGATCCGGATCCTGCACCAAGAAGGCTTGCAGCAACTGATCAACGGAGCCGGGGCTCATTGCTAGCCCTCCTCGTGATCCTAGGCGAGCGGCGCGGCGCACTACCCCTTCGCAAGCCCAGCTCAAGGCCTAGTTTTTCTCATTAAGAGTGGTGTGGAGCGCTGCTTTCGACAGGCCCTTTTTCATCCACGGACGGCGTGGTGGTCAGGGCTTGCGTCAATGCGCTGGCCAGGGATATTGCTAGCCAAAAGACAAAGAACGCAACGGTGTAAACAGCCGTCGTGGACCACTCTATGGGCTGCGCGCCAAACCAATGCAGTCCAGCAGGGTCAACGACTGAGAACACCAGCATCTCCAGCACTCCGGCCATCAGGAAGGCAGGCCAGGCAATGCATAGGACCCGAACTGTAGGGCTGGTGGAGGCGCTCATGGCACAAAGCTTTCTTGGAAGAGGTCCGGCGCGTACAAACCGACTTCAGGGTTTTGGCGCTGCGGCGTGATTGCGTGCCTGAACGGCAGGCGCGAGGGCCCCAGATTGCACAGACGTTTTGGCGGCTGCGGCCATCTCTGCGGGTGTCAAGACGGGATCGGCGCCTCGAATGGCGACGACTGCTGTGGCAATGCTGGCGATGACGACCACCAAGGGTCCTCCAACAACCAGCCACACCATCGGGTAGCGCCACCAAGGCTGCGGAACTTCGCTTTGATCGCTATGGGTTTCGATTGGGGAATTCTCTGAGGGCATGGTCAAACTCCTGTTGAGCAAAGTTTATCGGGGCACCAAGAACGTAGATTTCTCTTGAAGCATAACGACTTCCTCTGATGAATCAGCCTTCAGCCGTTCAACTTCAAAGTGGATGACGTGGGCGCCTGGTCCAACTTGCTGAGCCACGTCGAAGGGTATCTGTGCTGACACCGTGACCCAACGAGCCTCGGCAGCTTGCACGGCGATCTCGGGCCCGACTGGCACCATGATGCCGTCAATGCCCGTGACCTTGATTCGGTAACGTTGTTCCTTTTCGGCCGCATTCATGATCTGCAGTCGATACACGTTCTCAACCTTGCCTTCGTCGACAATGCGCGCCAAGGTCGAGCGATCACGGACAACGTCCACACGGAATGGGGCTCTGGTAAAGAAACTCACGGCAAATAGCGTGCAGATCAATACGAGAATTCCGGTGTACACCAAGACTCTCGGCCTTAATATTCTCTGAATGATTTGCTGGCGCGTAAAGTTTTGAGTCAGACCGTTTTGGGTAGCGTATCGCACCAAACCTGGGGCATAACCCATCTTCTCCATGATTCCATCGCACACATCAATGCATGCAGCACACCCTATGCATTCATACTGCAAGCCTTTGCGAATATCAATGCCGGTCGGACATACCTGAACACACAAGCCGCAATCAATACACGAACCTAAACCAAGAGCGCTGGGGTCCGCCTTTTTGGAACGCGCCCCACGCGGCTCACCACGAGCTTCGTCGTAGCTGATGATCAATGTATCTTTGTCAAACATGACGCTCTGGAATCGAGCGTAAGGGCACATGTACTTGCAGACTTGCTCTCTCATGTACCCGGCATTGCCGTAAGTGGCGAAGGAATAGAACAGTATCCAAAACCATTCCCAAGGGCCAAAACCCAAAGAGAGCGCCTGAACTGCCAATACCTTGATAGGCGTGAAGTAACCGACGAACGTGAAACCCGTCCATAAGGCGAAAGTCACCCATACCAATTGAGTCGTCGACTTGCGCCAGAACCGTTCAAAAGTCCAAGCTCCCGAGTCTCGCCTCATGCGCTCGGCACGATCACCTTCAATGCGGTGCTCAAACCACATGAAGATCTCGGTATAGACCGTTTGAGGGCAAGCGTATCCGCACCAAAGCCGCCCAGCAACCGCAGTGAACAAGAACAGCCCGTACGCCGAGATCATCAGCAAAGCGGACAGATAGATCAGGTCCTGCGGGTACAGGATAAGTCCAAAAATGTAGAACCGCCTTGAGACCAGATCAAAAAGAACAGCCTGGCGGTCATTCCAAGTCAGCCAAGGCAAACCATAAAACACAAGCTGAGTGATCCACACCAGAGCCCAGCGCCAAGCTGAAAACCAACCGCTCACCGCTCTGGTATAGATCTTCTTCTGCTTCTGGTAAAGCGATACGACTGCCCCCGTACTGTCGTCTTCCGGAGTTTGCGCAGCAGAACTTGCTGACATTGGGGGGGCTGACTTATCGCTCATAAAGAGAATCTAACTTACTGAGCGCCAGCCGTCGTGCGCTGGGACAAATTCAAAACGTAGGCCGTCAAGACTTTCATCTGCTCCGGGGTAAAGCGCGAGCCCTGAGGAGGCATGACATTGGTCTTGCCTTCATTGACGATCTTGATGATCGCCGCCTCACCCCAGCCATGGAGCCATATCTTATCGGTCAGGTTTGGCGCACCCAAAGCCGGGTTCCCGGCACCGGTAGCGCCATGGCAAGCTGCGCAGGCACCAAACTTGGTTTTGCCGAGCTGAGCGGCCACCGAGTTGTGCGCACTGTTGGACAAGCTCAAAACATACTGGGCCACGTTCTTGACGTCTTCTGCTGTCCCGACGGCGGCCCCCATTGGCGGCATCACGCCTGTACGCCCCTCTGCAATCGTCTTGTGAACGTACTCTGCATCACTGCCACCCAGCCAATCAGCATCGGTCAAGTTCGGAAAGGTCTTGCTGCCTCGTGCATCAGCACCATGGCACTGTGCACAGTTGTTGACAAACAAGCGCTCTCCAATGGCCATGGCTTTGGGGTCTTTACCCAATTGCTCAGGCGTTTTGTTGGAAAACTCGGCGTACACCGACTCCATGGCTTTGCGCGCCTTGTTGTGCTCGGCCTCCAACTGCCCCACAGAACTCCACTTGAGAGTACCCTCGTTCGATCCCAAGCCTGGGTATATGGCCAAATAGATTCCAGCGAAGACCACTGTTAGAACAAACAAACCCATCCACCAGCGTGGCAGAGGGTTATTCATCTCCCTCAGGTCTTCATCCCAGACATGGCCAGTCGTGTTGTCATTGGCCATCACCGTACGCTTGCTGGCAATAACTAGCATCAACAAGCAGAACAGCAGACCGCCGATCACGACGGCAGCCACGTACAGTGACCAGCCGTTACTCAAAAAATCACTCATGAATCACTCCTGTACAAGCGCGATGCGACCCGGGGTCGTCGCACACTTGTTGTGTCATTGGCTCTTGGCGCTATCGCCAGGAACATCTTCACCGGTGAAGGGCAACTGAGCAGCCTCATCGAAGGCTGCCTTGCGGTGACCGCGATACACCCAGACCGTCAAAATGATGAAGAGTGCAAAGCAGAGCACCGTCACCACGCTACGAGCGGTATTGACATCGATTTCCATGGCGTTTCTCCAGATTACTTGCGAGCAGTGCCAAGCACTTGCAGATAAGCAATCAATGCATCCATCTCACTCTTGCCCTTGACATCGTCAGCCGCTTTAGCGATCTCTTCGTCAGAGTAAGGAACGCCCAGCACCCGCAGTGCCTTGAGCTTTGGAGGCATTTCAGATGGGTTCACCATGTCGGTTTGCAGCCATGGATACGCTGGCATATTGGACTCTGGGACCACATCGCGCGGGTTATTGAGGTGAACACGATGCCACTCATCGCTGTAACGACCGCCTACGCGATGCAGGTCAGGCCCTGTGCGCTTGGAGCCCCAGAGGAACGGATAGTCATAGATAAACTCGCCCGCCACAGAATGTGGACCGTAGCGCAAGGTTTCCGCGCGGAAAGGGCGAACCATTTGAGAGTGGCATCCGACGCAACCCTCGCGGATAAAAACATCGCGCCCTGCCAACTGAAGCGCTGTATAGGGCTTCAGGCCCTCCACAGGCTGGGTAGTAGAGCGTTGGAAAAACAGCGGGACGATCTCCACCAAGCCGCCAATTGCAACTGTGATCAGGATCAGGACGATCATCAAAAAATTGTTGGTCTCAATTCTTTGGTGACCAGTATCTTTATGTTGAGCCATTGAGCTGCTCCTTATTCTTGACTCAGGCGTGCGCCAGGACGGCAGGCACAGCCACCGGGGCAGCCTTGCCATTGCGAATGGTCTGGATGACGTTCCACAGCATGATGAACATGCCCGTCAAGTACAGCACACCACCCAAAACACGGATCACGTAGAACGGATAGGTGGCCTTGACGCTCTCAACAAAGCTGTAAACCAGGGTGCCGTCTGGGTTGACCGCACGCCACATCAGGCCCTGCATCACTCCCGCGATCCACATCGCTGCGATGTAGAGCACGATGCCGATCGTGGCCAGCCAGAAGTGCAACTCGATCGCACGGGTGCTGAACATAGAGGTGCGACCAAACATGCGCGGGATCAGGTGGTAGAGCGCGCCAATCGACACCATGCCCACCCAGCCCAGCGCACCGGAGTGCACATGGCCCACGGTCCAGTCGGTGTAGTGCGACAAGGCATTCACCGTCTTGATGGACATCATCGGGCCTTCAAAGGTCGACATGCCATAGAAGGACAGCGAGACGATCAGGAACTTCAAGATCGGGTCGTCGCGCAGTTTGTGCCATGCGCCCGACAAGGTCATGATGCCGTTGATCATGCCGCCCCAGCTCGGCGCCAGCAGCACCAGTGAGAAGATCATGCCCACTGACTGGGTCCAGTCCGGCAAGGCCGTGTAATGCAAGTGGTGCGGGCCCGCCCACATGTAGGTGAAGATCAAGGCCCAGAAGTGCACGATCGACAGGCGATATGAGTACACCGGACGCTCAGCCTGCTTGGGAATGTAGTAGTACATGATGCCCAGGAAGCCGGCGGTCAGGAAGAAGCCCACCGCATTGTGGCCGTACCACCATTGCACCATGGCGTCTTGCACCCCGGCATAGGCGGAGTAGCTCTTGGTGAGCGACACCGGAATCGCGGCGCTGTTAACGATGTGCAGCAAAGCCACCGTCAAGATGAAAGCCCCGAAGAACCAGTTGGCGACGTAGATGTGGCGAATCTTGCGAATACCCACCGTGCCAAAAAACACCACGGCATAGGCCACCCACACCACGGCGATCAAAAGGTCAATCGGCCACTCCAACTCCGCATATTCCTTGCTGGACGTCATACCCAGGGGCAAGGTGATGACGGCCAACACAATGACCAGATTCCACCCCCAGAAGTGGAACATGGCCAAGGCGGGCGCAAACAGGCGGGTCTGGCAGGTGCGCTGCACCACGTGATAGCTGGTAGCGAAAAGCACGCAACCACCAAAGGCAAAAATCACCGCATTGGTATGCAATGGACGCAGACGCCCATAGGTGATGTAGGGAATGCCGAAATTCAGTTCTGGCCAAGCCAACTGCGCTGCGATGATGACACCGACCAGCATCCCGACGATGCCGTAGATCACCGCAGCGACTGAAAACAGTCGAACCACAGTGTCGTAATAGACCGGTTGTTGAACCGGTGTTGAACTACTTGCCATTAAAGGCCTCCTTCTCCAAGAGATTTCCTGACGCTAACCCGATTGTTTGGGAATTGACTGACATCACGCTTGATCGACGTCAACCGCAGGTGGCTCCTGTTGCAGGATTCGCTCACCTTCTCTCTCCAAATCGTCAAACTGACCCTTGTTAAGCGCCCACCCGAAAACGCCGATGATGGCCAATATCAATACGGCAGACAGCGGGATCAACAAGAAAAGGATGTCCATTACGCACCTTTATGGGGAGGTGATGCTCTGAGTCGGAGCGCATTGCCGATCACCGCCAGGGAGCTCAGTGCCATGCCCAGTCCTGCCGCCCAAGGTGGCAGATAACCCATCAGCGCCAAAGGAATGCAGGTTCCGTTGTAGGTGGCTGCCCAGATCAGGTTCTGCCGAACAATGCCTACCGTCCGTTTGGACAGCCGGTGGGCATGCACGACGTCGGAAAGGCTGTTTGAAACCACCACCGCATCAGCATGGACACGCGACACCAAGGCCCCCTGCCCCATGGCCAGCGAGACATCGGCAAGCCCCAGCACCGGCGCGTCGTTCACGCCGTCTCCTAGCATTCCGACAAACTCACCGGAGGCCTGAGCGGCGGCAACGGCAGCAAGCTTGTCTTCAGGCTTTGCCGATGCGACCACATGCTTGATACCCAACTGATTGGCCAGTTGCCATGCGCGTTGCGGTCGGTCTCCGCTCAGCAGGGTCAGCTTGATGTTGGCCTGCATCAAATCCTTGACGGCAGCGGCAGCGTCAGGTCGCAGTTGCTCATCGAAAACGATGCACAACAGCGGCTGCCAAACACCTTGCTCCTCGCAACTCAGCCAGACCTCCAACCCATCATGGGGCACTGCCCAAGCAGGTCGACCTGCTTGAGGCGCCACCCAGGCGAAAGCTCCGAGGCGCCAAAGCTGACCTTGAGAGTCCGACGCCTGCAGCCCTTGGCCGGGGGACTCCGTCACCTCATGCCAACTCGCATGCTCGGCGTCCTCAAGCCAAGCAGTATCATCAGCCAAAGCCCTGGAGAGAGGATGGGAGGACCACTTCGCCAATGCACTCGCCGCAGGCCCAAGGCGGTCGATGGCTGCGGCGGGCGAAGCCCAGACCCCGCTGCGACAGGGCCTTTCTTCCGTCAGGGTTCCTGTCTTGTCCAAAAAGAGATGCTGCACTCGGGACATGGCCTCTATGCCATCCAGGCGCTGCACCATCACGCCGCGTCGAGCCAAATTCCCAGCGGCCGCCGTAATGGCTGCTGGCGCGGCAAGCGACAACGCGCACGGGCAGGTCACGATCAAAACCGAGACCGCCACCCAGACGGCCCTCGATGGGTCGATGACCGACCAGGCTGCCGCCGCCCCGGCCGCGAGGACCAAAACCACCCACAAGAACGGCGCCGCCCAAGCATCAGCCCACCGTGCCATGGCGGGGCGCTGCATGAGGGCATCACGCATCATCGCGACGATCGCCTCAAAGCGCGTCTCGGCACCCACACGCTCTACACGCATGATGACGGGGCTTGACAGGTTGACGCTGCCGCCGACCAGGTCGTCGCCAACTTTCTTAGGTGTTGGGCGTGATTCACCCGTCAAGACGGATTCATCGGCCTCCGTGGCCCCTAACTCCAATCGCCCATCTGCTGGGAAAGCGGCGCCCATGGCGACCCTGACCCTGTCTCCAACCCGAAGGCGTTGAAGGCTGACAGTCTCCTCGGTCCCATCTTCCAGAAGCCTGCAGGCCGACTCGGGCATGGCTGCCAGCGCAGCCTCCAGCGATTCGGCAGCGCGGTGACGGGCCATCAACTCCACAAAGCGACCACCCAGCAAGAAGGCCACAAACATGGTCAGTGAGTCGAAGTAGACCTCATGCCCAAACATGCCATCCGGCGAGAAGGTCGCTCCACTGCTGGCGATGAACGTGACCAGAATGCCCAAGCTGACCGGAACGTCCATACCGATCTTGCGATTTTTGAGACTGTGCCAAGCGCCGCGAAAAAATGGGCCTGCGGAGAAAAGCATCACTGGTAAGGAAACCAGCCAGCTTCCCCAATTCAGCAATTGCCTCATGTCATCCGCGAGCTCGGCCCCCTGCGCCACATAACTGGGGGTGGCAAACATCATGACTTGCATCGCACAAAAGCTGGCCACAAACAAGCGCCACAGCGCCTTGCGCCGCTCAGTGCGCCGCAGCTCTCGCGCCGACGCAGCGGTGTCAGGCACGGCATCGTAGCCCGCACCCCGCACCGCCAAGATCAAAGTGGAGGGCGCGGTGCGCCTTGGATCCCAACGCACCTGTGCCGAATGCGCCGATGCACTGACTCTGGCCTCAATCACCCCCTCGACCTGCAGCAGTGCAGATTCGATCTGGCCCGCACACGCAGCGCAATACATGCCGGACAATGCAAAGGCGGAGTCGGCAACGCGAGAGCCATCAGCGCACTCGACCCAACGGGTAAAGCGCTGTTGCTCAACAGGGTCGTCGAGCACCTCCAAGGAGGCAGGGCGTGAGGCAGCTACAGTGGCGGTCATGCTGAGGCGTAGGCCGCAAGGTGCGGCAAAACGTTCGGCAATCTATCCGCATCTTCGGGTTTACGACATGACATTGATCAAGAAACAACTGTTTCGCGCGGCGATGGTGCTCTCCATGGCCCTGCAAGTCGCGCTTCCAACACATGCACAGGGCCAAGCACAGCGCATAGAGACCAAAGTACAGCTCAGTGCAGGCATGCACAACATCGTTGCAGAGGTCGCCAAGACGCCGCGCGAACGAGAAATTGGGCTGATGTTCCGCAAGCAAATGGCCGCTCACGAAGGCATGATTTTTGTCTTCGAAGAGCCTGCGACTCAGTGTTTTTGGATGCGCAACACCTATTTGCCCTTGTCGACGGCCTTTGTTGCCGATGACGGCACCGTGGTTAACATCGAGGATATGAACCCTCAAACAGAGATCTCACACTGCTCGGCCAAGCCGGTGCGCTTTGTCCTTGAAATGAACCAGGGCTGGTTTGCCAAGCGTGGGATCAAGCCAGGCTTCAAGTTGAAAGGCCCCCTTTTCCGCTGAAGGAAACGCGTTCAGGGACCCAGCGTCATCACAAAGCGCATCCCAGCCACCTGCGGCCGACTCACGGCCTCCATCTGGCCGCCCAGTCGCAAGATGATTTCGCGCGCGATGGCTAGGCCGAGGCCAGTTCCACCGTCGTTTCGTAGGTCGGCGCGCTCACCGCGCCAAAAAGGCTCAAACAATCGAGCCAACTGCTCTTGGGTCACGCCTTGTCCGTCGTCGTCTACCGTGATGACCCCACCGCCACCCGGCCTTGCGGCAATGCGAACAACGATGTGTTCGCCCCCATATCGCAGCGCGTTGTCCAGCAGATTCACAATGACTTCACCCAGCCACAGTGCATGCGCCCGGGCAAACACGGGCTGATCTGGTGCCTCCAAAACAATGCTGCGGCCCTCCCTCAGGCTCCTGAGGACCATCGGCTCAGCGGACTCTCGCACCAGGGGAACCAAGTCTAAGGTCTCTTGCTCTGCGTCCATTGACAGCGCCGTCTCTGAGCGCGCCAAGCTCAACAGTTGCCCGATCAGGCGCGAGAGATGATCTGTGGAATGACCCAATTGCACCAGCAGGGCTTGCCACTCGGGGGCTTCGTCATGAGCCGAGGGAGCGGAGACCGCCAACTCTTGACTCAAGGCTTGAGACAATACCCTGATGCCAGCCACAGGTGTTCTGAGTTGATGTGCTGCGTCGGCCACAAACCGCCGCTGCAACAAGCTGGACTGCTCCATGTCGACCAACAAGGTATTGATGCGCTCAATAAGGGGGACCGCCTCCTTCGGCACCTGAACCAAGGACAAAGGCCGCCAGTCCTGAGCTTCCCGGCGAGCCACGACCTGCGCAACCTCCTTCAAGGCATGCAGACCCCGACCAATCCCCCAATGAATGAGCAGCAGGGTCACCAAACCCAGCGCCAAAGCCGGCGACACAATAGAGAGTTGGATGTCACGCATCAACTCCACACGCCGCCTGGTGGTTTCAACCACGACCACGGCCACCACTCGATCAAGCATCGGCGAGGTCACGGAGAACACCACGCCACGGACGGGCTCACCGTCAAAACTGGCATCGAACAGCACCGGCTGGGCAAAGCTGCTGCGACGAACCAAATGGGGAGGCACAGGCACGGTACCGTCACCGGCTAAGGGATTGCCGTCAGCATCAACCATCACAAAGCTGTTTCGATCATCGCCATCCCAGGTCAGCAGCTCCATGGTCTGGCGGCTTAAGTCAAGCAGTGGCCCCCTGTCTGACCAAGTCACTTTGGCCGCCAAGGCGGTGGCTTCATCCTGCAGACCCCGATCGAAAGCTGCATTGGCACTGGTTCGTGCCAGCCAATAGGCGCCCAAGATCGCGGCCGCCAAACCCAATACCCAAACCCAAAGCAGCGGCCACAACAATTTGCTGCGGATGCTGGCACCGTAGGGCCGAGCGCTCACGGTTCGCCTGCGGGGCTGCTTTCACTGCCGGCAGGATCGGCCGCTTCCATGACGTAGCCAAATCCGCGTACGGTTCGGATCACAACCCCCAAATCGGCAAAGCGTTTACGAAGGCGGTGGACGTAGACTTCGACCGAGTTCTCGCTGAAGTCGGCCTCCCAGCTTGAAAGCTTGGTGACGATGGACTCCTTGGAAACTACTCGCCCGGCTTTTTGCATCAGCATCTCGGTCAGAGCCAACTCACGCGGGCTCAGGGCCACTCGCTCACCATGGTGCAACAGTTCTCGGTGCGAGACGTCCAGCCGCAATTCGCCCAGGGCCAAGCATTCCTCAATGCGCCCTTCACTTCGACGCTTCAAGGCTCGAATCCGAGCCAGCAACTCAGGAAGATCAAAGGGCTTCACCAAGTAATCGTCCGCCCCAGCATCCAGGCCTTGCACGCGATCGCGCAACTCGTCTCGCGCCGTCAGGAGCAGCACGGGCATGCGGGCGCCCTTTGCGCGCCAATGACGCAGCACCTCCATGCCATCCCGACGCGGCAATCCAAGATCAAGAATGCATAAATCGTAATGGCCTAGCAGCCCAGCCGACATGGCTTGCTCGCCATCACTCAAGCCATCAACCTGCCAACCCTCTTGGCTAAGCCCTCGCGTCACCCCCATGCTCAGCGCAGGATCGTCTTCAACCAGCAGGATGCGCATACCTCAACCTTGTGCAATGAATGTCAGATCTGTGGGTCGAGGTTACCAAAGGAAAAAGGCCACCTGGGCTCAGGTTGACCCCAGGTGGCCTCGTGACAAGACCCGTTCGTAGCGCTCTACAGTCAGCCGAAATTGGCCTCAGCAAAGGACCAGTTCACCAAGCTCGCGAAAAAGGTTTCGACAAAGCGCGGGCGCAGATTGCGGTGGTCGATGTAGTAGGCGTGCTCCCAGACATCGATGGTCAATAAGGCCGTGTCGCCCGTGGTCAGAGGGGTGCCTGCGGCGCCCATGTTCACGATATCCACGCTGCCGTCGGCCTTCTTGACCAGCCAGGTCCAAGCCGAACCGAAGTTACCCACCGCACTCTTGGTGAAGGCTTCTTTGAATGCGGCGTAAGAACCCCACTTGGCATTGATGGCAGCCGCCAAAGCACCGCTGGGCTCACCACCGCCGCCTGCCTTCAAGCAGTTCCAGAAGAAGGTGTGGTTCCAGATTTGCGCGGAGTTGTTGTAGACGCCACCCGAAGACTTGCGAATGATGTCCTCCAACGCAGCGTTTTCGAACTCTGTGCCGAGGGTCAGGTTATTCAAGTTGGTCAAATAAGCGTTGTGGTGCTTGCCGTGGTGATACTCCAGGTTTCGCGTCCATGTGGGGCGCCAGATCGTCCAGACCAAAGGGCAGCGGGGGCAAGGTATGTATCATTCAGAATCCTCTCGTGAGTCAGGGCCCAGGCAGGCCTGCCTGTTGCGTTGGTATCTCCGGGCATTGTAGGCACGGTGCGCCTGCCCCGCTGGTTTCA
>JAXHNT010000048.1:0-8287 GCA_034520165.1 Ideonella sp.
ACGAGTTGTTGCCGCACCGCTGGAGTCTGCCCGGCTGATACCCGCCTCGGCTGTCAAGGTGGTGTGACCGGACGCTTACCGCACGAGTGTCGATCTGCACTGATACCGTCCAAGCCTAGCAACTCTCCGGCCATCTGGAAGCCGGTGACTTGGTCTCGACCGTCCTCCGAGGAGACACAGGTCTTGAAAAAGCCTGTTCGCACGGCATACAGGGATTCGAAAGCGTCGCCGGCCCTGAAGAGGGTGTCACCCCGGGCAATGCTGCGGCGCGCGGAGACCAAAGTATCGAGTCTGTCTAGGTCAGGCTTGTCAAGCCCAACTGGTAGACAAAGCTCTCGCAGGTTACAGCTAGAGCAGGCAACTTTGAAGGCGTCAGTCTTCAGGGCGTTTGAGGCTTCAGTCATGCTGGAGATTATGGCGCTCAAGGGGGGCATCCCAAAGTGCAGCCTTGATCATTGAGGGGGGTTTGGGGTTGGTGCGAATTCTTTGGCTTGGTGCACGATGAAGGCTTGAGGCAGATCAAGCCTGCAGCACGGCGTTTTGGCACGATCCACCCATGCAAGCCATTGTCCTAGAAAGCGGCAGCTCTGCCGACTCACACCTCCCCGTCAACCTGCTGCGCCGCTTCGATGTGCCTGGGCCGCGCTACACCTCCTATCCCACTGCCGATCGATTTGTTGAAGCGTTCGGCGAAGCGGAGTACCTCCAAGCCCTGCAGCAGCGGGCACAGGGGGCCACCGTTGGAGGGCGCAAGCCGTTGTCCGTCTATGTACACATCCCCTTTTGTGAGTCGGTGTGCTACTACTGCGCATGCAACAAGGTCATCACCAAGCATCACGAGCGAGGTGCTGAGTACATTGATGTTCTTGAGGCGGAGATCGCCTTGCATCGTCGTGCGCTGGAAGAGCACCCATCAGTCACGCAGCTTCACTTTGGAGGCGGCTCACCAACCTATCTCAGCGATGACGAACTGCGCCGAGTGATGGCCTCCTTGGGGGCTGCGTTCAAGCTGGTGCCTGGAGCGGAAGTGTCCATTGAAGTGGATCCGCGGACTGCCAACACCGAACGATTGGGAGCCCTGAAGGCAATGGGGTTCAATCGGATCAGCTTTGGGGTTCAGGATCTCGATCCACTCGTTCAAAAGGCGGTTCATCGGGTTCAGTCCGTCGAGAGCATCCAAGCCCTGATGTTGGACGCCAGAGCGCTGGGCTTTGAGTCCATCAATGTCGACTTGATATACGGCTTGCCCCAGCAAACTCCGGAAGGCTTTGCGCGAACTATCTCCCAAATCGGAGAGATGCGACCGGATCGAGTAGCGCTCTACGCATACGCGCACTTGCCTGCGCGGTTCAAGCCACAGCGGCGCATCCATGCTGAACAGCTTCCTGCGCCGGAGAATCGTGTGGCCATGCTTCAAGGCGCGATCTCAGGGTTCTTGGCACAAAGCTATGTCTACATCGGCATGGATCACTTTGCTCTGCCGAACGACAGCTTGGCCAATGCGAAGCGGCAAGGGCGCTTGCATCGCAACTTTCAGGGCTACAGCACCCACGCTGACTGTGACCTCATTGGGCTGGGAGTCTCTTCAATTGGCCGTATGGGGGCCACCTACAGTCAGAATGCCAAGACACTGCCCGAGTATTACGACGCCGTTCGACAGGGGCGCTTTCCAGTGGTGAGGGGGCTTGCCCTCACCCGCGATGATCAGCTTCGACGGGCGGTCATCATGGCCTTGATGTGTCAGGGGCGATTGGAGTACGAATCGCTGGAGCTGGCCCACTTGCTCAAAGTATCGGAGTATTTTCAGGCCGAGCTAGACCGGTTGACTCCCTTCATCGAAATGGGTTTGGTCTCGATGGAGCCCGGAGCCATCCAAGTCACGGCGCAAGGCTGGTTCTTTGTGCGGGCCATCGCGATGATTTTTGACAAGCACTTGCAGGCCGATCGAGTTCGCGAGAAGTTTTCGCGCATCATCTAGGGGTGACAGCCACTCTTATACTCAGCGCCCTGTTCATGGGCTTGGCAGGTTCGCTTCACTGCATTGTGATGTGCGGCCCAGCCAGCACGGCTGCTGTGCAAGCCTGTGGTGCCGGTCGTGCTTCAGCATGGGGCGGATTTCATTTGGGCCGCTTGCTTGGTTATGCCGCTGCAGGTGCGGTGGCTGCCGGCAGTGTGGCGCTCTTAGCCCAGCTCAGCCAATGGAGCCCTGCTTTGCGACCCCTTTGGACGTTGGCGCACATGGCGGGCTTAGGGTTGGGGCTGTGGCTGCTGTGGCGCGGAGAGCAGCCCACTTGGCTAGATCGTTTAGGCCGAACCACGCCGAACCGCAGCCAAGGAGTAGCCTCATCCTGGCGGCCCATTGCGGGACCGATGAAGTCTGCCGCTGCTGGGTTTGCATGGTTCGCTTGGCCCTGCGGACTCCTACACTCTGCATTGCTGATTGCAGCGCTGGCGAACGGCCCGCTGGGTGGCGGCGCAGTGATGGCTGCATTTGCACTCGGCTCTTCGCCTGCACTTGGACTTGGTCCGCATCTCTGGCGCAAAATGGCCGCGCAGGGAAGCAGCTCAGTTGGAGGCGTTCAGTTGCAGCGCGGCTTGACTCGTTTCGCCGGGGCCTTATTGGCTGCGTCTTCAGTGTGGGCCTTAGGACACGGACTTTGGGCTCAAGTTTGGGCCTTTTGTGTGTCTTAACGTTGGTGTTGAGTGGTGAATCGAGCACCATTTCGCTGCTGCGGTGTGCGTAGAGTCAACCGGCATTCTTCTTAGGAGTTCATTCAAACATGTATCAGCACATCAAGGTCCCCGAAGCCGGAGCACCGATTTCTGTGAATTCGGATTTCTCGCTCAATGTCCCACCCAACCCCATCATTCCGTTCATCGAAGGGGATGGAGTAGGCATCGACATCACGCCGGTAATGATCAAGGTGGTCGATGCTGCGGTGGCCAAGGCCTACGATGGCCAGCGCCAGATTTGTTGGATGGAGATCTACGCAGGCGAGAAGTCGACCCGAATCTATGGGCCAGACGTCTGGTTGCCCGCCGAGACATTGGCTGTGCTCAAAGACTACGTGGTGTCGATCAAGGGGCCTCTGACTACTCCGGTCGGTGGCGGCATCCGATCGCTGAACGTTGCCCTGCGGCAGGAGTTAGACCTCTATGTGTGCTTGCGGCCTGTGCAGTACTTTAAGGGTGTGCCCTCGCCGCTGAAGTCGCCGGAGAAAACCAATATGGTCATCTTCCGCGAGAACTCGGAAGACATCTATGCAGGGATTGAGTACGAGGCGCGGAGTGAGAAGGCGCAAAAGCTAATCGCTTTCTTGCGAGACGAAATGGGAGTGACGAAGATCCGTTTCCCGGAAACGTCTGGCATTGGCATCAAGCCTGTGTCTCAACAGGGAACAGAGCGCCTGGTGCGCAAAGCGATTCAGTACGCCATTGACAATGACAAGCCCAGCGTGACCATTGTTCACAAGGGCAACATCATGAAGTACACCGAGGGTGGTTTCAGAGACTGGGCCTATGGCTTGGCCCAGAGAGAGTTTGGTGGCGAGTTGATTGACGGGGGACCGTGGTGCCGTGTGAAGAGTCCAAGGACGGGCAAACACATCGTGATCAAGGACTCGATCGCAGATGCCTTTTTGCAGCAGATTCTGATGCGCCCGGCGGAATACTCCGTGATTGCCACCCTGAACCTCAACGGTGACTACATCTCTGACGCCTTGGCGGCTCAGGTTGGAGGCATCGGCATCGCGCCTGGCGCAAATCTCTCAGATTCAGTGGCCTGCTTTGAGGCAACCCATGGTACAGCGCCGAAGTACGCCGGTAAGGATTACGTCAATCCAGGCTCAGCGATCCTGTCTGCCGAGATGATGTTGCGCCACATGGGCTGGAAGCAGGCTGCTGATCTCATCATCGTCTCCATGGAGCGGGCCATTGCGTCAAAGCATGTCACCTATGACTTTGCGCGCCTGTTGGAGGGCGCAACGCAGGTGTCCTGCTCGGGTTTCGGGCAGGTAATGATCGACCACATGTAAGTCGCCGCCTCGTGAAAACACAGCGGGGCCCGCAAAGCGGGCCCACTGCAGGTGGCGCGACTTTACTCGGGAGTCGCGGTTGACGCGGTTGCTGATGCAGAAGCTGTAGGCTCTGCGTCAGTGGCCATTTGCTCGGGACGAATATTCTGGGCGAGACGACCCTTAGGGCCATCGACAAGCTCGTACCGAACCTTCGACCCCTGCTTCAGGGTTCGAAACCCTTCCATTTGAATGGCGGAAAAATGAGCGAAAACATCGCTCCCCCCCCCATCAGGTTCGATAAAGCCAAACCCTTTGGCGTCATTGAACCATTTGACGATACCGACAGCGTCCATAAAAGTTTCCTCCTGATGCCTTTTTGGCTTATGAAGTGCATTGTCTTGGTCTCCGCCAATGCCTGTCAATCGCCACTGGCTTCATGCCGCTCCATTTCTTGGTAATGCAGTGAAAAGAGGGGTGTCATTGGTGTTTTTCTGCAATAGGGCACATGCGCAGCAAGGGGACGATGCAAGGGTGCCCATCTGCCTTTAGCTGAATGGCTATACTCAATTAATGCCCTCAAATCCCCCCTCTAAACCCCCGACGCCGCCGTCCGTACCTCGGCCGGACGATGGTCAAGGGTCGGTCGTGGCGGAGCGCAAGGCCGCCCGTACCAAACCACCTCGCATGTACCAAGTGGTCATGCTGAATGATGACTTCACCCCGATGGAGTTCGTGGTGATGGTGTTGCAGGAATACTTTAGGCTCGATCTCGACGCTGCAACCCAGATCATGTTAAAGATTCACCACGACGGTCGAGGCGTGTGTGGAGTATTTACCAAGGATGTTGCGGCAACGAAAGTCGAGCTTGTGCTCGCTGCAGCCCGACGATCCGGACACCCGCTTCAATGCATTATGGAGGCCGCATGATTGCCCAAGAACTTGAAGTCAGCCTGCACATGGCGTTTGTCGAGGCACGCCAGCAGCGACATGAGTTCATCACGGTGGAGCACTTGCTGCTTGCCTTGCTGGATAACCCGTCCGCCGCAGAAGTGCTGAGAGCCTGCGCAGCCAATATTGAAGAGCTACGCAAGAGCCTGGTGGCCTTCATTCGCGAAAACACGCCCACCGTGGGGGGGGCTGAAGAGGTTGATACCCAACCGACGCTGGGCTTTCAGCGCGTCATCCAGCGCGCCATCATGCATGTGCAAAGCACAGGTGGTGGCAAAAAGGAAGTGACAGGCGCCAATGTTTTGGTCGCTATCTTCGGGGAAAAGGACTCCCACGCTGTCTACTACTTGCATCAGCAGGGTGTGACGCGCCTGGATGTCGTGAATTTCATCGCTCACGGCATCAAAAAGTCCGATCCACCAGAACCCGCCAAAGGCAACCCAGAGGGCAGCAACCCACAAGAAGCCGAGAAAGATGATGGCGGGGAGGGCAAAGGCTCGCCGCTGGAGCAGTTCACAGCCAATTTGAATCAACTGGCGAAGGACGGCAAGATCGACCCGCTCATCGGTCGCGATCACGAAGTGGAGCGCGTCATCCAGGTTCTCTGTCGCCGTCGCAAGAACAACCCGCTTTTGGTGGGTGAGGCCGGTGTCGGGAAGACAGCCATTGCTGAAGGCTTGGCTTGGCGCATCACCGAGGGCGATGTGCCGGAGGTTCTGGCCGACGCCACTGTGTACTCGCTGGACATGGGCGCTTTACTGGCTGGCACCAAGTACCGGGGCGACTTTGAGCAGCGCCTTAAGGGCGTGCTCAAACAGCTCAAGGAAAGCCCTAAGTCGATTCTCTTCATCGACGAGATTCACACCCTGATTGGCGCTGGTGCAGCATCAGGCGGCACGCTGGATGCGTCCAACCTGCTGAAGCCTGCCTTGTCCAGTGGCGCTATGAAGTGCTTGGGCGCGACCACCTTCCAGGAGTACCGCGGCATCTTCGAAAAGGACGCGGCCTTGTCTCGTCGCTTCCAAAAGGTGGATGTGGTTGAGCCCTCGGTCGAGCAAACGGTGGAGATCCTCAAGGGCCTGAAATCGCGCTTTGAAGAGCACCATAGCGTCAAGTACGCATTGGGTGCTTTGCAGGCTGCTGCTGAGTTGTCGGCCAAGTACATCAATGACCGTCACCTGCCCGACAAGGCCATCGACGTCATTGACGAAGCGGGTGCCGCACAACGCATTCTGCCCAAGAGCAAGCAGAAACGAAAACCATTACCAAGTCCGAAGTCGAAGACATCGTCGCCAAGATCGCGCGCATTCCGCCAGCGAGTTTCAGCATGACGATCGCGGCAAGCTTAAGAAGCTTGGAGCGCGATCTCAAGAGCGTCGTGTTTCGGTCAAGACGCCAGCCATCGAAGCTTTGGCTGCAGCCATCAAGATGGCTCGCTCTGGCTTGGGCCAGTGCAGACAAGCCCATTGGCGCGTTCCTGTTCGTCGGGCCCCACCGGTGTCGGCAAGACCGAAGTAGCCGAGCAACTGGCTTACATCCTGGGCATCGAGTTGATTCGCTTCGATATGTCGCGAGTACATGGAGCGCCATGCAGTCAGCTCGCCTGATCGGCGCGCCTCCAGGTTATGTGGGCTTTGACCAGGGCGGTCTGTTGACCGAAGCCATCACCAAGAACCCGCACGCGGTGTTGCTGCTGGATGAAATCGAGAAGGCGCACCCCGATGTTTTCAACGTGCTGTTGCAGGTCATGGACCACGGCACGCTGACCGACAACAACGGGCGCAAGGCTGATTTCCGCAACGTGATCATCATCATGACGACCAATGCGGGCGCTGAGACCATGCAGAAGTCCACCATCGGCTTCACCCGCCCGCGCCAGCGAGGCAGACGAGATGGGCGACATCAAACGTCTGTTCACGCCGGAGTTCCGCAACCGCCTGGACACCATCGTCAATTTCCGTGCGCTGGATGAAGAGGTGATCTTGCGTGTCGTCGACAAGTTCTTGCTGCAGTTAGAGCAACAACTCGCTGAGAAGAAGGTGGACGTCACTTTCTCTGACGCCTTGCGCAAGCATCTGGGCAAACGTGGTTTTGACCCCTTGATGGGCGCACGCCCGATGCAGCGCCTGATCCAAGACACTATTCGACGCGCCCTGGCCGACGAACTGCTGTTTGGCCGTTTGGTCGATGGCGGGCGTTTGAGTGTGGATGTGGATGCCGAAGGCAACACCACGCTCGACATTCAGCCCTCAGGCAAGAGCGGCGACAAGCCCAAGGCTGAAGCCGCGGCCCTGTGATTCAGGATTGATCCTATGGTTCGAGAAGGCTCCCTCGGGAGCCTTCTGCGTTGAGGGCCGGGATTCCGCCCATGCGCGCAGGGTCCTGTTGAAAGTAGCCTGCCAAAAGGGCGTAGAGATCAGCTTGCTCGCGCTTGAGCGCGAGGCCCTGAACGAAAAAAGCTTCGCAGGCTACCGCAAAAAACTCATCGATGGCTTCGGCGCCGTAGTCATCCACGACCGAGGGCAAGCCTTGGTCCAGGCGACCGCGCTAGGCCCAAGGAGGCTTGCAGGGAGGGGCCCGCCGCCGAGCAGGTCAGGCAGTGGGTAGCGGCGGCGTGCCATCCGCCCAGCCTTTGCGCATGTCCAAAACATGCGCGAACTCGTGGATCACCACGTTGTAGGCCGCATCGCGGGTGTCGCTGAGCCATAAAGCATCGTGCCAGGACAGCATCACAGGCCCGCCCTCCATGGCCTCACCAGACAGGGGCTCTTCCCACTCGTGAACGATGCCGTTCTCGTCCATCCATTCACGGGCGGCGATCACCTCATCAGGGTGCACGACGATGCCGACAAAGCCGTCATAGAGGTCGAGGCTGAGGTTCAGAATCGGCAGACAAGCCTGAGCCGAGATGGCTACTGCCATCTCATCGGTCACCTGCAAGCCTTGAGCCCCGCTGAACTGCTTCTGGGCGAGGAACTGGGTCACTAGGGGCTTCGGAGTTTCTCTTTGTCGCGTGAACTGAGAGCGGCAAGAAAGGTAGTAGTCCAGCACCCTACGCCAAAGGGGCTCGGGCGGCGTGTGGCGAGCTCGAACCTTGGCCTGATGCCAAGCATGAAGGCGCTGCCACCAGTTCATCAGCAATGGCCCGGCAGCCGCCTTTGCCAGCCTTCTGGGCTCCAGCGCAATACTTCAGAGCGCGCGGCGCCATGGCCCGTCTCGAGGTCCCAATCGCTCAACACATGGCGTTGCAGGCCTGGCCCCCAGTCCTGGGTGCCTGGTTTGTGTGTGTGCCCATGCAGCAATACTGCAACTCGAACTACACA
>JAXHNT010000050.1:0-85295 GCA_034520165.1 Ideonella sp.
GCGTCCAGCCACCCCATCTTGAACGCCAGTCAAGCGCATAGCAGGCTCGTGCCCACCTCAACTCTCGGTGGACCCATGAGCACCAAACCCACAGATCAAGCATCCGACCACCGTCGCAGCCGTCGGACGTACAGCGCAGAATTCAAAGCCAAGGCAGTGACGGCGAGTCTGCGACCTGGCAATTCGCTCGCTGGCGTCGCCCATGCCAATGGCATCCACATCACCTTGCTGCGGCGCTGGGTGCGTGAATCCCAGATGCGCGCTGGCATTGACCTTCAGCGCCCGACGCCGTCCAAGCGGTCTGCGGCGGCCTTCCTCCCGCTGGAATTGCCCGCCCAGCGCACTGGGGCGGACATCCGTATCGAGCTGCGACGCGGGGCGACCTTGATCGCCGTGACCTGGCCTGCCGCAGCCGCTGCCGAGTGCGCGGCCTGGATGCGAGAGGTGTTGCGATGATCCGCATCGATGCCCTGTGGCTGGCCGCCCAGCCGATGGACATGCGCGCGGGTGCTGACCGCCTGATTGCGCGCGTGGTCGAGGTGTTCGGTGCTGCCCAGGCCCACCACGGCTACCTGTTTGCCAACGTCCGGGGCACGCGCATCAAGCTGGTGGTCCACGATGGCTTTGGCGTGTGGTGCGCCGGGCGTCAACTCAACCAGGGCCGTTTCGTGTGGCCACGCGCCACCGGCGAGGCGCTACCCGCACTCACGCAGGCGCAGTTTGAGGCGCTCGTGATGGGCCTGCCCTGGCAGCGGCTGGCGCACATGCAAACTATCACCCGCGTGTGATGGGATGTCCCTGCGCGCGCTCTGGGAAGACTGGCGCGCAGTGCAATCCGCAAATGCTCCAATGACATTGATCGTTATAGAACCCACAATGGACTCATGCTCAACGTGGACACGCTCAACACCCAAGACCTCAAGGGTCTGAGCAAGGCGGCTGTCACCGAACTGGCGAATGCCCTGATCGCGCGTTTGGCCGAGCAAGGCGATCAGCTCTTGGCCCAGCACGCTGCGATCCAATCCAAAGACGCCCACATCGCCCGCAGCGAGCGTGAGATCAACTTCAAGGCGGCGCAGCTCGAGCGCGTCACGTTTGAGCTCGCGCGGCTGAAGGCCTGGAAGTTCGGGGCCAAGACCGAGGCCATGAGCGCCGCACAGCGCCAACTGTTTGAGGACACACACGCGGAGGACGTGGCTGCCCTGGAAGCGCAGCTGCAAGCCCTGCAAGTCGGAACGGCAGAGCCCGCCGACAAAGCAGCAACCAAACGCCAGCCCAAGCGCGAGAAGCTGCCTGAGCACCTGCGGCGTGTGGAGCACCGCCACGAGCCCGAGAACACCACCTGCCCCACCCCCGACTGCGGCCAGCCGATGCAGCGCATCGGTGAGGACGTGAGCGAGCGCCTGGACGTGATCCCGGCCGAGTTCTACGTGCACCGTCACATCCGTGGCAAGTGGGCCTGCCCGTGCTGCGAGCGCTTGGTGCAAGAGCCCGTCGCCCCACAGATCATCGACAAGGGCGTGCCCACCGCTGGGCTGATCGCCCACACCCTGGTGGCGCACTTCCTGGATCACCTGCCGTACTACAGGCTCGAGCAGATCAATGCCCGCTCGGGCGTGCACACGCCGCGCTCCACACTGGCCTCATGGGCCGGGGCCGGTGGTGCCAGCCTGAGCCCGCTGTTTGAGGCGCACCGCGCCTTTGTGCTGGGTGCACCGGTGCTGCATGCGGACGAGACCACGGTCAAGCTGCTCAACCCCGGCGCGGGCAAGACCACCACCGCCTACATCTGGGCCTATGCCCGAGGCGAGCACGACGGCACACCCGGGGTCGTCTATGACTTCTGCACCGGCCGGGGGGCCAAATTCCCTGCCGCCTTCCTGGCCCAATGGTCGGGGACGCTCACCTGCGACGACTACTCGGGCTACGACGCCGTCCATGCGCGCGACGGCTGCATCGAGGCGGGCTGCCTGGCTCACGCGCGACGCAAATTCGACGAGCTGGTCAAGGCCAACGCCAGCCCCGTCGCGGCGCAGGCCATCCAGTACTTTGCCAGGATCTACCAGCTCGAGGGTCAGGCACGCGAAATGGCGGGTGGGGACAGGCTCAGGCATCGACAACAGCACATCCAGCCGCTGTGGGAGAAGCTGCACACCTGGATGAAGCTCGAGCGCGAACGCGTGCGGGACGGCAGCGGCGTTGCCGGCGCGCTGGACTACAGCCTGAAGCGCTGGCGGGCGCTGGGCCGCTTCCTGATCGACGGTGCGGTGAGCATCGACAACAACCACATCGAGAACCTCATGCGCCCCTGGGCCATGGGTCGAAAAGCATGGCTGTTTGTGGGCAGCGAACTCGCGGGCCAACGCGCGGCCATGGTGATGAGCCTGCTGCAGTCGGCCAAGCTCAACAAACACGATCCGAGCCTCTACCTCAAGGACGTGCTCGAGCGCCTGCTGGAGCATCCCAACCACCGCATCGACGAGTTGTTGCCGCACCGCTGGAGTCTGCCCGGCTGATACCCGCCTCGGCTGTCAAGGTGGTGTGACCGGACGCTTACGTCGCAACAGGTCTGCCTGAACATAAAGCTGATCTATCCACGCCTCGCCCTGTTGCAAGCGGGTGGCGACAAAACCCAGAACATGATCGCCGTCACAAAGCACATTCACGCCGCCTGAAGGCAGCAGCAGGTCGCTCACCCATTGGCGAACGTCTTGATCGGAATGGGCCAGGGGCGCGTAGGGCATACAGGCCTTTCGCGTCGCCAGCAGCAGCGTTGCGATGTCCGTGGCGTCTTCAACGTGCGCGGGACGAATGCTCACAGGTGCCGGTTCCGTTGGCCAAGTGAAGAAGGCGACTTATCAGAATGAGCGCGAAAGGCCATTTCATGAGTGCAATGCCTTCATGGTCTGCTTACGTGGAAGTGATCGACCTGCACGGCGTTTCGTGCAGATCCGCTCGACTGTAGGACTGGTCGTCGACTCAATGGGAGACTGAAAGCAGTTTGGCATCTGAGTAGACTTGATAGAAGTTGGCCGCCATTTCGGCGGTGATGCCGACAAGGATGGTTGCGCTACTGTCCCAGCAAGCGATTTCGAAGAGTGCGCCTTCGAGTTGCGGCTTGCACTCTGCATCTGTCCAGTAGGAACAATTGCCGTTTGCGCACGGCGGATTCGTAAAGGCGGGACGAACCCCTCTGGGAACAGCGCTGAAGACGGCCCAAATGAATTGGATTTCTTGTTCAGTGACGAGGCGATGAAGGGCCGCTCCTGTGAGCCACTGATTCTCGGCAGAGAGACCAGGGACATCGTAGTTCGTCTCGATGTCGCTGATATACCAATCGTAGTCTGAGGCTGAAATCTTCAGCGCACGAAAAACCGAGGCCATCTCAGTGAAGTATGGAACCTGCCCAGTGTGTTCCAAGATGAGGTTCATAGCGCGAAGGATGCAGACGAATAGCGTTTGAATTCAACGGACCAGCAAGAGCAGTTGGCGCAGGTCCACTGCAATGAGTGGTTGAGCATCAGTGCTAGAACCGATTCGCTGCAAGCCAAGCAGTGAAAGATACCGCCGCTGGCGTGCAGGCTCTGGTCTCGTGATCAGAGAAGAACACGGGCGGCTCCCCGGTCTCTGATCGGCCCCAGCAATAGAAATCGCCACATCCGTTGTCGGCAAAAACTACGAGCCTGTCGCCGTCCACATACCGCTGGTTTTCCACGATCGCGCTAGGCGTCAATGCGCGGTGCCTAAACCGCAGCTCCGCAAGACCGCCAAGCGCGATGAACTCGCGGTAGCTAGCGGGGAAGGTAAAGCCAAGTGTGGCCTCCGCATCCTCAACCTCGTGAGGGAGAACATCGGCCACACCTTCGTCCCGCGCTGACGCGCCAGTAGTCAGAATTCTTTCGATTTCGCTCATGGCTTCGGTGGTGCTCAACCTCTCCAATGCGGGAACAAAAGACAGTCGCTCGAAAAACAGGCCACTGCGGCGGGCTGCCGAGCAAGGCTTTCAACAGCTTGCCAGACATGATGTTTCCATCCTCAGCGGCCATTGAAAACTGCCCCAGTCAATCAGCATTTGGAACAAGGCAAGTGGGCACTATAGCGCTCTGTAGGTGCGCGATCATGCCTGCTTGGGGAGGCACCGCCCCGAGCTTTCTCCAGCGCTACACAGTGCACCCCCTATTCGCCCGTAGTCCGCCCACGATAGAGTTGCGCGGCCGCAGGCCGTGGCCCGGGGCGATTTCTTCGGCGCCGAGGCGCGCAGGGAAAGGGCGTGGCGCGCGGTCAGGCGCGCTTCAAGAACATACTCGCCGTCACTGTTTGACCACAGCGACCGGGCAACGCCCGGGAGCGGAGGGAGTTTGACGGCGCACGCCCTTGACCGAGCACCGAGGGCAGTTGGCTTTAGCCAACCGCCGATGCATGAGCCCCGGGCCACGGCCTGCGGCCAAGCATGCACCGCGCCATAGCAGGCATATTCGAACCGGGCCACTGCGAAAAGGGCGGACGGCTTCGACAAGCTCAGCCCGAACGGAGCGGGATGGCAGGGCAAGCAAGATCCGCCCGAACAGCGTGCTGCGCCAACAATTGTGCTCAGTCCCCCAAGCCCAAAAACACCGTCATCCGCTGCAACTCTTCATCCAGCGCCGCCTTGAAGGATTTGTCTTTGGGCGCAGCCGCCACAAAGCCGACATCGGGCTGCAACTCGCCGCCTTTGGCGCTGACATTGGCCCAGCCGATGACCTGGTCGCGCCACAGCAGGGGCAGAGCGTAATGGCCGCGCACGCGTTTGGCCGCAGGCGTGTAGGCCTCGAAGCGGTAGGCCCAGCCCCAGAGCAGCTCAAAGCGGCGGCGGTCCCAGACCACGGGGTCAAAAGGGGCCAGCAGGCGGACCTGCTCATCGGCGCTGAATTTCTTGGCGGCGGGGCTCTCGCCCTCGGGCCAGAACCAGGTGGTGCCGTCCACCACGCTGCTGGGCAGGCGGGCGCGGGCGCGTTGCAAGGCAGCTTTGCGGTGATCGCGCCATTGCGGCACGCCGCCAGAGAGATGGCTGACCAACTGGCCCAGGCTGGCGGCGGGCAGCGGGGCATATTTGGCGACGATGACATCCACCAGCGCATCCATGATGGCGTCGCGGCTCAAGCTGCTGGGCTGGTGCTCGCGCACGGCATAGAGGCGCTGACCGCCCTCGCGCCGCGCCACGCGCAGCAGGCCGCGGTAATGCATGCCTTCGAGCAACTGAGTGCTGGCCTTGCTGTTGCCGCCAAACCAGTTGGTGACGCTGCCGTGGTCAAAGTGGGCGTCTACCTCGGCAGGGCGGACGATGCCGCGCTCGCGCACAAAAGCCAGCACCTCTTGGGCCTGCTTTAGGCGCGCAGCGGGCCAGACGGTACGCGGCGTGCGCGGGTGCATCAGGTGGTGCACCTCGCGCTGCACAAAGCCGTAGTTGACAAAGAAGTCTTCTTCAATGGGCAGCTTGAGGTAGCGGGCCTCCAGGTCGCCAGCGCGATAGCCCGCCACGCGGTGGCGCAGGGTCAGGTCTTGGGCGCGGGCGGGCGCGCGCAGCGGGTCGGCCTGCACAAAGCCCAGGCGGCAGAGGGCCTTGGGCAAGGTGGTAGGGGTGAAGAGGCTGCGCGCCACCGCGTAGCGGCGCAGGGTGTCCAGGTTCAGCACAGGTGAAGGCATGGGCGCATGATGCCGCAAGCTCGGGCGACAATCAGCCCCTGTCCTCACTCCCGCCTGACCGCACCATGCAAGTCACCCAAACCGCCATTGCCGATGTCCTGATTTTTGAGCCCAAGCTGTTTGGTGACGCTCGGGGCTTCTTCATGGAAAGCTTTAACCAGAAGATCTTTGATGACGCGGTGGGCGGCCACACGGCCTTTGTGCAAGACAACCACTCGCGCTCGGCCAAGGGCGTGTTGCGGGGCTTGCACTTTCAGCGCGCGCCGCATGGCCAGGGCAAGCTGGTGCGCTGCGCGGCCGGTGCGGTGTTTGATGTGGCGGTGGATATTCGCCGCGAGAGCCCGACCTTTGGCCAATGGGTGGGTGTAGAGCTGAACACCGAGAACCAGCGCCAGCTGTGGATACCCGCTGGGCTGGCGCATGGCTTTTTGGTGTTGAGCGAGTCAGCCGACTTTCTGTATAAGACTACCGACTACTACGCCCCGCAGGCCGAGGGCGCGGTGCGCTGGGACGACCCCGACCTGGCCATCCAATGGCCGGAGGTGGGCATGGCACCGCTGCTGTCTGGCAAGGATGCGGCGGCACCTTTGCTGCGTGACGCCGGGCTTTAAGCCCCCTACACAAACCCGAGCTGGCGGCTGCTGGCGGACCAGTTGTTGAGCCCCGGCAAGATGGTGGCGAGCGGGGCATCGGCCACCCCAAACCAGCGGCCCAAGGTCGCGGCATATTGGTCCACACTGGTGCTGGGCAAGAGCACGCCAGAGGCCAACAAGTCCGGGCTGTCGTAGCCGCCCTTGCCATCGGTCGCGCCGAGCGTCGGCATGCGGCCATACAGTACGCCGCCCTGCACCGCCCCGCCCATCACCAAGTGGTGAGCGCCCCAGCCGTGGTCCGTGCCGTCGCCATTGCTGGTGAAGGTGCGGCCAAAATCGCTGGCGGTGAAGGTGGTGACGGATTGGTCCACGCCGATGCTGGTGAGCGTGCGGTCAAAGTAGGCCAGGGCATGGGCCAACCTGGCCATGTTGCGGGCGTGGGTGATGGGCTGGTTATCGTGAGAGTCAAAGCCACCCATGCTGACAAAAAAGACTTGGCGGCTCATGCCCAGCGTGTCGCGCGCTGCAATGCTGCGAGCCACAGCTTGCAACTGATGGGCCAAGGGGTTGAGCATGGATTTGCCAGTGTCTGGTTCAACGTACTGCAGCAGCGGGTCGGTGGTGGCGGTTTGCCCTGCGGTCGCCCAAGGCCCATTGACGGGCAGGCCGCTGGCCAGCACCGCCTCGGCGTCTTGCCCACGCGCCATCACGGCCGCATGTTCTCGCTCTAGCAGGCTCGGGTTAACGGCTTGGCGGGTGATGGCCTGGAGCTTTTGTTGCACCACCGTAGAGCCAAAGAGCTTGCCGCTAGCATTGCCCAAGCGCACCGGACCTGCGGGGCCCATTTGGTAGCCGCGCACGGTCGAGCCGTTGAGCCAGACAGCATTGCCGGACACCGACACCGCGCTGAACATGGCGCGCTGGTTACCCGCCATCAGCAGGTCAGCAAACTGCCCGCCCCAGCCGCGCGTGCTGCCTTCGACGCCGAAGGATTGCCACATGGACTGCTGGTCGTTGTGAGAGAAGAGGTTGGCAGGGCGCAGGCCCGCACCGCTGAGGTAGTCGGCCTTGCTGAGCGGGCCAATCAGCGGGCCGACATTGGCCATCACCGCCAAGCGCTTGGCGTTGAAGAGGTCACGCACGCCGCCCATCACCGGGTGGAAAGCCAAGGCTTCGCCCCGGCTGGCGGTGACACCCAGGGCCCCGCCCAGGCGCTCATGCAGCACGGTGCTGCCGGCTTTTGCCGGCGTCCCCGGTGCCGCCAGCGCGATCTCGGCGACCCCACCGCGCACGCTGTCATAACGTTGCCAGGTACTGGCGTCGGTGCCCAGCACCATGTTCATGGCGTCGTTCCCACCCGCCATGAAGACACACACCAGCGCTTTGTAGCCGCTGGCTCCGGCGGCGGCGGCGTTGCTCATGGCCGCCAAACCCAAGCCTAAACCCGTGGCAGCGGGGGCCACCAGGCCCAAGGCAGAGGCCCGGCGCAGCAGCTCGCGGCGCGAAATAAGATCAGTGCGTTGCGTCATGATGGGGCTCACTTCTGGACAATGAATTCGGGGCTGACCAGGGTCAGCGCAATCGCGGTCAGCACGCGATGACGCTTGGCGTTCTCGATGACCGTCGCGTTGTCGCCCTTGGGCTTTGGAATCGTCACCGAGTTGATGGCTGCCAGAACCTCGCTGCTCAGGGCCGCTGAGGCTGGCCCAGGCAGCAGGCGGGCCTGGACATGGGTGAGCAAGGCCTCAGGCTGCTCGGCCAGGGCAATTTCAGTGGCCAGGTTGACCTGCAGGTCAGGCCGCGCCGCCTTACCGTCCGGCCCCTTGAGACCCACGCCGCGCTCCACCGCATTCAGCATGAAGTTCACATAGCCGACCGTGCTGCCCTCAGAGGTGATCTGCATTTCGGGCAGGGTCAGGCCCAGTGCGGCGGCCTCGCCGCCCGGTGGCACATAGCCGGGGCGATAGAAGTTGAACACGCTGGGGGAGCGCCACGGCGTTTGCGACAGTTGGCTGGTGACATCGTCAGTGCTGCCCATGTAAACCACGCCACTGTCGGACTTGGCGTCAAAGGCCCGCAGATAGGCCGTCAGGCGCAGCACGGGTTCACGCAGTTTTCCGTAACGGTCTTGTTGAGCCAAGTTACTGCTGCGTGCTTCTTCGTCCAGCAGCACGGCCCTGAAAACGGCCTGCATGTCGCCGCGCACCCCCAGGCCATTGTTGTTGAAGGCGGCTGCCACACGGCTCACATAGGCGGGGCTGGGATGGCTGGTGACCAAGCGCTGAATCAACTGACGACCGATGAATGGCCCCACGTTCGGGTGGTTGAACAAAGCGTCCATCGCCACCTTGAGGCTGGCAGCCGGGTCCGCCACCCCTTGCGCAGCGACGCCTGTGCCCAGAAAGGTCTTGGAACCCGCTTCATGGAAGCGCGAGTAGCCCTGCATGGCCATGGCAAAGCGGTTGGCATCTTGGTAGCCTGCCGTGCCCCAGAAGCGCTGGCTTTGCTGATCAGCCCCCCCCCAACTGAAGCCGGTGAAGACCCGGGACAAGCCCACGATGTCGTCTGCGCTGTAACTCTCGACGGGCTGTCCGGCACCATCCAGCTGCACCGTGCCGTCTGGCCGCAGTTGATACAGCCCAATGGAGAAGAGTTGCATCACCTCGCGGGCAAAGTTTTGGTCGGGCTGGCGGCCTGTCAGCGGGTCGCCTTTGCGGTTTTTGATGTGCGAGAGGTACATCCCCATGGCGGGGTGCGTAGACACCTCTTGCAGCAAGACCCGGAAGTTGCCAAAGGCATTGCGGGCCAGCATGTCCTGGTAGTCGGCCAAGGCCTCGGCCCGCTCATCGGCCAGGTCCGTCAGCGACACCACAAAGATCTGTGACAAGGCGAAGGCCGCGCGCTGGCGCAGTTGGTCGTCGGCGTTGAGCGCGCGCTCAAAGAAGGAAGAGATCAGCTCGTTCGGTGAGGCCACGGCCTTGGCGCCGCTTTGCCCTGTGGCCTTGACTTTGGCCGTGGCGACGCGCCAGCGGGGCAGGTGCGTGACAGTGGCAGGCAAAGCCAGTTGGGCATCCACCCAAGCGCTGGCGCCCACGGATTGGATCTGCGTCAGCAGCGGCTCTGTAGGCCCAAAGCTGGCCTGGGTCGCCAGGCGAAAGGCCTCGACCCGCGTGGGCAAGGCTGGCGCCTGAGCTACCGGAGCAGGTGCGGGAGCCGGCTGGGGCGAAGGCGCCGTACCACTGGGCGCCGGAGCCGGCGCCGTGGTGTTGCCCTGGGGTGTTTCGTTGGTGCCCGCGTTGGGCTCGCTACCCCCGCCCCCTCCACCACCGCAAGCCGCCAATGACAGCAGCAGAGCTGTGCCAAAGGCCTGCGCCAGTTGACGTGGAATGAGAGAGCGCACTGCGTGCGCGACGGACGACTTGCCCATGATGACCACCTTGTTCCGACGACACCGTACACACGGCGTCGATCAGTCAGCGGTATCGGCCCGGCGCGCAGGCCCATCAAGCAAGTCGTAACGCTTGCTTACTTGAAGGGGAAGAACACCGGGATGGCCACCAGCGCAATGCTTTGGAAGACGATGGCCACAGGCAAGCCTGCACGGGCATAGTCCGCAAGCCTGTAACGGCCGGGAGCCATGATCATCAAGTTGGTTTGATAGCCATAGGGCGTGACAAAGCTGCACGAGGCGCCGTAAAGCACGGCCATCACAAAGGGCATGGGGGACAGGCCCAGCTGCTCGGCCAGGCCCAAGGCCACCGGAAACGCCAGTGCGGCGGCAGCATTGTTG
Source organism: Ideonella sp. (assembly GCA_034520165.1). Classification (GTDB taxonomy): domain Bacteria; phylum Pseudomonadota; class Gammaproteobacteria; order Burkholderiales; family Burkholderiaceae_C; genus Ideonella. Next base: position 10,066 of record JAXHNT010000050.1, read on the forward strand.
GTCATCAATTCCGTCAACAACCAAGTGCCCAGCAAGAGCATGGCCAAGGCACCGTAAGGCCCAAAGTGGACGCTGCCCAACTGCAGCCCGGCCGCTAAGTGCTTGGCGGTGCCGGTGTTGATCATCACCTCCGAGATCACCAAGGAGGAGGCAATGATCATGATCAGCTCCCAAGGCACGTTGCGACGCAGGTCGGCCACCTTGGCCAAGCCGGTCACCAAGAACAGCGCCAGCAGCAACAGCATGCCCTTGAGGAAGTCCAGCACCCCAAAGGCCGACAAGGCAATTACCGTCATGAAGCCCAGCATAGACAGCCAGCTTTTGCGCGGGTCCACAAACTTTTGCACCTCGCGCTTGGAGACGATCACAAAGTTGCGTGAGACGTTGTTGCGCTTCTCAAAGTCCTGGCCCACCACCAGCACCAGGGAGTCGCCCACCTCCAAGCGGGTGTTGCCCATGGAGCCACCCAAACGCTGATCACCCCGCCGCACGGCAATCACGGCGGCATCGAAGTTGGAGCGAAAGTCCACCTCTCGAATGGTGCTGCGTGCCAACATGGAGTTGGCCGCCACCACCACCTCGACCAGATTGTCCAAGCCGAGGTCGGGGTCTGCATGCACACGCAAGCCGGCAAAGCGAGCCAGCAGGTCCACCCGTGTGACATCGCCCGTGAAGACCAAGATGTCGCCGGCATTCACAAACCGATCCGGCTCCACTGGAGCCACCACGTAGTCACCGCGAACAATCTCCGTCAGAAACAGATGTCCGAGGTTGCGCAGGCCCGCCTCTTCAATGGTCTTGCCGATCAAGGGGCAGTCGGGCAGGACTTCGGCTTCCAGAAAGTAATCGCTGGCCGACTCCTCCACCGGCGGCTGCGCCTTGAGCAAACGCGGGTAGAGCAACAACATCGTCGCGCCACAGCCCGCCACGATCAGCAAGCCCACGGGCAGCAGGTCGAACATGTGCAAGGCCGGCAGGTCTCGGCCCGTCAGCAAACTGGCGATGAGTAGATTGGTGCTGGTGCCCACCAACGTCAAGATGCCGCCCAAGGTGGCCGCAAAGCACATGGGCATGAGCAGGCGTGCAGCGCTGTGCTGGCGGTTGCCTTTGAGAGGGCCAATCAGTGAGGCCACCACTGCGGTGTTGTTCAGAAAGCCGGAGTACAGCGCGGTGGTGCCACACAGCTTGAACAAGGCCCAGCGGTAGGGCCCACGAACCAGCTTCTCGGCTACCTGTTCGAGCAAGCGTGACTTGTCGAGCACGATGGTCAACAGCAAAAGCACCACGACGGTGATCAAGCCGGTGTTGGTGAACTGCTGCAGCGCGCTCTTGATGCTGATGTAGTCGAGCATCAAGAAGAGGAAGGCTGTGCTCGCGAAAAGCAGGCCGGGTGAGCGCTGGTTGCGAACCAGTTCGACCACCAGCACCACCAAGGTGAGCAACACCACCCATTGTGGGATCGTCATGTACGAGTCCTTTCAGCATGCACAGGTCACACCCCAGCCCGCAGGCTGGCGTGCACGCTGGATCAGCTTGGCGGCTGGCCCACGCTGGCCGCCGTCGAGGCAGCCGCAGCGGGGCTCAGGCTCCCGCTGCCTCAGTCAATCAAACCCAACTCTTTCAAGCGCAGGATGACCTTATCTGCCGCTTGGTCGGGCGACTGCGTCGTCGTGTTAACGCGCAACTCGGGGCTCTCAGGCGCCTCGTAAGGGCTGGAGATGCCTGTGAAGTTGGCAATCTCGCCGCGTCGCGCCTTCTTGTAGAGGCCCTTGACGTCGCGCTCCTCAGCCACCGCCAGCGGGGTGTCCACATGCACCTCGATGAACTCACCGTCGCCCATCAGGCCGCGCGCCATGGCGCGCTCAGAGCGGAAGGGCGAGATGAAGGCCGTCAGCACGATCAGGCCAGAGTCCACCATCAGGCGGGCCACTTCGGAGATGCGGCGGATGTTCTCGACGCGGTCTGCCTCGGTGAAGCCCAGGTCCTTGTTCAGGCCATGGCGGATGTTGTCACCGTCGAGCAGATAGGTGTGACGCCCCATCGCGTGCAGCTTCTTTTCCACCAAGTTGGCGATGGTGGACTTGCCCGAACCCGACAGGCCGGTGAACCACAGCACGCCAGGGCGCTGGCCCTTGGCCTTGGCGCGAGCGGCCTTGTCCACGTCCACATGCTGCATGTGAATGTTGTGCGAGCGGCGCAGCGCAAAGTGCATCATGCCGGCACCGACCGTGTTGTTGGTCAGGCGGTTGATGAGGATGAAGCCACCGGTGTCGCGGTTGGCGGTGTAGGGGTCAAAAGCAATCGGGCGGTCCAGCGCCAGGTTGACCACGCCAATTTCGTTGATCTCCAACTGCTTGGCCGCCAAGTGCTCCATGGTGTTGACGTTGACCTTGTACTTGGGCTCCGTCACCGTAGCGGGCACCGTTTGGGTGCCGATCTTCAGCAAGTAGGGGCGACCCGGCAGCATGGGCTCGTCGTGCATCCAGACCAAGGTGGCTTCGAATTGGTCAGCCACTTCGGCAGGGGCGTCGGCTGAGGAGATGACGTCGCCACGCGAGATGTCAATTTCATCGGCCAGCGTGATGGTCACGCTTTGGCCTGCGACCGCCATGGGCAAGTCACCATTGAGCGTGACGAGGCGTGTGACGGTGCTCTCGCGGCCCGAGGGCTGAGCGCGAATGCGATCGCCCGGCTTGATTTGACCTGCGGTGATCACGCCGCAAAAGCCACGGAAGTCCAGGTTGGGGCGGTTGACCCACTGCACCGGCAGGCGGAAGGCCTCTTTCTGCAGACGGGTTTCGTCGATCTCGCAGGTCTCCAAAAAGCCCATCAAGGTGGGGCCGTGGTACCAGGGCGTCTTCTCGCTGGGCGAGGTCATGTTGTCACCCTTCAAGCCCGAGAGCGGGATGGAGGTGATGTCGCCCAAGCCGATCTGCTTGGCAAACTCGCGGTACTCGTCGTTGATCTGGTTAAAGACCTTTTCGGAGTAGTCGACCAGGTCCATCTTGTTGATGGCCAGCACCACTTTGCGGATGCCGATCAGGCTGACCAGGTAGCTGTGACGACGCGTTTGCGTCAGCACGCCCTTGCGCGCATCGATCAAGATGACCGCCACATCGGCGGTGGAGGCGCCGGTGATCATGTTGCGGGTGTACTGCTCGTGGCCCGGGGTGTCGGCCACGATGAACTTGCGCAGGTCCGTGCTGAAGAAGCGGTAGGCCACGTCGATGGTGATGCCCTGCTCGCGCTCGGCCGCCAGGCCGTCGACCAGCAGCGCGAAGTCGATGTCACCGCCTTGCGTGCCCCATTTCTTGGAGTCGTTTTCAATGGCAGCGAGTTGATCCTCGAAGAGCATCTTCGACTCATACAGCAGTCGCCCAATGACGGTGGACTTGCCGTCGTCCACCGATCCGCAAGTGATGAAACGCAGCAAGCTCTTACGCTCATGCTGCTTGAGGTACTGCTCAATGTCGGTGGAGATCAGGTCCGAAATGTGGGCCATGGTGATTCCTTAAACCTAAAAATTCTGACGACGTACTGGCCACATCAACCGCAAGCCAGCAACGCAACGAAAGGTGTTATCCCAGCCTCGGGAAGCCAGGGTTCCCCTGGCCGACCCGAGCGCCCCCTCGGGGGGCAGCGACCGGCAGGGAGCGTGGGGGCCTCAAAAATACCCTTCTTGCTTCTTTTTCTCCATCGAGGCGGCAGCATCGTGGTCAATCATGCGGCCTTGTCGCTCTGAGGTCTTGGTCAACAGCATTTCTTGAATGATGGCCGGCAGGGTGTCGGCCTCAGACTCCACAGCACCTGACAGCGGGTAGCAGCCCAGGGTGCGGAAGCGCACGCTCTTCATCATCGGGACTTCGCCTTCGCGCAGCGGGAAGCGCTCGTCGTCCACCATGATCAAGGTGCCGTCGCGGTCCACCACGGGGCGCTTGGCCGCGTAGTACAGCGGCACGATGGGCACGTTCTCTTGGTAGATGTATTGCCAGATGTCCAACTCGGTCCAGTTGGAGATGGGGAAGACGCGGATCGACTCGCCCTTTTGCTTGCGGCCGTTGTAAAGACGCCAGAGCTCAGGACGCTGGCTCTTCGGGTCCCAGCGGTGCTGGGCCGAGCGGAAGGAGAAGATGCGCTCTTTGGCACGGCTCTTTTCTTCGTCGCGGCGCGCGCCGCCGAAAGCGGCATCAAAGTTGTACTTGTCCAGCGCCTGCTTCAGACCTTGGGTCTTCCACATGTCGGTGTGGATTTGCGAGCCATGGGTGAAGGGGTTGATGCCCAACTCTTTGGCTTCTGGGTTTTGATGCACCAGCAGGTCCATGCCCATTTCCTTGGCCATGCGCTCGCGCATCTCGTACATCGCCCGGAACTTCCAGGTGGTGTCCACATGCAGCAGCGGGAAGGGCGGCGGCGAGGGGAAGAAGGCCTTCTTGGCCAGGTGCAGCATCACGGCCGAATCTTTGCCGATGGAGTACAGCATCACCGGGTTGTCGGCCTCGGCAACAACCTCGCGCATGATGTGGATGCTCTCGGCCTCCAGTCGCTGCAAATGGGTCAAGCTCATGGGATGGTCCCTTTCTTCGGGCGGATGAACAGTCTGGGGGGGGAATGAAACGTGACGCTGAGGCGCGGCCTTCGCCATCGCCATCACAGGGGCTGCGGGCGGCTTCAAAGCGGCCGCGAGCTTGGGGCTGATGTCGGCCTTCTTGGCCTCGGGCTCGGGCTCGGCTTCGGCGCGGGCCTGGGGCAGCACCGGGCAAGCATCGACCTGCAGATGGGCCTGGGCCAACATCCAGGCGGTCAACTCAGGCGCCCGGCTGAGGTCAGGGCCGGCCAGAAACACGTGCCAAGTGCCCGCGCGCAGCGTCGGCAGGCGCGCCAAGAAGTCTTGATAAGCGCTGGTGCGGGCCATTTGCTGCACCGGCAGCCAGCGCAGCGTGCCGCGCGGGCACACCGCCACCAACAAGCCACCGGGTGCAGAGCGCTGCGGGTGAGCCAAAGCGCCCATCCATAGCAGGCGCTCGGCGGTTTTGGGGCGTGTGGCCGCGCCCTGGGCAGGCAACCAAACTTCTTGCCACCAGCGCAGTGCCGCTGGGTCTTGCTGGGCGGTTTCGCGCAAGGGCTGCACGCTCAAGCCCCAGCGCACCAACAAGCGCGACACCGCACGCGCCTCCAGCGCCACTTGCCAGTTGCGAAGGCTCAGGGCTTGCACGGCCGCAGCATCCCACAGGCCGGCAGGCAGACCCTGCGCTTCAGGCGGGCCCAGCAGAACAGCAGCCCGCAGCGCGGCCTCGGCCTCGACCGAAAGAACCCGGCCTTCGCCTTTGGGGCGACCCCGCGCCGCCACCTCTATGGCCGACCAGCCACCGCCGGCAAAGGCTTTGTAGGCCTTGATGATGGTGGGCACTGACAAGCCCGTTTCAGTCTGGATGCGCGTCAAGCTCAACCCGTCCACGCGCAACTGCACCGCCCGCTTGCGGCGGGCGTTGAGGGCGGTGACATCGAGCGCAGAGGCGTCAGCGTGATCCAAGAGAAACCCGGTCAGTAAATGTTTTAGGGGTTTGATTCTGTCATGGCCCATGCACAATGCCCCATCCCCAGTTTGAAAGCCCCCACCATGAGCACCCCTGCCGCCCTCGATTTGCCCGGCCTGCTGCAGCGCCTGACGCCCCTGATCCGGGATGCGGGCCAGGTCATCATGGACATCTATGCCACCGACTTTGACGTGACGCGCAAGGGCGATGACTCCCCTGTCACCGTGGCCGACCAAAAGGCCGAAGCCGTGATCTTGGCCGGGCTGGACAAGCTCGCCCCCGGCATCCCCGTGGTGGCCGAAGAGGCTGTGGCAGCAGGGCATATCCCTAAAGTGAGCGATTGCTTCTTTTTGGTGGACCCACTCGACGGCACCAAAGAGTTCATCAGCCGCAATGGGGAGTTCACCGTCAACATCGCGCTGATCCAACAGGGTCGCCCGGTGCTGGGTTTGGTGTATGCGCCCGCCATCGGCCGCCTGTTTGGCGGCGCTGAAGGCCAAGGCGCTTGGCTAGAGGACGCCCAAGGCCGTCGCAGCATCAACTGCCGCAGCGTGCCGGCAGAAGGCCTGACCGTGGTGGCCAGCCGTTCGCACGGCGACGAAACGGCACTGGATGCGTTCTTGAACGGGCGTACCGTGGCCTCGCGCACCAATGCGGGCTCCTCGCTCAAGCTGTGCCTGGTGGCCGCCGGTGAAGCCGACCTCTACCCGCGCTTGGGCCGCACCATGGAATGGGACATTGCTGCAGGCGACGCCGTGTTGCGCGCCGCCGGCGGCAAGGTCTGCACCCTGGACGGCAGTTTGTTGGGCTATGGCAAGCCTGGCTGGGACAACCCGCACTTTGCCGCTTCGGGCCTCTGATACCGTGAGCGGGTGCCTCGCCCCGCCTGTTTGATGCCTGCTTGATGCCCGAGTTGGATGCCGCAGACCCACTGCACGGCCTGAGCGCCGTGCTCGCCCACGGGCGCCTGCTGGCCAGCAATGAAACCTTGGCCGATCTGCTGGCACCTGTTCGGGTTCTGCCTGCCCGCTCGCGTTTTGCCGCTGACGCACAGGCGGTGCTGTGCTGGGGCCGCAAACCCAGTGCCGAGCGCGCCGAAGCCTGGGCCCGAGAGCAAGGCCTGCCCATCTTGCGGCTGGAGGACGGCTTTCTGCGCTCCGTGGCCCTGGGGCCGGACAGCCCCGCACTCTCCATGGTGGTGGACGATGAAGGCATTTACTACGATGCCAGCAGCCCCTCGCGTCTGGAGACTTTGGTCCGAGCACCGCTGACAGCGGCGCAAGCCGCGCGAGGCCAAGCCCTGGTCAGCGCCTGGCGCGACGCCCGCGCCTCCAAATACAACCATGCCCGCGAGCACCCGGAATGGGCGCGCGAGGGCGATGTCTTGGTGGTGGACCAAACCTTTGGCGATGCCTCGATTGCCTATGGCCAAGCCAACGCAGCCCGCTTTACCCGCATGCTGCAGGCGGCGCTGGACGAGCATCCTCAGGCACGGGTTCTGCTGAAAGTGCACCCTGATGTGCTGGCCGGGCGCAAGCGCGGCCACTTCAGCCAGGTCACCGAAACGCTGAGCCCCGCCGCGCGCCAGCGCCTGCAATGGCTGGCGGCCGACGCTCACCCGCCCGGCCTGCTCGAACACGTGGCTGCCGTCTACACGGTCACCTCGCAAATGGGGTTTGAGGCCTTGCTCTGGGGCAAGCCGGTGCGCTGCTTTGGCATGCCTTTTTATGCCGGGTGGGGCCTGACGCAGGACGAGCTTTCTGCGCCCCCGCGCCGCCAAAGCAGCACGCTGGCCGCGCTGACGCATGCCGCCCTGGCACGCTACCCGCGCTACATCAGCCCAGAAACCGGCCAGACCTGCGAGGTGGAAGACCTGCTGAGCTGGGTGGGCCTGCAGCGCCGCTGCCGCGAGCGCTTCGCGCCTAGCGTGGTGGCGGTGGGGTTTTCAGCCTGGAAAAGGCCCATCGTCGAAGACTTTTTCGCCGGCAGCGAGGTGCACTTTCAAGGCCCGCGCAAGCCCATAGCCCCCGGCAGCACCTTGGTCTTGTGGGGCCAGCGCGAGCTGCCCCCCGCCGCCCAGAGCTTGACCCCACCGGTGCAGATGGTGCGGCTGGAAGACGGCTTTTTGCGCTCGGTCGGCCTGGGGGCCGATCTGGTGCGCCCTCTGTCGTGGGTGATGGATCGCAGCGGCCTTTACTACAACGCCAGTCAAGCGTCGGACCTTGAACACTTGCTGCTGAACACCGACTTCACGCCCGCCCTCAAGGCGCGAGCCGCACAACTGCGGGACCGCATCCTGACGCTGGGGGTGACCAAGTACAACGTCGGCCAAACCCCCTGGACGCGCCCCGACACCCCACACCCGGTGGTGTTGGTGGTGGGCCAGGTGGAAGATGACGCGGCCATTCGCTGGGGTGCACCGGGCATCAACACCAATTTGGGCCTGCTCAAGGCCGTGCGCGCCGAGAACCCTGGGGCGTATCTGATCTACAAGCCTCACCCGGATGTGGTGGCGCAACTCAGAGAGCCTGGCGCGAAGGAAGGCCGTGCCGCGCACTTTTGCGACGAGATCATTACCGATACCCCCATGGATAAACTGCTGCGGCAGGTCGACCAAGTCCATGTACTGACCTCGCTGGCCGGTTTTGAAGCCTTGCTGCGTGGCACACCCGTGGTGGTATGGGGTTGCCCGTTCTATGCGGGCTGGGGCCTGACAGAGGACCGCCAGGCCCCGCTGCGCCCACGGCGCACCTTAGACCTGGACAGCCTGACGGCCGCCGTGCTGGTGCTCTACCCCAGCTATGTCAGCCGCCAAAGCGGCTACTTTTGCACGCCGGAGCGGGCTGTGGATGAGCTGCAACAGTGGCGCGACACCGAAGGCGCCGCCACCGCCACCTTGCCCCGGCAGGTATGGCGCCTGGCTTTGCGCTGGGGCAAACGCCTGCGACACAGTGCCCCAATCCCGAAATAGTGCCCCTGTTTGTTCACTATTGGGGGTCTCACTTCTGAGGCAATCCCGCTAGACTGCAAAAAAGCACAGGGGATCGTTGACCTAGGCGCAGTTTGTCCAAGTCGGCTCAGGCCGAAAGGTCGCTGTGCTCGGCAGCGGCCTTCCTGTGATCAACCTTGGTCACGAATATGCCCCCGCGGTCACTCCACCTCCTTTTAGGCCATCAGCGCACCTTGTTGCTGCAAGGCCCAATGGGGCCGTTTTTTGAACGGCTGGCGGTGGCTTTGCGCGACCAAGGGCAAACCGTCTGGAAGGTCAACTTCAACGGTGGCGATGACAAGTTCTTTTCGAGCTCAGGCGTCCTCCGGTTTCAAGCGCCTATGGCCGCATGGCCGCACCGTATTCGCGAGTTGCTGGCCGAATTGAACATTGACGCCGTGGTGCTGTTTGGACAGTCGCGGCAAATTCATGCACAAGCCATTGAGGCCGCCGAAGAAGCGGGCATTGCGGTCTATGTGTTTGAAGAGGGCTATATCCGCCCCGACTACGTGACGCTGGAGCGTGGCGGCGTGAATGCGGCTTCGGCGCTCCCCATGGACGCTGATTTCTATCGCCATTTGGACATTGAAGCCCCCCACGCCGCCCAAGCCACCGGCCAGAGCTTTGCGGCCATGGCCCACTGCGCCTTTCAATACGGCGTGGCCGCCCATCGGGCCAAGTCTCGGTACCCTCACTACGCCCACCATCGCAGCTTGGCGCCCCTGCCCGAGTTTTTGCGCTGGCTCAGGGGCGATTGGCGCAAATGGAAGTACCGCTGGCTAGAGCGGAGCGATTGGGCCGAGCTGACCGCCCAGGAGCGCCATAAGCGCTTTTTCTTGGTGCCGCTGCAAGTGCAGAACGACAGTCAGATCGTGCACCACTCGCGCTATGACTCCATGCTGCCGTTCATCGACGACGTGTTGGAGTCCTTTGCCGCGCGCTCAGACGCCGGGGATTGGCTGGTCTTCAAGCACCACCCGATGGATCGCCCCTATAACGACTTCACGCAACAAATCGCCCTCGCCGCTGCCAAGTTTGGCTTGAGTGATCGGGTGCGCTATGTGCATGACTTGCATCTGCCAACACTGCTGAAGGCCGCCAAGGGCGTGGTGACGGTGAACAGCACCACCGGCCTGCAGGCCTTGTTCCACGGCACGCCCGTGGTCACTTTGGGCGAGGCCTTCTACAACGTGCCGGGCCTGGTGCAAATCGGTGAGCTGGATCGTTTCTGGACGCACTCGGGCAAGGTCGATACCGATCTCTTTCAGCGCTATCGCGCTTTTGTGATCCTTGAAACCCAGCTCAATGCCAGCTTTTATGCTCAGGCGCCAGGCTTGTCGTCCAGCACAGTGACCAAACGCCTAGAGGCGCTGGCAGCGTCCAGCCCCAGCGAAGCCGCCCAGGCCTCGGCCTGATCGCCGCCGATCCGGCCCACATTAAAGTAAGCCGCCTGCGGGTGGGCCAAGTAAAAGCCGCTGACGCTGGCCGCTGGTGTCATGGCCAAGCTCTCGGTCAGGCTCATGCCGATGTCCTCGCAGGCCAACACACTGAACATCTCCGCCTTGACGCCGTGGTCCGGGCAGGCCGGGTAGCCCGGCGCCGGGCGAATACCTTGGTACTGCTCAGCAATGAGTTGCTCGTTCGTGAGTTGCTCATCCGCCGCATAGCCCCACAGCTCGGTGCGCACGCGCTGGTGAAGTCGCTCAGCAAAGGCCTCGGCCAAGCGGTCGGCCAAGGCCTTGAGCATGATGGCGGAGTAGTCGTCATGCGCCGCTTCAAACGCCGCCGCGCGCGCCTCGGCGCCCAGCCCGGCTGTCACCGCAAACAGGCCAATGTAATCGGGCTGGCTGCCTGGGCCGGTTTTGGGCGCAATGAAATCTGCCAGTGAGCGATTGGGGCGTTTCACACCGTCCACCACCGGCCGCTCGGTCTGCATGCGCAGCGGCGCCCAGCGCATCAGCACCTGTTGGCGGGTCTCGTCGGCATAGACCTCAATCACATCGTCATCCACCGTGTTGGCCGGGTAGAAGCCCATCACGCCATGCGCCTGCAGCCAGCGGCCGTCAATGATCTTCTTGAGCAAGGCTTGCCCATCGGCGAACACTTTGCGCGCCGCATCGCCCACCACGGCATCTTGCAAAATGGCTGGGTAGGGCCCGGCCAAATCCCAGGTCTGAAAGAAGGGGGCCCAGTCGATGCAGGCCGCCAGCTCGGCCAGGTCGTACTGCTTGAACACCCGGCGGCCGAGAAAGCGCGGCTTGACGGGTGCCACGGACCAATCCATCTGCGCCTTATTTGCCCGAGCTTGGGCCAAGCTGACCAGGGGCGTGGCCTTCCGGTTGGCATGCTGCTGACGCACCCGCTCATAATCAGCGTTGAGTTCAGTCACGTAGTCGCCCGAGCGTTCGGGCGAAAGCAGGTCTGAGCACACACCCACCGCACGCGAGGCGTCTGGCACATAGACCACTGGCGCGCTGTAATGCGGCGAGATCTTGACGGCCGTGTGCACGCGGCTGGTGGTGGCACCGCCGATCAGCAGCGGCATGCCGCGCTCGCGGAAGTAGGGGTCGCGCTCCATCTCCGCGGCCACATATTGCATTTCTTCCAAGCTGGGGGTGATGAGCCCGGAGAGGCCGATGATGTCGGCCCCCTCTTCCTTGGCTTTGGCCAAGATGGTCTGGGCCGGGACCATCACGCCCATGTTCACCACGTCAAAGTTATTGCACTGCAAGACCACCGAGACGATGTTTTTGCCGATGTCGTGCACATCCCCCTTGACCGTGGCGATGACGATCTTGCCTTTGGCTTTCGCCTCACCGCCGGCGTCAATCAAGGCAGCCTTCTCGGCCTCGATATAGGGCAGCAAGTGGGCCACGGCCTGCTTCATCACGCGGGCACTTTTGACGACCTGGGGCAAAAACATCTTGCCCGCCCCAAACAAGTCGCCCACCACGTTCATGCCGGCCATCAGCGGACCTTCGATCACATGCAGGGGGCGGCCGCCTTCGGCGCTGATCTGCTGCCAGACCTCTTCGGTGTCCACCTCAATGAACTCGGTGATGCCATGCACCAAGGCGTGGGAAAGCCGCTCTTTGACCGGGGCGGCGCGCCAAGCCAAACGGGCGGTGTCGTCTTTGGCCACGCCCTTCACATGCTCGGCCACTTCCAGCAGGCGCTCGGTCGCGTCTGCACGGCGGTTCAGCACCACGTCTTCGACCCGCTCGCGCAGGTCGGCGTCCAGCTCGTCATAAACGCCCACCATGCCGGCGTTGACGATGCCCATGTCCATGCCCGCTTGAATGGCGTGGTACAGGAACACGGTGTGGATAGCCTCGCGCACCGGCTCATTGCCCCGGAAGCTGAAGCTGACGTTAGACACCCCCCCCGAGACCTTGGCGCCGGGCAGGTGCTGCTTGATCCAGCGCGTAGCCTCGATAAAGTCCACCGCGTAGTTGTTGTGCTCTTCAATGCCGGTGGCAATGGCAAAGATATTGGGGTCGAAGATGATGTCTTCGGCAGGGAAGCCCACCTTATCGACCAACACGCGGTAGGCGCGCTCGCAGATCTCGGTCTTGCGCGCAAAGGTGTCGGCCTGGCCTTGTTCGTCAAAGGCCATCACCACGGCCGCCGCGCCATAGCGGCGCACCAGGGTGGCCTGGCGGATGAACTCTGCCTCACCCTCTTTGAGCGAGATGCTGTTGACGATGCCCTTGCCTTGAATGCACTTGAGGCCGGCCTCGATGACGCTCCATTTGGAGGAGTCGATCATCACCGGCACGCGGGCGATGTCGGGCTCCGAGGCAATCAGGTTCAAAAACCGCACCATGGCGGCCTGGCTGTCCAGCATGGCCTCGTCCATGTTCACGTCGATGACCTGGGCGCCGTTTTCGACCTGCTGGCGGGCCACCGACAGCGCGTCTTCAAAACGCCCCTCCAGAATCATGCGGGCAAAAACTTTGGAGCCCGTGACATTGGTGCGCTCGCCGATGTTCAAGAACAAGGAGCGCTCGTCGAGGATGACGGGCTCCAGGCCAGAGAGGCGCATGGGCGAAGGAGCGACAGTGGAAGTGGGCATGGCAAATCAGGCGGGATGGCTCAAAATGCCCCAGGAAGCTGCGGCTGCACAAGACGCACCTCACCCGGGGGTGAGCGTGGTTATCGTCCGCATGACCGGATGGCCCAAGCCTGACAGTGACACATACCGCACTGCTGCAACGCTCCTTGGAACCCTCATTTTACCTAGGCCGCAAGCGCCCACTAAACGGTTATCGTTCACGCATGGATTCCACTGCCTCCGAGCACGGCGCACTGTCGCCCCGCTCCATCCTCGAAGAACCGACCTTGGCCGCCAAGGCCGAAGCCTTGCTGCGCACGCCCACCGCCCTCTCAGAGCTGACCGCCGCCGAGGCCCGCTGCGTGGTCAGCTATATGCGCTTGGTGTCTTACGACGACGGCGCGCTCTTGTTTCGCGAGGGCGACCAGGAGCAAACCGGCTACATGCTGCTGATCTTGCACGGCGATGTGACGGTGGAGTCCACCGTCATCAGCCGTACAGCTCCCATCGTGATGTCGGTGCTCGGCCCGGGCAACCTGATTGGCGAGATGGGCCTGCTGGATGGCGCGCCGCGCGCTGCTTCCTGTGTGGCCAGCTCGCCCGTCACCGGCGCAGCACTGTCGCGTCGGTCTTTGCGCCGCCTGATGGACGACTCACCGGAAACCGCGACCAAACTCCTGATTGCCGTCTCCCAGCGCCTGGCCGAACGCCTTCGGGAGAGCGGCCGCCAGCAGCGCGTTTATTGCCAGTTGGTGCGCGCCATGCAAGACGAGATCGACGCCCTGGAGCGCAAGCTGCTGCACGTCATCCACGGCTCGGCGGCAAGGGGGCAAGCCCAGGCCTTGGCCACGCAACAGCCGCGCCAAGCTCCGGAGGAAGACTCGGCCATGACCCGACCGATGGTCGGGGACGATTTCGGCCCCTATTGACTGCCCTAACAGCGGGGGCGCCAACGCTCACTCAGGCCGCCAAAGCGCTGAACAGCGGGTCGTGCCGGCTGCGTGGCCGGTAAGTTTTGACGCTGGCCGCAATGGCGGCAATGTGCTCGGGCGTGGTGCCGCAGCAGCCACCCACAATGTTCAAAAAGCCCGACTTGGCAAACTCGCCCATCAGGCGCCCTGTCACCTCCGGAGTCTCGTCAAATCCGGTATCGCTCATGGGGTTGGGAAGACCGGCATTGGGGTAGCAACTGATGAAGGTGTCGCCCGCGACACGGCTCAGCTCTTCAATGTAGGGCCGCATCACGGTGGCCCCCAGGGCGCAATTCAGGCCCACGGCCAAGGGCCGGGCATGGCGCACCGAGTGCCAAAACGCCGCCACGGTTTGGCCCGAGAGAATGCGCCCGGAAGCGTCGGTCACGGTGCCGGAAATGATGACCGGCAGGCGCTCGCCGGTTTCTTCCATCAGCTCGTCCAGCGCAAAGATCGCGGCCTTGGCATTGAGCGTGTCAAAAATCGTCTCAACCAAAAACACATCCACGCCGCCATCCAGCAGGGCTTGGGCTTGCTCTTTGTAGGCGTGCTTGAGCTGGTCAAAGCTGACGTTGCGTGCGCCCGGATCATTGACCTCGGGGCTGATGCTGGCCGTGCGCGGCGTGGGGCCTAAGGCGCCGGCCACATAGCGGGGCTTGTCGGGCGTGCTGTAGGCATCCGCCGCAGCGCGGGCAATGCGCGCAGCCGCCAAGTTCATCTCACGCACCAGCGGCGCCAGGTCGTAATCGTCCTGGGCGATGGAGGTCGCCCCAAAGGTGTTGGTCTCGATCAGGTCGGCCCCGGCGGCCAAATATTGCTCGTGGATCTCGCGGATCACATCGGGGCGGGTCAAGACCAACAGGTCGTTGTTGCCCTTGAGGTCTTTGGCGTGGCTTTGCAAGGCCGCGTTGCGAAAGTCCGCCTCGCCCAGCTTGTAGCGCTGGATCATGGTGCCCATGGCGCCATCAATGATGGCAATGCGAGACGCCAGAATGGCGGGCAGGTCAGCCGCGCGGGTATAGGGCAAGGAGGAGGTGTTCATCACGAGATTGTAGAAAACTCGTCAAGCCCCCTTCTGCCGCCCCCGCTCACACGCCGGTTCAGCCTTGGCTGCGGGTCAAACGCCCCACGATGAACAGCAGCGCCAGCGCGCCCAGCACCGAGGCGATCCAGCCTGCGGCCTGCCCCGGCGCATACCAACCCAGGGCCTGCCCCGCCGTGCTGGCCAGGAAGGACCCCACCACCCCCAACACGCAGGTGAGGATCCAACCGATCTTCTGATCCCCCGGCATCAGCAGCCGAGCCACTGCCCCGACGATCAAGCCCACGAACAATGTGGCCAATGCGCTACCCATACGACACCCTCTTGTGATGATGAACACTGCGCGCACCGTATCGCAGTGCGGACCCTGAAGCGAGCTTCAAACCAGCCCAAGTGTGCGGCCTTGTCGCTGGGCGTGGGTTGCGCCCCACACGCTGCGCCAAGGGCATCACATCTGCTCAGCCCTCGACCACCTGCACAGGCACCCGCTGCGCCAGCGCGCACATCAGCTCATAGCCAATGGTGCCGCCAGCACGGGCCACTTCGTCGATGGCCAACACCGCGCCCTGGGGGCCTTGGCCCCATAGGGTCACCTCGCTGCCCAGGCGGGCCGTGGGCAGGTGGGTGATGTCCACGGTGATCATGTCCATAGACACGCGGCCCACGGTGTGGGTGCGTTGGCCGTCCACCAGCACCGGTGTGCCGGTGGGGCAGTGGCGCGGGTAGCCGTCGGCATAGCCGCAAGCCACCACGCCGATGCGCAGCGGCTCTTGCGCTACAAAGCTGGAGCCATAGCCTACGCTCTCGCCGGGCTGCACCTCTTGCACCGCGATCAGGCGCGAGCGCAGCGTCATGGCGGGTTTCAAGTTCCAGTGCGCAGCGTCGTGCTCGGGATAATCCGGCACGCCGCCATAGCTCATGATGCCGGCACGCACCCAATCGGCCCGCACGCCTGCATCGGCACAGTGGCGCAGGGTGGCAGCACTGTTGGCCAGGCTGCGCTCGCCGGGCAGGTCGTGCGTGGCCTCGTGGAAGGCTGCTACTTGGTGGGCAATGCCACTCTGGCCAAAGCGGTGGGCATCGGCGTCGGAGAAGTGCGTCATCAGTGAAATTTCGTCGACCTGCGGCAGCACGTTCAGCCGAGCCCAGGCGGCCCTGAAGGCCTGGGGCCGAAAGCCCAGGCGGTTCATGCCGGTGTTCATCTTCAGGAAGACGCGGTGCGGCACATGGGTTTTGTGGGCGGCCAGCCAGTCGATCTGTTCGGGGCAATGCACGGCGTGCCACAGCCCTAAGCGCGAGCACAGCTCCAGGTCACGCGGCTCAAAAACGCCTTCCAGCAGCAGGATGGGGCCGCGCCAGTCCAGGTCGCGCAGGCGCTGGGCTTCGGCCAGGTCCAGCAGAGCAAAGCCGTCGGCGCCGCGCAGGCCCTCAAACGCACGCTCGATGCCATGCCCGTAAGCATTGGCCTTGACCACGGCCCAGACTTTGGCGTCGGGCGCCAGCGCGCGGGCGCGAGCCACGTTATGGGCCAAGGCATCGGGGTGGATCAGGGCTTCTATAGGGCGAGGCATGGGGCAGTAGACGCTCAAAACCAAGAATCAAGCCAGTTTGCCAGAGGCCTCGCCGAACAATTCACTAAGCCTAGCGAAAGGTCGCTGAGGCCGATGCTGCTATAAAGGCGGGCCGCGAGGAATCGTGGCTCCCCACAGCCGCCCTCAGCGGCCCCCCAGCAGGCCCTGTACACAGAGATCCATGGAAGTATTCAACCACCTGCTCCCCATCTTCAGCGAGTACGGCTACTTGGCGGTTTTCACCATGCTGCTGATCTGTGGCTTTGGTGTCCCGGTGCCTGAGGATGTGACCCTGGTCACCGGCGGCGTGATTGCCGGTTTGGGCTATGCCGATGTGCACACCATGTTTGCCGTGGGCATGGCCGGCGTGATGATCGGCGATGGCATGGTGTTCTTGGTGGGCCGCTACCAAGGCGAGCGCGTGATGCGCTGGGGCTGGGTGCGCCGCATCATCACCCCAGAGCGCTTTGAAGCCGCCCAAGGCGCTTTTGAAAAGTACGGTCGCTGGGTGATGTTTGTGGCCCGTTTTCTGCCGGGGCTGCGCACGCCCGTGTTTTTTACCGCCGGCATGACGCGCCGCGTCAGCTTTGGCACTTGGTTTTTGATGGACGGCGTGGCCGCCCTCATCAGCGTGCCCATCTGGGTCTACCTGGGTTATTTTGGCGCCCGCAACTTCGACTGGATGTTTGGCATCCTGCACCGCTTCCAGTACGGCATTTTTGCCCTGCTGGGCATTGGTGGCGTGGTGCTGGGCGTGATGTGGTGGCGCAAGCGCCGCGCCGCCCGCAGCCAAGCCTGAACCGCCGCCAGCCCACCCCTGTTTGTTTGTGAGCAGCCCTGCGCGCCTGCCCCTGCCTGCCGTAGGCGCCCTGTTGGTGAATGCCATGGTCTGGGGCTTGGCCTGGTGGCCCATGCGGCAACTGGAAGCCGCCGGCCTGCACCCACTGATGGCCACGGCTGCCATCTTCACCCTGGCCGTCGGCGTGCTGACGCTTTGGCGCCCCACCGCCTGGCGTGAGGTGCTGACCCACCCTTCGCTGTGGGTGATTTTGCTGGCCGCAGGCACCACCAATGCCGCCTTCAACTGGGGCGTGACCCAGGGCGACGTGGTGCGGGTGGTGCTGTTGTTTTATCTGATGCCGCTGTGGGCCGTGCTGCTGGCGCGCCTGCTGCTGCATGAACGCATCACGCCCATGGCCATGGCCCGGGTGGCACTGGCCCTGGGTGGCGCCTTGATGGTGCTGTGGCCGCGCCAAGGTGGCTTCAGCCTGACCCTGAGCCCCACCGACCTGCTGGGCCTGCTGGGCGGCCTGAGCTTTGCGCTGAACAACATCATGCTGCGGCGCGAATCGGCTCGCAGCGAGGCCGCGCGGGGCCTAGCCATGTTTGCGGGCGGTGCCATTGTCTCGGGCGTGCTGGCGCTGAGCCTGCAACATGCCCACTTGCCGCCGCCCTCACCCGCGTGGATGGCCTGGGTATTGGGCTTGGTGGGCGTGATGCTGGCCGGCAACCTGGCCCTGCAATACGGCGCGTCGCGCCTGCCCGCCCAGGCCACCTCCATCATCATGCTGACCGAGATCCTCTGGGCCACCGGCTCGGCCCTGGCCCTGGGCGCTGGCCACATGGACATGCAACTGGCGCTGGGCGGCGCGCTGATCATCGCCAGCGCGGCGCTGGCCGCCTTGCGGCCCTGAGGCGCGCGCCCCGACCTCCGCCCCTGAGCCCGTATCGGGTTTAGTGGCCGCACCCCAGCGCCGCGCGCAGTGCGGGTCTAGCATCACAGCCCCACCTGCGACAGAGGCCCACGAGGCCCAGCCCCCACCATCATGCCGACGATCTACGACTTCGACGCCCAATCCATCACCGGCCAGTCGGTCAAGCTGGCCGACCATCAGGGCCACGTGCTGCTCATCGTCAACACCGCCAGCCAATGCGGCTTCACGCCCCAGTTCAAGGGCTTACAAGCTCTGCACGAACAATATGGCGACAAAGGCCTGACGGTGCTGGGCTTTCCCAGCAACGAGTTTGGCGGGCAAGACCCGGGTGCCAACGACGAGATCGCCTCGTTCTGCGAGATGAACTACGGCGTGAGCTTTCCCATGATGGCCAAGATCGAGGTCAACGGCAAAGCCGCTCACCCGCTCTACCAGTGGCTCAAGGCCGAGAAGCCCGGCCTGCTGGGCATTGAAGCCATCAAGTGGAACTTCACCAAATTCTTGATTGGCAAAGACGGCCGCGTGCTAAAGCGCTATGCGCCCCAGGACGCGCCCGAGAAGATGGCGGCGGATATTGAGGCGGCGCTCAAGGGCTGACGCCGCGACATCGACCGGCGAGGGCACCAGCACGGCCCCGTAGCGGCCCGCAGGGGCGGCTACCGCAGCCGCCGCCCATAGTCCGCATTCTCGGGCCGGCACCTGGGGCTGGCGAAGCCAGCGCCCACTTGGCACCGCAGCTGTGCGCGGGAGGAACGTCACCACCCGCTCCACGCCCTCGCGAGAGACCGTCATCACCATCTTTCGGGTGGGGTCCTGGGTGAGCTCAGCGTAGGGCGTCTGCTTGACGATGGCATCCCCCTCCCGCAGGCCGGCTTTGGCCGCCGCCGAGTTCGGGTCGAGGTCACTCACCACGGCCCCGCGCATGCGGTCGAAGCCCATCACAATCGGTTGCTCGGGCTGCGGGACGTGCTTGAAGCAAGGGCCGAACGACTCTGCGGGCACGGCGATGCGGCGGCCTGCCATCATGGCGGCAAAGTCCTTCCGGGCCTCGATGCCCAGGATTTCTTGCACCGCCGCCAGCCAGTCTGCATTGCCCACCTTTTTGCCAGCGAGCCGCTGCTGATGCAGGCCGACGGCCACGTCATCCAGGCTCTTGCGGCCGCCGGTCCGGGCCTTGATCTGAGCATTTACCTTGGCCAGGTACATAAAGCCCCGACCGTAGGGTGCGGACTGAGCGTCCGCGCTCTGCCAATACAACTTGCCCACCTCCTCGCTCGACTTCTCCACAAAAGGGTTGGTGTAGTAATCCTTGGCTTTGGAGTTGATGATCCGCTCAAACTGCTTGAGGTCGATCACCCCAGCGCGCAAGGACAGAAGGATGGAGTAGTACTCGGCCATGCCCTCGTTGTACCAGGACACCAGTGCAGGGTCCTCTTCCTCCAATACTGGCCAGTTGTGCGTCATCTCGTGGGCCAGCAGCATCTGCATTTCAAGGCCCTGGATCGCCTTGCCGTCAGCGCTGTCATAGCCAAACATGAAAGTTCGTGACAAGGCCGTGCCCCCACTGCCAGGGTGCGGGTTGGCACGGATGAACACCCGATAGGTGCCATCCGTGTCCTTGAAAAATTGCGCCATGTGACGATAGAGGGCCTGGATGTGCTGGGCCACTTCCCTGGCGTCAAAGGGCGGCTCGCTCAACCAATACAAACCAAACGGGCCACTGGCCTGGTGGGGGTAACTCTTGACCGGCCCCGCAGCAAAAAAACTGCCGGCCAAATCATCTGGCGTCAACAGGGCAGTTTGGTCACCCTCGCCCAAACTCCACACCCCGCGCCACCCAGTCGGCAGCCCCGACAAGTCCCACTTCAAGGAGACCGAGCGCTTGATCTCATCCGGCGGCAAGGCCAGGAAGTAATGGCCCGAGCCGATCACCCCACCCGCCTCGGCGCGCAAATCAAACAAAGGACCCATGCGCGTTTCACGGTTGACCACCCGGGGGGCTGCCCCATAGCTCACTCGGACGGGGCCCACCGTGGCACGGGAGACCAGCCACTTTCGGAACGTGCCCGACGGGGTTGGGGCCTCGTCCTTCACCGACAAGCGCAGCTCGCCCTGATCGTCTCGGGCGGCAATATCGGCCGCCCCATAACCGGCCATGGGGGTGCCCACCAAGACCACCGGCATGCGCAGCAAGGCCTGACCGGCCCCGACTCGCAGATCGCCCAAATTCAGGCGAACATTCAAACGCTCGATGCGCTCTTGGCTGGCCACCGGGGCCAGCACCACCGCCCACTTTGGTGGCTCCTGCGCGGCCCAGGCGGCACTGCTGCACCAGGCGGCCAGCAGGCCGAAACACCGAAGAGCTCTGGTCATATATGTCATCGTTTATCTCCATCCACCAAGCCAACGCAATGTGATGAATTCTAGGAATGGGGGCTTCGCAAAGCATGCGGACTGCGACGGACCCATAGGCCTGTACGACGGGCGGGCCTAGGGCCGGACAAACTGCCATGCGCAATCAACAAAGCCACCGCGCTGGACGAAGAAGCGCGCCCACAACCCCGCTACGCCGAGAGGACCGCCCGCCCCTTCCGCGAAAGGCGGCCGTGCCAGAGGCTATGCTGCGCGCATGACTTGGGACCACCCTCACCCCTTCACCCTGGCTGTCACGCCCGGCCTCGCCGACATTGACGGCCTGGGCCACACCAATAACGCTGTTTATGTGCAATGGTGCGAGCGCATCGGCTGGGCTCACTCTGAAGTCCTGGGCCTGAGCCTGGCTGACTACCACCGCCTGGACCGCGCCATGGCCATACAGCGCGGTGAATACGACTACCTGCTGCCCACCTTTGAGGGCGAAGCCCTGACCCTGGCCACCTGGCTGCTGCCCGGCGACGGCAAGCTGCGCATGGAGCGCCGCTTTCAACTCCAGCGCAGCAGCGACGGCGCCACCGTGCTGCGCGGCCGCTGGCAATTGGTGTGCATTGCCATCAGCAGCGGCGCGCCCAAGCGCCTGCCGCCAGAGTTTGTGCAGGCCTATGGGCCGGCGTGCGTCACGGTGGGGTGTTGATCACGAGCTGGATGGTGTGGCCTACTTCAAGTCGCTCACTGAAGAGACCGTCATTCCGTATCAAGGCCTGATCGCTCTTTATCTGCGAGACTGCGCGGCCAGAAACAGAAGATCAATTTGGCTTGGGCGTGAGGCGCTTCTTTCCAAGTGATGGCTATAGCCCCCACCGAGCACAAGCCCTTCAAGACAATGCCCTTGCGTCGCTATAAGTGTCCGGCCTGTGGCGCTGGACTCTCCAGAACCATCTCGCATCCTGAGTGGCTGAGCCTCAAGGCAGAGTCGCCGAAGTTTCGGATGCCACTGGTGCCCATACTCATTGCCATTGTGCTGTCGGGGTTGGGCTTGGCCCTCATTCACCCTGCGCTGGCCATGCTGGCGATCATTGCTGCGGTTGCATGGTTGAACTGGCGCTACTACAGCTACCTGCAGTGTGACGGGTGTGGGCGTTTCTATTTTGGAGGTCAGCTCACAGACACTCCCCAAACGACCCAGCCCTGGACACGACAAGAGGTCAAGAAGCGCGCCGTCCTTGCCTCGAAGATCGGCGGTATCGTGGGTCTCCTCTTCATCGTGTTCTACGCCATCGAGCAGCGCACCCACTCCAATTGCTCTTCAGCGTGCGAGGATGCGGGCGCTACACCAGTCGTGCGGGTGTTCAAGTGCCATTGCACGCCTGCGTCACCGCCACCGGACCGCGCATCACCGAAGACAGGCCCATGACACACCCCAACTCCACCCGCAGAGATTTTCTGGAGGCACTTGCTGTTACAGGACTGGCGACCACCAGCTTGAATGCCTCAGCGCAGAACAGCCATCGCGTCCTGATCAACGATGTCACGGGCCTCAATCCAGTCGCCGTAGCGCGTGAGCTGAAGCCCGTCGCAACTGATGAACTGCAGAAGGCCGTTAAGGCGTGGCCGGGGGCGCTGTCAATTGGCGGCGGTCGCTATTCAATGGGGGGTCAGATCGCCGCCCCCGACTCTCTACACATCGACATGCGCGGCTTGAGTGGCGTTGTCGCCTACACCCCAGCAAGCCGCACGATTAGAGTTCGAGCAGGCACGACATGGCGCAGCATCCAAGACCATATCGACCCGCACGAGCAATCCGTGAAGATCATGCAGAGCTACTCTAACTTCACCGTGGGCGGCTCGGTCTCTGTGAACTGCCACGGAAGATATGTGGGGCGCGGGGCTTTAGTGAACTCGGTGCGCGCCCTGCAACTGGTACTGCCTAACGGAGAGGTCGTCGAAGCATCGCGGCAGCGGAACGCTGAGATCTTCCGCGCTGCGGTAGGGGGCTACGGGGGCCTGGGCATCATCACGGAAGTCGAATTGGACCTGGAGGACAACGCTCGAATCGAGCGTGTGGTGAAGGCGATTTCGCTGGAAGACTACCCCACCTGGTTTCGACAAGAGGTACTCGGCAACAGTGCCGTCGTTTTGCACAACGCGGATCTGTCACCGCCAAACTTCAATGCCCCGACAGCCATCAGTTGGCTTCGGACCGACAAACCCGTCACCGACCCGCGTCGTTTGGTTCCGCGAGGCCTGCGCTATGCCAAAGAGCAGAACGTCATCTGGGCGGTGTCTGAACTGCCGGGTGGCGGCACGCTCCGCAGCGTGGTCGAGTCTTCCCTGCTCGACAAACCTGCCGTGGTCTGGCGCAATTTTGAAGCCAGCATGGACACCGCCTCACTAGAGCCCAGAAGCCGAGCCATCTCAACCTATGTGCTGCAAGAGTATTTCGTTCCCGTCGCGAATTTTCATGCCTTCGTTAGGCAGATGTCGGACATCCTCAGACGCCAAGAATCCGGGGCACTGAACGTCTCGATTCGGCACGCGCCAGCCGACAAAACAAGCTTGCTGACCTGGGCACCGACAGAAGTCTTCTGCTTCGTTCTATATTACAAACAGCGCGTGACGGACTCTGCCAACCAGGCGACTGAAGCATGGACGCGTGAACTGGTGGAGGCCACACTGCGCCATAGGGGCCGCTACTATCTGCCGTATCGCCTGCACGCCACCAAGGATCAATTCACCCGCGCATATCCGGAAGTCGCCCAGTTTGTCGCACTCAAGAAACAGCTAGACCCCGGCAACAGGCTTCGCAACATGCTTTGGAATCGCTATTTGTAGGACCTTTCCAGCCTCATCTCCATCATGGAAAATCTTCAAACCACAGCGAACACCACGTCGTCCGTGATCACGCTCTTGAAATCGCTTTGCCTTCCTGTGTTGTTGGCACTCAGCGCATGCGGCGATGGCGATGACGATGGCGCTTGCACCGCGGAGGCACGGGCCTCTATTGCGCTCACCGTCGTGGACGACCTGGGTGCCCCTGTCGCGGCTGCAGATGTGAGCTATCGCGTCGATGGCGGGGCGGCCCAAACCTTGGTATGCGGTTCAAGCGGGACCTGCAATGTTGCATACGAGATCAGTGGCGTGTTTGCTGTCTCTGCGTCGAAGAGTGGATACCTATCCGCCGCTGGAACAGTCACCGTCAACAGAGATGTGTGTCATGTTGTGACCCAATCGCTCACACTGACGCTCAAGCGCGCGTCCTGATCGAGGGTGACGGCGGTGACTCCGGGCAGCCTGCGCTAGCCAGGCTGACACCATGCGGGCAGCTCTTGCGTCTCACGGCCACCACCGCAAGGCCCCATAGGCCCGCCGCACCTTGCCCGCCTGCTCCAGTTGCGCCAACACCGCACTGACAGTTTGGCGACTCAAACCGGCTTGTTCGGCGATCTGGGCTTGGGTGATGTTCAGCCTCAACACACCATCGGGCTCGTCATGCCCTGCCGCTTGCGCCAAAACTGCCGCCTGCAATACCGTGCCCACCCGCTCCAGCGCACTGCGATGACGCGCCGCCTGGAGCAATTGCAAATTGCCATCAAAGCGACGCGCAAACTCTGTCATCAGCCAGCGCGCAAAGCCGGGCACGTCGTCCATGAGCCAAGCATAGGCTTCAGGGCCAAAGACCCAAAGCTTGGTGGGCCGCAGGGCTTGCGCCTCGTAGCTGGAGGGGCAGGCCGTGGAGAAAGCCGCCAGGCCGAAGAGTTCACCGGCCGGCAGTTGAGCCAGCACCGAGGTTTGCCCATCCACGCCCTGAAAGCGCGCCGCCAACAGGCCGCTGTGAACCCCATAAAGCGCCTGCACCGCACCGCCCTGGGCAAAAACCAAGCGCCCCTTGGCGACGGTCTTGAGGGGAACCAGACACTGAACCGTCGCCCGCTGGGCCGCTGTCCAGCGCACAGGACAGCCCAGGGCCACCAGCCAATCGGCAGGATGCTGTAGTGGCGGAGTGGTCACGATGCTCTTAGTGCTTACGGTGGCCTTGGGACAAGCCTGACACGAACAAATGTCAAGCATTGGACATTTAAGCACGACAGTTGGGCGTAGGCTCCGCGGCATGAACACCGCTGACATCTCCGCCCTGTTGCGCGAGTTTGGACAACACCACTGCCCGGAAGAGCCGCTGTATCAGCGCCTATGTACCTTGCTGGCGGACATGCCCAAAGCCTGCACGTGGCTGGCCGCCGCACCGCCCACCCAGCGCAAAGCCAACCTGCTGCTGGCCGCCCTTCACGACCAGGTGCTGGCCGCACCGTCGGCCTTGGGCGCGTGGTACGCCAGCGCCAAGCGCGCTGGGCCACTGGCTGACCCCTATGACCCCGGCTTGGCCCAAGCCCTGGCCAACTTTCTGCAGGCGCATGCAAGCGCGTTAGCCCACACGGTGCAGCACCGCAGCACCCAAACCAATGAGGTGGGGCGCTGTGCGGTCTTGTGGCTGGTCTTGCAAGACCTGGCCTTGTCTCGCCAGCAGGCCCACCCTGAGGCGCCACAACGCTTGGCCCTGTTCGACCTGGGCTGCAGCGCCGGTTTGAACCTGGGGCTGCCCTGGATGGACCTGCACTTCCACCATCACGGTGGGCAGCGGCAAGCCCGACACGCCGGAGTCCCGATCCCCGAGCGCAGTTCGTTGGCACCCGCCTTGCACTGCGACATCGTCGGCCCTTGGCCCGCTTTTGTAGACAGCCCCACCGCCTTCACCCTCAGCCACCGCGCGGGCGTGGACCCTGCGCTGATCGCCGTCACCCAAGCCGAGGCCGTGCGCTGGCTGCAGGCCTGCCTGTGGCCCAGCGACACCACCCGACGCCAGCGTTTGGAGGCAGCCGTGGCCTTGGCATGCGCCCAGCCTGCCGAGTTGCACCAAGCCGCCAGTGGCCCTGCCTGTCTGCACCTGCTGGAAGATTGGCTGTCGCGCCTGCCCAGCGACACCCTGCCCGTGGTTTTCAACAGTTGGGTGCTGTACTACGCCGACGAGCCTGCCTTGGCCGCACACCGCCAGGCGCTGCTGAGCCTGATGGGGCGCAACGGCGCAGTGTGGATCAGCGCCGAAGACTTGGTCACGTCCACCACCCTGTTCGGTGCGCCTCCGCCCATGCCGCCGCTCGAAGGCGTGACCCGAGACCAAGCCCATACCCAAACCTTTTGGGTGACCGCGCACGCTGGGTCAAACGGGCTGCAGGCCCGCTATGTGGCGCGCAGCCATCCGCATGGGCAATGGGTAAAGTGGGAGGAGGTCTCTGGGGGTTAGGCATCTGCATCGCAGTAGATTTGGCAGATAAGCCAGAACGGCGAGACGGCAGCGTGCGACGTTTTGGGGCAGGCTCACTCAGTTCCCTCCGCATCTCTCAATCGTCGCCTTATGCGTGACAACGCCACATCTGTCATGCCCAGATAGCTCGCCAAGCGATGCTGCGGCACCTGCTCCAGCCAAGCCGGGGCATCGCGCAAAATCTGGAGATAGCGCTCGGTGGCGCTGAGCATCAGCCATTGATGCTCGCGTTGTGTCAGTCGCTGGCGTTCAGCCAACAAGGCTTGCAAAAGCCAATCTGTCACGCGGCCATCCAGAGCCTTGACCTTGTCAAGTTGTGGATGGCTCAGCACCAGCAGGCTGCTGGGCACCTGGGCCTCGATGCGCCACGCACCTTGTGGTAGCCCCAGAGGTGGTGCCAACCAATGGGTGGCCGTGTGGAAGTGATGCACTCGCTCGCGGCCTTGCAGGTCCGCAAACACCGTCGCCAGCAGGCCCGCCTCCACCCAGCAGGCCGCCACCATCTCGGGGGACGCCTGCCACACTTGGCCAGCAGCCAAACTGATGCGAGGCAAGGTTTGCCAATAGGCTCTCAGGGCCTCGCCCGCGCACAACTCCTCCAGCCAGCGGGGTTCGCAGACGGCGCAGGACGCAGCGCTCAAGGCGGACGGTGCGAAAGGGTCGGTGGCAGGCGTCATGGCTTGCGTAAACCTGGGTTAATGCGGGCAATCGGCCGCGCGCTCACAGTCGTGTCCTCAATGTGCAATCAGAGAAGGCGACCATGGATTATGACCACCGCGCTGCGCGCTGGAATCTGCCCCACCTGCTGGCCCTGGCCCTGTGGCTACCTGTAGGTAAAGGGCTCTTCTACCACCTCGAACCAGGCAGCGCCACGGCGAGCCTTGTCCAACGAGGTATGAGCCTGAACGGCCGACGTATTTCCAGCCAGAAGTGAGCCTGAAGGGGTAGCGCAGGCCCCACTGCTGTTGGCTTGATCATCCAAAGATGGTGATCAACATGGACGAAACAAAGCTGCGCACAATCCAGCAACTTCAGGACTTCGTGGACGCCACGCCCGGGAAGTCAAATTCACAAACGCAGCAGGTGACGACGACTCAGAGCGGTATGCCCACATCAGCCGCGCCCTCAAGCGCTTCGACTACCCTCAGCGCAACAAATCGGAGCGCGGTGTGGTGCTGGCCTACCTGCGCCACACCAGCGGCTACCGCCGTGCCCAAATCACCCGCCTGGTGGGGCTTTGGCACAAGAACCGGCTCGCGGCCGTGCCGCTGACCAAACGCTACAGCGCGCCGGCGGCTCCATTTCCTCGTAAATTCACCGCTGACGATGTCAGCTTGCTCGTGCAAGTGGATAGGGCCAATGAGGATGTCTGCGGCCCCGCTATTGCCCACCTGCTGCGCCGGACCTTTACGGTCTACGGGGACCCCCGTTACGAGAGATTGGCTGGCCTGTCGGTCTCGCATCTGTACAACCTGCGCAAGAGCAATAACTACCAAGCCCAGCGCACTCATTTCACCAAGACTCGCCCTGTGTGCAACCCCATTGGCGTGCGCAATCCGCCACGCCCCAATGGCCGGGCGGGCTGGGTGCGCATTGACAGCGTCCACCAAGGTGACTTGGACGGCGTCAAAGGGGTCTATCACATCACCTGTGTGGACAGCGTGAGTCAGTGGCAGGTTGAGGCTTGTGTGCAGGGCATCAGCGAGGCCTTTTTGCTACCGGTGCTGGAGGCGGTATTGGCGCAGTTCCCGTTTGTCATTGAGGGCTTCCATTCGGACAACGGCTCGGAGTACATCAATCACAAGGTGGCCAAGTTGCTGGACAAGCTGCGCATTGAGCAGACCAAATCACGCTCGCGCCAAAGCAACGACAACGCCTTGGCCGAGAGCAAAAACGCCAGCGTGGTCAGGAAGCACATGGGCTACAGCCACATTCCCCAAAAGTACGCCAAACCCATCAACAAGTTCTATGAGGGCGTGTTCAATTCGTGGCTCAATTTGCACCGTCCGTGCCTGTACGCCACTGAGGTGGTGAGCGACCAAGGCAAGGTCAAGAAGGTCTACAAAAGCCGGGATGCAAAGACGCCGCTGGAGCGCTTGGTGCAGCTCAACGAGCGGGGTTTGGTCACCTTCAAACCGGGCACCAAGCTGGACGATCTGGTGGCGCAAGCAAACGCAAAAGACTGATCTGCAAGCGGCCCAAGAGATGCAAAAGGCCAAGGCTGATTTGTTTGAGTTGTTCAACAAGCCAAGGCGTAAATTGCAGGCCTGAATCAGGGCGGAAGAGCGCAACAATTTGGGTAAATACATGCGGCTGGGGGGGAGGCCTCCGGCGGCCTGGCAGGGGCCTGTATGAAGCAAGGAAGAAGACAGAAACTCCGCCCCCTTAAACTCCCAGTTTTAACCCGGTCAAGTCAAGACGCTCAGGGCATCGACTCACGCATGCTTCAGGCTCATACCTGGATTGGAAAATACTCGGCGGTATGGTTCGTGTTGTGCTTGGTGGGCTTTGGTCTTGCCGACTGGCTGGAACCGTACCGATTTGACTGGCACCCCTCCGCAAAAACCGTGAGCCTGGACGCTGCACTGCTGCTGGCTGCTGGCTTGGTTGACAGCTTGCTCAAATACGGCGGCCTGTGGTTAGCCCAAGAGGTGGCAAACATGGGTCACAGTCCCGGGTGGGCTGCTGCGTGGCCCCTGGTGGTGGCTGTGCCTGCGGCGGTGGTGCTGGGGGAGTTGGGCCCGTATGCGCTCCACCGCTGGGCCCACAGCAACCACTGGGGCTGGCGCTGGCATCGGGTTCATCATGCGCCCACCCAGGTCAATGCCAGTAACAGCGTGCGAGTCCATCCGCTGAACCTGGTCTGGAACGTGGCCTCGCGGGGCTTGCTGTGGTGGTGCCTAGGATTCAGCCCTGAGGCCCTGGCTTGGGCCACGATGTTCATGCTGCTTCAGAGCGTCGCCGTACACGCCAATGTGCAAGGCAGCATCGGGCCACTCGCCAGGGTGATCGGCAGTGCCCAGGCGCACCGCTGGCATCACAGCACCAAGTCCGAAGAGGCCGTGAACTTTGGCACCAGCGTGCCGCTGTGGGACCAACTGCTCGGAACGTGGCACTGGGCTGAAAAGTCTGGGCCTGCGGAGGTTGGGCTCCACCGATAATGGGCACCTCTCTTCAAACCACTCACCGAGACACCCCATGTTTGCCCACATCGAGCCCTATGGCGGCGACCCCATCCTGACCCTGAACGAGAACTTTCAGAAGGACCCGCGCGAGGGCAAGATCAATCTGTCGATTGGCATCTACTTTGATGATGCGGGCCGCATTCCGGTGATGGGCGTGGTGCAAGAGGCCGAGCGGCGCATGGCGGCCAATGTCGGCCCCAAGCCGTATCTGCCGATGGAGGGCCTGGCAGCCTTTCGCAGTGGTGTGCAGAACCTTTTGTTTGGCGCAGAGCATGCGGCACTGAAGGCCGGGCGCGTGACCACCATTCAAACCGTGGGCTCTTCGGGCGGCTTGAAGGTGGGGGCCGACTTCATTGCGCGCTGGTTCCCCGGCAGCGCGGTGTGGGTGAGCGACCCGACCTGGGACAACCATCGCGCGGTGTTTGAGGGCTCAGGCCTGACAGTCAACACCTACCCCTATTACGACCCGGCCACGGGTGGCCTGCGCTTTGACGCGCTGTTGCAGACCTTGCAGGGCTTGCCCGCCAAAAGTGTGGTGCTCTTGCATGCCTGCTGCCACAACCCGACGGGTGTGGACTTGACCGCCGCGCAGTGGGATGCCTTGATCCCGGTGCTGCGAGAGCGCGGCCTGATTGCCTTCTTGGACATTGCCTACCAGGGCTTTGGTGACGGCATGATGGAAGACGCCTATGCCATCCGCGCACTGGCCGATGCGGGTTTGTCTTTCTTCGTCGCCAACTCGTTCTCGAAGAGCTTGTCGGTATATGGCGAGCGCTGCGGCGCGCTGTCGGTGGTGTGCCCCGACAAGGCGCAGGCCGAGTTGGTGTTGGGCCAGCTCAAGTTCACCGTTCGCCGCAACTATTCCAACCCGCCGCTGCATGGCGGGCAGTTGGTGGCCACCATCTTGAACGACCCCGCCTTGTTCAAGCAATGGGGCGAGGAGTTGGACGCGATGCGCGTGCGCATTCGCCAGATGCGCGAGCAGTTGCATGCCATCGTCAGCGCCAAGGTGCCGGGCCGTGATTTCAGCTACTTCCTGACCCAGCGTGGCATGTTCAGCTACACCGGCCTTTCTGCCGCTCAGGTGGACCGCCTGCGGGACGAGTTCGGCGTCTACTTGGTGCGCTCGGGCCGCATTTGTGTGGCCGGCTTGAACAGCCGCAATGTGGAGCGCACGGCGCAAGCCATGGCTGAGGTGCTGACGTAAGCCGCCTTCAAGGCAGCTCAGCCCGCCGTGGCAAGTCTGCCCCCCGTCGCCCGCAGGTGATGGCGGCGGCTTGAGCGGCAAAGGCCAGCACGCCTTGCCATGCTTGCAGAGACAGCGTGCTCAAGCCCTCCGGGCTCAGGGCTCCCAGCTCGGCCAGGCGGGTCAACATGGCGGCTTGGAAGGTATCGCCTGCGCCCACCGTGTCGATGACGGTGGTGCGCACCGGGGCCACCTCAAACTCGCCAGCAGCCGTCCAGGCCAAAGCGCCCTCGCCGCCGCGCGTCACCACCACCGCCCGCACGCCCGCCGCACGCCAACGCTGGGCCAAGTCGGCAAAAGCCACACCGGGGTAAAGCAAGCCCAAGTCCTCGTCACTCACCTTCAGCAGGTGGGTGCGGGCTGCCATCCAGTCCAGCGTCTCGCGCCAGCGGTCTAGCGAGGGCTCCACGTTCAAGCGCACATTCGGGTCATAGGCGATCACGCGGCGCTGGTGCTCGCGCTCCACCAAGGCCCGCTGCACGCTGGCCACCGGCTCCACCACCATGGCGTAAGAGCCAAAGTGGATGGCCTGGGTAGCGGCGGGCAAGGTGTCCAGCGCGCTCATGGGCACCAAGCGGTCGGCGCAGCCCGCACCGTAAAAACTGTAGGAGGGCACGCCGCTGGTATCTACGCCAATCAGGCTCAGCGTGGTGGGCGCGTCCAGCCACTGCACGCAGTCGGGCGCAATGCCTTCGGCCTTCAGGGCTGCACCCAGGCGGTCGCCCAGAAAGCCCTTAGAGACGCCGCCGAAAAACGCCACGGGCTGGGCCAGCCTAGACAGGCCGACGGCCACATTAAAGGGTGAGCCGCCGATGCGCGCATCCAGCATCAGGCCGGTGGGGGTGTCCCCGGCTGCAAACACGTCAAACAAGGCCTCGCCACAGACGACAAACATGCTGCTTCACTTTCTGATTCAAGGGGCATCACGCCAGGCCACCGGCCGCCAGCAGATGCAAGTTTGGAAGCATCGCATGCTGCCCAAGGACCTTGTGTTGGCCCAGTGGGGTTTACCATTAATCAATCCACTTGATTTATTTAACCATCCAGTTTCACAATCCCCCCAGCGCTGACGTCAGCGGGTGAGTCCCTCACCACCACGGGCGGCGTGACCTTCTCAAAACCCCCAGCTCGCGCCGCGCCACAGCGGCCCGATGACCCCTCAGGAGACCCACATGAACCGCACTCTGTCCGCTTTTGCTCTGGCCGCTGCGGCCGCTCTGACTGCACCCGCTTTGGCCGCGGGCGAGCCGGTGATCGGCCTGATCACCAAAACCGAGACCAACCCCTTCTTCGTGAAAATGAAAGAAGGCGCACAAGCCGAAGCGAAGAAGCTGGGGGCCAAGCTGATGACGGCCTCGGGCAAGAAAGACGGCGACACCGCCGCCCAAATCAACGCCATTGAAAACATGGTCACTGCGGGGGCCAAGACCATCCTCATCACCTCCAGCGGCGACGCCATCATCCCGGCCGTCAAAAAGGCCCAAGCCAAGGGCGTGCAAGTGATTGCACTCGACAGCCCGTTTGAAGGCGCAGATGCCCTGTTCGCCACCGACAACTACAAGGCTGGTGTGCTGATTGGCCAATACGCCAAGGCGGCCCTGGGCAACAAACCCGCCAAGATCGCCATGCTGGATCTCTTCCCTGGCCACCCGGTGGGCGCGCAACGCCACAACGGCTTCATGACGGGCTTTGGCTTGAAGGCCAACGACGCAAAGTCCAACGAGCTGTCGTCCACCCCCGAAACCGTGTGCGCGGCTGACACCGATGGCAACCAAGCCAAAGGTCAAACCGCGATGGAAAACTGCCTGCAAAAGGACCCGACCATCAACGTCGTCTACACCATCAATGAGCCGGCCGCTGCAGGCGCCTACAACGCCCTGAAGAAGGCGGGCAAGGAAAAGGGCGTGATCATCGTCTCGGTGGACGGTGGCTGCGCCGGGGTGGCGGATGTGGGCAAAGGCGTGATCGCCGCCACCTCGCAGCAATACCCGCTGAAGATGGCGGCCATGGGCGTGGCTGCCGGTGTGGCTTACGCCAAGGGCGGCAAGAAAGCCAGCGGCTATGTGGACACTGGCGTGACCCTGATCGCGGGTAAGGCGGTGCCCGGCGTGGACAGCAAAGACGTGAAGACCGGCACCGAGCTGTGCTGGGGAAGCAAGTAAGGCCTGAGGCCTGAATTCGCCGGGGCCACGCCCCGGCGTGCAAGAGGGCTTGCGCTGCGTGGCGCGGCCCCGCTTGCGGGCTCCCTGCTGCGCAGTGCGCAGCCCGAGCCCGCCCAAGGAACTTATATGTCACTCAAAGAAAAGCTGCCTCCCTTGAGCCAGCTCGGGCCCTTCATTGCCCTGGCCGTGGCTTGCGGGGTCTTCGGTGTGACCACCGACAATTTCTTCACCCCGGCCAACTTCGCGCTGATCCTGCAGCAAGTCATGGTGGTCGGCGTCATCGCCATCGGCCAGACCTTGATCATCCTGACCGCCGGCATTGATTTGTCTTGCGGCATGGTGATGGCGCTGGGCAGCATCATCATGACCAAGTTCGCGGCGGACTTCGGCCTGCCGCCTTCCTTGGCCATCCTGTGCGGCATCGGCGTGACCACTTTGTTTGGGCTCCTCAATGGCCTCTTGGTCACCCGCATCAAGCTGCCGCCCTTCATCGTCACCTTGGGCACCTTCAACATCGCGTTTGCGATCACCCAGCTCTACTCCTCGGCCCAGACCGTCACCAATGTGCCCGAGAGCATGCTGTGGTTGGGCAATACCTTCAGCACGGGCGAGAGCCAGATCGCCTATGGCGTGGTGCTGATGGTGGCGCTCTACCTGGCGGTTTGGTACTGGCTGCGCGACACGGCCTCAGGCCGCCATGTCTACGCCGTGGGCAACAGCCCAGAAGCCACGCGCTTGGTGGGCATCCCCACCGACCGCGTGCTGCTGAGCGTGTATGTGTTGGCGGGCTTGTTTTATGGCATCGCCTCACTGCTGACGGTGGCCCGCACCGGCGTGGGCGACCCGAACGGTGGCCAGACCGAAAACCTCGACGCCATCACCGCCGTGGTGCTGGGCGGCACCAGCTTGTTTGGTGGGCGCGGCGTCATTCTGGGCACCTTGGCCGGTGTCATCGTGGTGGGCGTGTTGCGCAACGGCCTGACCCTGATGGGCGTGTCGTCCGTCTACCAAGTCTTGATAACCGGCATCTTGGTGATTCTGGCGGTGGCCGTGGATCAACTCTCTCGAAAGGGTGGACGATGATGACACTGACCCCCAAGCTCACTTCGTTCGCTACCCCCCGCGGGGGCCGCGGTCTCCTTTGGGGCGGCCCGGCAGGAGACCGATCATGAATCAGAAGCTGGTGATGCAAGCCAAAGGCTTGGTCAAGCGCTACGGCCAAGTGACGGCGCTGGACGGCGTGGACTTTGAGTTGCGTGCCGGTGAAATCTTGGCCGTGATTGGCGACAACGGCGCGGGCAAATCGTCGCTGATCAAAGCACTGTCTGGCGCCACGGTGCCCGATGAAGGCGAGATCCTGCTCGACGGCCAACGTGTGCAGTTCCGCAACCCCATGGACGCACGCCGCGAAGGCATTGAGTGCTGCTACCAAGACCTGGCCGTGGCCCCGGCCATGACCATTGCCGAGAACCTCTTTCTGGGCCGAGAGCTGCGTCGCCCCGGCTTTGCCGGCACGGTGCTGCGCCAACTCGACAAGAAAAAAATGCTGGAGACCGCGATAGAGCGCATGGCCGATTTGAAGGTCGGCATACGCTCCATGACGCAGGCGGTGGAGACGCTCTCCGGCGGCCAGCGTCAATGCGTGGCGGTGGCCCGCGCGGCGGCCTTTGCGCGCCATGTGGTCATCTTGGATGAGCCCACCGCAGCCCTCGGTGTGAAGGAAGGCAATATGGTGCTGGCGCTGATCCGCCGCGTGCGCGACAAGGGCCTGCCCGTGATCCTCATCAGCCACAACATGCCGCATGTCTTCGAGATCGCAGACCGCATCCATGTGGCCCGCCTGGGCAAGCGGGCGGCGGTGCTCAACCCTAAGCAGATCTCCATGAGCGACACGGTAGCGGTGATGACAGGCGCTCTTGATCCTGCAAAACTCGCGGCCGCGTGCCTGGCCTAAGCAAACAGCCACTCAATATGCTCAAAGGCATCTCGCCCCTGCTGACGCCTCACCTCCTCAAAGCGCTGGCCGAGATGGGCCATGGTGACGAACTGGTGCTGGCCGATGCCAATTTCACTGCGGCCTCTTTGGCGCGTAAGGCGGGCTGCCCCGTCTTGCATGCCCCCGGTGCCACGGTGGAGCAACTCGCCCAAGCGGTGCTGGCACTGATGCCCTTGGATGCGGCCGTCGAGCAGCCCGTGGCCTATATGCAGGTTTGCGCCTGGCCAGAGGGCCAGCAAAGCGCCCAGCAGCGCGCCGTCATCCAAATGCTGGAGCGCGAAGACCATGCCCGCGCGGCACAATGTGCGGCCACCGAGCGCTTTGCGTTTTACGAGCGCGCGCGCCGCGCCTTCGCCATTGTGCTGACCGGCGAGTTGCAGCCCTATGGCAATTTCATCCTTAAAAAGGGTGTGATCGGAGAAGCCCTTGTCCCTTGACGCAACCCCTCACGCAGACCTCTCTGCCGCAGCCGACATGCGGCACCTGCGTCCACGGGGGTCCAGCCAAGGCGGCCTGGCACAGTACAACGAGCGCGTGGTCTTGCAGGCCGTCCGCCTGCATGGGCCGGTGGCCGGGGCCGAGATCGCACGCCTGACCCACCTCACCGCGCAGACCGTGTCGCTCATCACCAAGCGCCTGATCGATGAAGGCCTGCTGATCAAGGGCGCCCCGGTGCGCGGCAAGGTGGGCCAGCCCTCGGTGCCGCTGATGCTCAACCCCGAAGGCGCGTTCTCCATCGGCGTCAAAGTGGGGCGCCGCAGCCTGGATGTGCTGCTGGTGGACTTCACCGGCCAAGTGCGCGAGCGCCAAACCCAACGCTATCTCTACCCCGAGCCTGAGGCTGTGTTGGACGCCATCGCCCACAGCACGCGGCTGTTCACCCTCAGCTTAGGGCTGCAAGGGCGCGACCGCCTGCAAGGCATTGGCGTGGCCGCACCGCTCTCTTTGGGCGGCTGGCGCCAGTTGCTGGGCCTGCCGGCCGAGGTGGCCCAGGCCTGGGCGCTGGTGGACCTGGCCGCTGAGGTCGAGCGTCGCACCGGCCTGCCCGCCACCTTCATGAAGGACACGGCCGCTGCCTGCGTGGCCGAACTGGTGGCTGGCCGTGGCCGCAGCGTGCGCAGCTACCTCTACCTCTTTGTGGACACCTTCATCGGCGGCGGCCTGGTCATCGACAGCCACTTGCACGCCGGCTTGCACGGCAATGCCGGTGCCGTGGGCTCGCTCCCGCTGGGCATGACGGCGCCAGGCACCCGGAAAAGCCCGGCCCAGCTTTTGGCGGTGGCGTCCTTGCTGACGCTGGAAACCCTCTACACCCAAGCCGGTCTCGACCCCGAAGCCGTGCAAGACGAGCGGGCGCTGCAAGCGCCATGGCTTGAACACACCCAACAATGGCTGGGCAATGCCGCCGCCGCCATTGCCCACGCCATCAACAGCGCCGCCTGCCTGCTGGACCTGGAAGGCACCATCATCGACGGCAGCTTCAGCCGCGAGATGCTGGTCGCCCTGCTGGCCGAGGTTCAAGCCGCTGCGGCCCGCACCAACTGGGAAGGCGTGGTGCCGCCCCTGGTACAACCCGGCGCCATCGGCTCCGACGCCCGCGCCTTGGGCGGCGCCATGCTGCCGCTCTATGCCAACTTTGCGCCGGATCGGGATTTGTTTCTCAAGTCGGATATGGCCTGAAGGCGTGGTGATCGGCCATAAAAAATGGCCGGTATTCATCCGGCCATTCTGAGTTCAGTCGTCGGACTCAATCCTTCTTGTAGTCTGCCGACCGCGGCCCCTTCAGCATGCCATTGACGGGGCGGGGAGTGAACATTCGCGCACTGGCTAGACCGGCCATCGGATGGCTGGCGTCCGTCGCCGAGTTGATGATCTGAGAGACCACTGCCTTGACGAGCAAACCGACGAGACCACCCGTGTTGCTGCTGTTTTGCTCGGCCGTGGATGCCGCCGACACGCCCTGCCACAGCACCGCGCCGTTACGCAAATCCACCACCTTGGCGGTCAGCTCGACCCGGGCCTCGCTGGAGATCACGTTATAGACGGCACCATATTTTCTGACCGTCATATAAACGTAAGCGTCCAGCCACCCCACCTTGACAGCCGATGCGGGGTTCAGTCGGGCTTGGTCCAGCGGTGGGGCAACAACTCATCGATGCGGTGGTTGGGATGCGCCAGCAGGCGCTCGAGCACGTCCTTGAGGTAGAGGCTCGGATCGTGTTTGTTGAGCTTGGCTGACTGCAGCAGGCTCATCACCATGGCTGCGCGTTGGCCCGCCAGTTCGCTGCCCACAAACAGCCATGCTTTTCGACCCATGGCCCAGGGGCGCATGAGGTTCTCGATGTGGTTGTTGTCGATGCTCACCGCACCGTCGATCAGGAAGCGGCCCAGCGCCCGCCAGCGCTTCAGGCTGTAGTCCAGCGCGCCGGCAACGCCGCTGCCGTCCCGCACGCGTTCGCGCTCGAGCTTCATCCAGGTGTGCAGCTTCTCCCACAGCGGCTGGATGTGCTGTTGTCGATGCCTGAGCCTGTCCCCACCCGCCATTTCGCGTGCCTGACCCTCGAGCTGGTAGATCCTGGCAAAGTACTGGATGGCCTGCGCCGCGACGGGGCTGGCGTTGGCCTTGACCAGCTCGTCGAATTTGCGTCGCGCGTGAGCCAGGCAGCCCGCCTCGATGCAGCCGTCGCGCGCATGGACGGCGTCGTAGCCCGAGTAGTCGTCGCAGGTGAGCGTCCCCGACCATTGGGCCAGGAAGGCGGCAGGGAATTTGGCCCCCCGGCCGGTGCAGAAGTCATAGACGACCCCGGGTGTGCCGTCGTGCTCGCCTCGGGCATAGGCCCAGATGTAGGCGGTGGTGGTCTTGCCCGCGCCGGGGTTGAGCAGCTTGACCGTGGTCTCGTCCGCATGCAGCACCGGTGCACCCAGCACAAAGGCGCGGTGCGCCTCAAACAGCGGGCTCAGGCTGGCACCACCGGCCCCGGCCCATGAGGCCAGTGTGGAGCGCGGCGTGTGCACGCCCGAGCGGGCATTGATCTGCTCGAGCCTGTAGTACGGCAGGTGATCCAGGAAGTGCGCCACCAGGGTGTGGGCGATCAGCCCAGCGGTGGGCACGCCCTTGTCGATGATCTGTGGGGCGACGGGCTCTTGCACCAAGCGCTCGCAGCACGGGCAGGCCCACTTGCCACGGATGTGACGGTGCACGTAGAACTCGGCCGGGATCACGTCCAGGCGCTCGCTCACGTCCTCACCGATGCGCTGCATCGGCTGGCCGCAGTCGGGGGTGGGGCAGGTGGTGTTCTCGGGCTCGTGGCGGTGCTCCACACGCCGCAGGTGCTCAGGCAGCTTCTCGCGCTTGGGCTGGCGTTTGGTTGCTGCTTTGTCGGCGGGCTCTGCCGTTCCGACTTGCAGGGCTTGCAGCTGCGCTTCCAGGGCAGCCACGTCCTCCGCGTGTGTGTCCTCAAACAGTTGGCGCTGTGCGGCGCTCATGGCCTCGGTCTTGGCCCCGAACTTCCAGGCCTTCAGCCGCGCGAGCTCAAACGTGACGCGCTCGAGCTGCGCCGCCTTGAAGTTGATCTCACGCTCGCTGCGGGCGATGTGGGCGTCTTTGGATTGGATCGCAGCGTGCTGGGCCAAGAGCTGATCGCCTTGCTCGGCCAAACGCGCGATCAGGGCATTCGCCAGTTCGGTGACAGCCGCCTTGCTCAGACCCTTGAGGTCTTGGGTGTTGAGCGTGTCCACGTTGAGCATGAGTCCATTGTGGGTTCTATAACGATCAATGTCATTGGAGCATTTGCGGATTGCACTGCGCGCCAGTCTTCCCAGAGCGCGCGCAGGGACATCCCATCACACGCGGGTGATAGTTTGCATGTGCGCCAGCCGCTGCCAGGGCAGGCCCATCACGAGCGCCTCAAACTGCGCCTGCGTGAGTGCGGGTAGCGCCTCGCCGGTGGCGCGTGGCCACACGAAACGGCCCTGGTTGAGTTGACGCCCGGCGCACCACACGCCAAAGCCATCGTGGACCACCAGCTTGATGCGCGTGCCCCGGACGTTGGCAAACAGGTAGCCGTGGTGGGCCTGGGCAGCACCGAACACCTCGACCACGCGCGCAATCAGGCGGTCAGCACCCGCGCGCATGTCCATCGGCTGGGCGGCCAGCCACAGGGCATCGATGCGGATCATCGCAACACCTCTCGCATCCAGGCCGCGCACTCGGCAGCGGCTGCGGCAGGCCAGGTCACGGCGATCAAGGTCGCCCCGCGTCGCAGCTCGATACGGATGTCCGCCCCAGTGCGCTGGGCGGGCAATTCCAGCGGGAGGAAGGCCGCCGCAGACCGCTTGGACGGCGTCGGGCGCTGAAGGTCAATGCCAGCGCGCATCTGGGATTCACGCACCCAGCGCCGCAGCAAGGTGATGTGGATGCCATTGGCATGGGCGACGCCAGCGAGCGAATTGCCAGGTCGCAGACTCGCCGTCACTGCCTTGGCTTTGAACGCTGCGCTGTAGGTCCGACGGGTGCGACGTTTGTCGAATGCTTGATCTGAAGGTTTGGTGCTCATGTGTCCACCGAGAGTTGAGGTGGGCACGAGCCTGCTATGCGACTGACTGGCGTTCAAGATGGGGTGGCTGGACGCTTACAAGAGTCTGGACAAATCAAGGTCAAGAGCTTCAAGGACTATGAGCCTGGCTTCGTCCACATAGACATCAAGTACTTGCCTCAGATGCCCGACGAGAGCCAGCGTCGCTACCTCTTTGTGGCCATAGACCGGGCCACCCGATGGGTTTTCGTCAAAATCTATGACGATCAATCAGAGGTCAGCAGCTGCCACTTCCTGTGGCGGCTGTACAAGGCAGCGCCCATGAAAATCACCAAGGTGCTCACCGATAACG
The DNA here is from genome assembly GCA_034520165.1 of Ideonella sp. Taxonomy (GTDB): domain Bacteria; phylum Pseudomonadota; class Gammaproteobacteria; order Burkholderiales; family Burkholderiaceae_C; genus Ideonella. Next base: position 49,111 of record JAXHNT010000050.1, read on the forward strand.
GCAGCCAGTTCACAGACCGCTTCACCAGCAAGCGCAAAGAGCCTTCAGGCAAGCATGTCTTTGACAAGCGCTGCAAAGGCTTGGAGATTGAGCATCGCCTCTCACCACCGCGCCACCCGCAAACCAATGGCATGGTCGAGCGCTTCAATGGTCGAATCTCAGAGGTCATCGCACAGACTCGCTTCCAATCGGCCGCACAGCTTGAGGCCACGCTTACCAACTACGTCGACACCTACAACCACCGCATTCCGCAACGCGCTCTGGATCACCAGGCACCCATCGCAGCCCTGAAAAAATGGCAGGCCTCACACCCTCAACTCTTCATAAAACGGGTGAATGACCTCCCGGGTCTTGACAGCTAGTCACTAACAGTCCGCAGGACGGTTGATGTCCGGGCTCAGCCCTTCAAGCAAGCGCTCATGAACTTCTTGCGCTCGTCGCCCTTCAAGTCCTTGGTCTTGGCGTCGGCGTTGCAAGTCTTCATCTTGTCTTGTTGCTTTTCTTGCTTACCGGCAGACAGGCAGTCCTTCATGAAGGCCTTGCGCTCGTCGCCTTTCAATTCTTTGGTCTTGGCGTCGGCATTGCAGGTCTTCATCTTGTTTTGCTGCTTGGTCGGCTCTTTGGCATCAGCGGCCGGGGCGGCGGCGGTGGCCGGAGCGGCTGGGGCTGCGGCGGCCGGTGCAGCGGCGGGCTTGGCGGTCGTCACGGTCGCTGGCATGGGCTTAGCCGCTGGGGCAGCGGGGGACGCGGCCGGGGTGGGCTGAGCCTGAGCGGCCAGGGCGAAGAGGGCAATGACGGTCGCGCTGATAACGTGCTTCATGGGTGTGTTCTCCTCAAATTGGATACGGTGGTTGGCTTCAGTGAACAGCTCTAATGCCGTAGAAGTGTCTGGGGGCACTTCTACTATGCATTGCAGCAGGTTCAGTGCCGGAAGACAAGCGCACAACGTTGGGCTGAGGCCTTCCGCCGACAGGACTTGCGGAAAATATGGAGGCGAGCGGCAAGGCGCTCAGAGAATGCGGCGCGGGTGGGCCAGGGCCTCGTGGGCGGCATGCAGCCGTCGCACCAGCACGCGGATGAAGGCGGTGTCAAAGCGGTGTCGGGTTTCAGTTTGCAACTGCGCCAGCATGTCGGGGGTAAAGCACACCACCGTGGCGGCCTTGCTCACCACCACATCGGTGCTGTGGCGTTTGAGGTCGGGGCTGGGGGCCAGGTAGGCCATCTCACCGACCGAGGTGCCGGTGCCCAGGGTGGCGACTTTTTCGCCATCGCGATAGACCTCGACCTCGCCTTGACCAATGATGTAGAACTGATTGCCTTCTTGGCCGCGCTTGTAGACGCGGTGGCCGTAGGGAAAACGCATCCAGCGGGCGCGGTGGACCACCTCCCACAGCTCCACGTCGCCAAAGTCTTCGAAGAACTCCAGCGAGCGCAGCAGGTTGAAGCGCTCGGAGTCCAGCACCTGCTGCAGCCGCCCGCGCGGTACCTCGTTATTGGTGATCAAGGCCGAGAGGGCTTGGGCAAACTCCTCCCAACCACCGGGGCGCTGGCCTCGGTCTTTGGCCAGGGCACTGCGCACCAGCCGGTCCAAGGCCTCGGTCACCCCTTCGCGCAGCCCCATCAGAGACAGGGGCTGGGCATGGCAAATCAGGTTCAGCAGCGCACCTTGGGTCTCGGCCTCAAAAGGGGGGCGGCCGCAGATCAGGTGGTAGAGCACCGCGCCCAGCGAGTAAATGTCGGCCCGGCAATCCAGTGTAGCACCGTCCAACTGCTCGGGCGACATATAGGCCAGCGAGCCCACGCGGTGGACCTGGGTGGCGTCGGAATGAAAATTCAGCACGCTGCCAAAGTCGCTCAACTTGACATCGGTGATCTCGCCCTGGTCGTCAATGGCGGTCAGGATGTTGGCCGGTTTCACGTCCCGGTGGATCAAGCCCTGCCGCCACACATAGCCCAGGGCCATGGCGCACTTGAAGCCGATTTCCACCACCTGCTCCAGGGGCAGCAGGCGGCTGGGCTGGCAAAAGCTGCGTAAGGTGACACCGGGCACGTACTCCATCACCAGGTATGGGGCGACGGGGTCGTCAAAGGCGTCGATGATTTGCACCACATTCGGGTGGTGCAGGCGGCCTACCAGGGCCGCCTCGGCCGCAAAAAAGCGCGAAGCAAAGTGCGCCTCGTTCGCCGGGCGGCCTGCGGTGGGGCGGGCACGCTTGAGCGCCACTTCCCGGCTGTGGAACTCGTCATAGGCTAAAAATACGTCGCTGGTGGCCCCCTCGCCCAGCTTGCGCAGCACTTGATACTTGCCAATCAGCGCCGGGATGGGCATAGGCCCCGCCATCGAAGGCGGCGGCAAGGGCTCCGCACGGGTGCGGGTCTGGCTGCGCGAGGCGCGGTGGGCGTGGGTGGTGCTCAAGGTCGGGCGGGCTTTGCGGGCAACACAGGGTGCGGCAGACAGCAAGCCGCAGGGTTTTGGGCCACTGTGCCAGCCTCGCTGGGGCCTTGTTGGCCCGATCAACGCGGTGTTTGGCGCGCAATTGCTCGATAGGCCTTGCTGAGAGGGGCCGGTCGAAAAATGTTCGTCATGATGTCGAAATGCGGTCCGTCAGCGGCGTCTTGGTGTGGCCGCTCGCTGAAAAGCAAAGGCCGGCCCCGAGAGCGCCAGACGATGAGCCCTTGAGCCCACCGGACTTGACGCCTCTCACATCTTGATCTGCTGACCACTTGGAGAACCCACCATGCAATACATGTTCTTGATCTATCACTCCCCCGACTCCGAACCCACCTACGGAACCCCTGAGTTTCAAGCCATGATGGCTGGCTTTGCGGCCTTCAACAAACAGGCCGCTGCCGACGGCGTGCTGCGGGCGGGTGAAGGGCTCAAGGGGGTGGAGACGGCCACGTCGCTGCGCGTGCGCGGCGGCAAGGTCGAGACCATGGACGGCCCCTTTGCTGAAACCCGCGAGCACCTGGGCGGCTTCTATTTGCTGGAATTGCCCGACTTGGATGCTGCTTTGCGCTATGCGGCGCAGATTCCCGTGGCGCACTTCGGCACCATCGAGGTGCGGCCGGTCATGGACTACCAGCTCCCCGAGCACTGAGCCCTGCGCCCCGCATGACCTCCGCGTCCGATCACGCCATGGCGATCGCCCAGACGCTGGAGGCCGTGCTCCGCCAGGACCGAGGGCGGCTGATGGCCGCGCTGGCCTATCGCCTGGGCTCCTTACAGCGGGCCGAAGACGCGCTGCAGGACGCTTGTATCTCCGCGCTGAGCCATTGGGGCCGCGAAGGGCCACCCCTCTCGCCGCAAGGCTGGTTGATCCGGGTGGCGTTTCGCAAGGCGCTGGACCGCATCCGCGCCGAGGGCCGCGACGGCGAACGCGAAGCGGCGATGTTCTTGGTCAACGACTTGTTAGGCCAGGACGAGCCCCACCCCATACCGGACGAGCGCCTGCGCCTGATCTTCACCTGCTGCCATCCGGCCTTGGAGCTCAAGTCGCGGGTGGCCCTGACCCTGCGTACCGTTTGTGGCTTGAGCACGGGCGAGATTGCCCGCCTGTTTCTGGATCAAGAGGCCACCATGGGCCAGCGTTTGAGCCGGGCGAAGGCCAAGATCGCCCAAGCAGGCATTGCCTATGCCGTGCCCCCGCCTGAACAGTGGGGCGAGCGGCTGCAGGCGGTGTTGACGACGGTCTATCTGATCTTCACCACCGGTTACACCGCAGCGCCGGACGAAGCGCGCGAGCTGTGCGGTGAGGCACTGTTTTTGGCTCAACTGCTGGACGCGCTGTGTCCCGAGCAAGCAGAGATTGAAGGCGCACTGGCCTTGATGTTGCTGACGGACGCCCGCCGAGACGCCCGCGTGGGGCCCCACGGTGCCACGCTGCCGCCCGCCAACCAAGACCGCAGCCTCTGGCACCGTGCCCAAGAAGCCGAAGGGCGGCAGCGGCTGGAGACGGCCCTGCGCCGCAAGTGCGCGGGGCCTTTTCAGATCAAGGCCGCCATCAGTGCCTGCCAGATGGCCGAGCCCGGGCCCGATTGGCCCCAAATCCTTCATCTCTACACCGCGCTGCTCTTGCTAGAGCCCACGCCGGTGGTGCGCGTCAACCATGCGGTGGCGCTCGCCGAAAATGGCCTGCTGGACGCCGCGCTGGCCACACTGGAAGACCTGGGTGGAGCCCTGGCAGACTTTCAACCCTACCAGGCCGCCTATGCGGCGGTGTTGGCCCGGGCGGGCCAAACTGCCGCTGCTCAGCTGGCGTATGAGCGGGCGATCCTGTTGGCCAGCCTAGAGAGCGATCGGCAGTTTTTGGCATCGCAGAGCGCGCGGCTGAATTGAGTGGAGAGGGCGCGCCAAGGGGCGATGGAGCCCCCGTAGAATCGCCCCCATGATTCAAGCCAAGGCAGAGCTCCAGCACGCGCTGGCCCGCGTGGTCGCCGAGCTGGCACCCGACACCCCCCTTCAGCCCCAGTTCGAGAGCCCCAAACAGGCGGCTCATGGCGACCTGGCCATCACGGCCGCCATGCAACTGGCCAAGCCCCTCAAGTCCAACCCGCGCGCGGTGGCCGAGCGCCTGATCGCTGCGCTGCAGGCCACGCCGGAGTTCGCGCGCTGGGTCTCCGCGCTGGAGATCGCTGGCCCCGGCTTCATCAACCTGCGCCTGGCCTCCGCCGCCAAGCAGGCGGTGGTGGCCGAGGTGCTGCAAGCCCAAGACCGCTTTGGCCACCAGCCGGCCAATGGCCAAAAGCTGCTGCTGGAATTTGTCTCGGCCAACCCCACCGGCCCCTTGCACGTGGGTCACGCCCGCCAGGGCGCTCTGGGCGACAGCATGGCGCACCTGTTCGAGACCCAAGGCTACGGGGTTCAGCGCGAGTTTTATTACAACGACGCAGGCGTGCAGATTGCCACCTTGACCAACTCCACCCACGCCCGCATCAAGGGCCTGAAGCCGGGCGATGCGGGCTGGCCCGAGAGTGCCTACAACGGCGACTACATTGCCGACATCGCGGCCGACTACCTGGCCCAAAAGACCGTCAAAGCCGACGACCGCGAGTTCACCGCGTCGGGCAACCCGAATGACCTGGACAACATCCGCCAGTTCGCTGTGGCCTATCTGCGCCACGAGCAAGACCTGGACTTGCAAGCCTTTGGCGTCAGCTTTGACCACTATTTCTTAGAAAGCAGCCTCTACAGCAGTGGCCGGGTCGAGCAGACCGTGCAGCGCTTGGTGGACGCGGGCAAGACCTTTGAAGAAGGCGGCGCTTTGTGGCTGCGCACCACCGACGACGGCGACGACAAAGACCGCGTGATGCGCAAGTCGGACGGCAGCTACACCTACTTTGTGCCCGACGTGGCCTACCACGTGGCCAAGTTCGAGCGCGGCTTTGGCAAGTGCATCAACTTCCAGGGCACCGACCACCACGGCACGATTGCCCGCGTGCGCGCCGGCCTGCAGGGCGTGGGCGTGGGCATCCCTCAGGGCTTTCCCGACTATGTGCTCAACACCATGGTGCGGGTGGTGCGCGACGGCGCCGAGGTCAAGATCAGCAAGCGCGCTGGCAGCTATGTCACCCTGCGCGACCTGATCGACTGGACCAGCCGCGACGCGGTGCGCTTCTTCCTGATCAGCCGCAAGGCCGACACCGAGTTCACCTTTGATGTGGACTTGGCGCTCAAGCAAAACGACGAGAACCCGGTGTTCTACGTGCAGTACGCCCATGCGCGCATTTGCTCGGTGCTGGCCCAAGGCGCCAAGCAGGGCTTGGATGCGGCGGCCTTGGCTAAGGCCGATTTGAGCTTGCTGGCCGCCCCCGCTGAAGCAGCCTTGATGATGAAGCTGGCCGAGTATCCGGACATGCTCAGCAGTGCCGCCGCCTCGCTGGCGCCGCATGATGTGGCCTTCTACCTGCGCGATCTGGCGGGGGCCTTCCACAGCTATTACGGCGCTGAACGCTTCTTGGTGGACGATGCGGCCCTGGCCCGCGCCCGCCTGGCCTTGCTGGCCGCCACTGCCACCGTGCTGCGCAATGCGCTGGCACTGTTGGGCGTGAGCGCCCCTGAGGCCATGCACCGCGACATCCCCCCTGACGCGGCCACCGCGTCCTGAGCCCAGCAACACGAGTCGGCACCATGCACATCCCCCAGACCTCGGCGGTTTCCCGTCGCACCGCTTTAGCACCTGCGCATGCTTGGGGCCCGCGGGCCCAGAGCGGCGGTTTCTTCTTGGGGGCCATCGTGGGCCTGCTGGTCGGCCTGGCCATTGCCCTGGCCGTGGCGCTCTACATTGCCAAAGTGCCGGTGCCTTTTATCGACAAGGTGCCGCACCGCTCGGCCGAGCAGCAGCAAGAAGAAGCAGAACGGCTGAAGAACTGGGACCCAAACGCTGGCTTGGGCGGCAAGCCCGTGCAGCGCCCGGCAGGCCTGCGTGACCCGGCGGCGTCAGCCGCCTCGGCCCCGACCGCCACGGCTAAGGCCGCGCCCGCCCCGCAGGCCCCCGAAGCGCCAGCCGCGGCCGCCAGCCCGGCCAAGGCCGCCTCGCGCCCAGCGGCAGCTTCGGCTCCTGCCAAGCCTGAGCGCGACCCAGGCGCTTTGCTGGCCGGCCAAGGCGTGCCGGGCGACAAACCCGCAGCCTCTGCCCCCAAAGCGGAAGGCGGTTTCATCTACTTTGTGCAGGCGGGGGCCTTCTCTAGCGCTGACGATGCCGAGCAGCAGCGCGCCAAGCTCGCGATGGCCGGCGTGACGGCCAGGGTGACTGAGCGCGAACAAAACGGCCGCGTTGTCCACCGAGTTCGAGTTGGTCCGTTGGACAGTCGTGAAGACGCTGCGACCGTGCAAGAAAAGCTCAAGGCCGTGGGCGCCGAAGCGGCCCTGGTGCGCATTGAAAAGCCCGTCAAACCCTGATTCAGGGGCTGGACTTGAACTTTTGCATGGCCCAGTGCTCTACCTGAGAACGATCACCCTGAGAGGATGTCCCCGATGAAACGCCGAGAGTTCTGTTTGACCACCACCAGCCTGGCCACCGTGGCAGCCCTGTCCAGCCCGGCGGCCCAGGCCCAAAGTAACCCGGTGGAGGGCACCCACTACATCAAGCTGGCACAGCCGGTGCCCGTGGCTGCCTCAGGCAAGATCGAAGTGGTCGAGTTCTTTTGGTACGGCTGCCCGCACTGCTTTGCGCTGGAGCCCTTCCTGGAGCCGTGGCACAAAAAGCTGCCCGCCGATGTGGCCTTTCGCCGCGTGCCTGCGGGCTTCACGCCGCAACATGAGTTCCACCAGCGCGTCTTCTACGCCATGGAGGCCTTGGGCATCCTAGAGGCCATGCACCGCCGCTTCTTCAATGCCATGCAGATCGACCGCAAGCCCATGCGCAAGGACGAGGACATCGCCGCGTTCTTCACGTCGGTGGGTCAAGACGGCGCCAAGGTGGTCGCCACCATGAAATCCTTCGGTGTGGTGGCCAAGGCCAAGCAAGCCAAGCAGTTGGGCGAGGGCTACCGCATCGACGGCGTGCCCGCCATCGGTGTGCATGGCCGCTTCTATACCTCCAGCGTACTGGCCGGCAACAGCCACGAGCGCGCCCTGGGCGTGGCCGACTACCTCATCGCCCAAGTGCGCAAAGGCCCGCGCTGATCAGCGCCCTCAAGCCTTGCTCATCAAGCCTGGAGCAGCCCCCGCTGCTCGATGAATGCGATCACCTGCTGCAGCCCTTCTTGGGCGCGCAGGTTGGTCATCACCCAGGGGCGCTCGGGGCGCTGGCGGCGGGTGTCTGCCGCCATCACCTCTAAATTGGCGCCCACATGCGGGGCCAAGTCAGTCTTGTTGATCACCAGCAGGTCGCTCTTGGTGATGCCCGGCCCGCCCTTGCGCGGGATCTTCTCGCCCCCCGCCACGTCAATCACATAGAGCGTTAAGTCCGACAGCTCCGGGCTGAAGGTGGCCGCCAGGTTGTCGCCGCCCGACTCGATGAAGACGATGTCGGCGTTGGGAAACTTCTCCAACATGCGGTCCACCGCCTCTAGGTTGATGGAAGCGTCCTCGCGGATGGCCGTGTGCGGGCAGCCGCCAGTCTCCACCCCCATGATGCGCTCGGGCGCCAAAGCCCCGGCCACGGTCAGCAGGCGCTGGTCTTCCTTGGTGTAGATGTCGTTGGTCACTACCACCAGATCCCAGCGCTCACGCATGGCCTTGCACAGCACCTCGACCAAGGTGGTTTTGCCGGAGCCCACGGGGCCGCCCACGCCCACGCGCAGCGGGGGCAGGGTTTTGGTACGGTTCGGAATCTGGTGCAGGGCAGTCGTCATGGTGTGGGGCGCTCACGTAATAGCGGAAGTTTCAAGAGCGAAAAATGCGGGTGTACTGGGTTTCGTGCTGGGCCGAGAGGATGGCCAGCGCGGGCGAAAAACATTGGCGCTGCGCATCCTTGACCTGCAGCGCCGCTTGGGCCGCCGCAGGCAGTGCGGCTACCAGTGCGGCCAGCACACGCTGGCCCGCCGTTTGGCCCAGCGGCGTGGTTTTGATGGCGGCCTGCGCCTGGGCCTCGGCCCAGCCAAAGCCAAAGGCCGTCACGGCGTCCTGCGGGCTGGCTTCCGCACAGGCGGCAGCGGCCGCAAACATCACCGGCCAGGTGGGGGCAGGAGCGAGCGCTTGAGTGGGTGTTTGTTCCAGTGCCACAGGCCACTGGGGCCAGATGCCATCGGCCTGGGCCTGGGCCAGCCAAACCGCCAACGAGCGGCCCATCTGCTCGCTCTGGCGGCGCAGCTCAGCGGACTCACGGGTTTGCAAGCACCAGTCGTTCAGGGCTTTGAGCCGCGCCAAGTCGCTGCAGCGCCAAGCGGCCAGGGCCGCCAGCATCAGCGGCGCTTCAGAGCGCGCCCAGCTCAGGTGCAATTGGTTCAACAACCAGGTTTGCACGCTGGCTTCGTCGCGCAGGCCAGTGTGTGCGACGGCGGCCAACGCGGGTTCCAACCCCTCAGAATAGCTGTAGCCGCCCACCGGCAAGGTAGGGCTGGCCAGCCACATCAAGCGCATCATGGGCGTGGGGTCGGTCATCGTCGGCGTGGGTGTCAGCGCTGGCATTCGGGCTCAAGCATGGGGGTGCGCGTGCCCATCGCCATGAGCGTGGTGATGGTGATGGCCGTGCCCATGCCCATGCTCGTGTCCGCTGCGGTGCTCACCATAGGCGCCACCTTCGGGCTCAAAGGGCTCGCGCGCCTCGGTCACCACCAGCCCCAGGCCCTTCAACATCTCACCCAACACGGCATCAGGCTCCATCACCAGGCGGCCGCTTTGCAGCGCGAGCATCACATGCCGATTCCCCAGGTGATAGGCGCCGCGCATCAGCGCATGGGCGGCCTCGGCCGGGCTCAGCAAGGCCGGTGCGGTCACCACGCAGACGGCTTCATCCGCCGCCACTACGCGCACCAAGCGGCCGTCCTCGGCCACCAGCACATCGCCACCGCGCAGCACATGGCCGCGCGGTAGGAACACACCCACATGTTCATCGGTGCTGAGCCGGGCATCAAAGCGGCTCTTCTGGCGCGTGGCCCAATCCAGTGCCAAGCTGGGGGCGCGGCGCAGCAGTGCAGCGGCCAGGCCCTGGCCTTGGGGAATGCGTTTGCTGAGATGCAGCATCACAAAGCCAGCGTCATGTAGCGGCTGTGCGGGTCCAGCCGGTAGTCGGCAAAGGGTGCGCAGTCCACAAAGCCGTGCGCCTCATACAGCGCGCTGGCGGCAGCAAAGTAGGGCTCCGTGCCAGTCTCCAGGCTCAGGCGGCTCAGGTCCATGCTGCGCGCCTCCGTCAGCAAGTGCTGCAGCAAGCGGCGGCCCAAGCCCTGGCGCCGCACGCTGGCCCGCGTGCGCATGGACTTCAACTCGCCATGCTGTGCGTCCAGCCGCTTGAGGGCCCCGGTGCCCACCAGTTGCTCGCCCGGCGTGCCTTCGCACAGCCACAGGCTGAAAAAGCGAATGTCTGGCTGGCGCAGCCGCTCCAAGTCCAGCGCATGCACGCTTTCCGGCGGCGAGGTGGCTCGCATATCCGCCAGGTGCTCCTTCATGAACTCTGCAATGCGCGGGTCACTCAGGTCGTCGAGGCGGATGGTCAGGGGTACGCTTGACGAAGCTGAGGTACTCGGTTCGTAAGCATCGGATACGTTTGGCATTCTTGTGATTCCTTGACCGCAGTGGGCATCGATGACTTAATCTCTAGCCTTGGAAACGATTCTGGATACGTCGGGAGATAGGGCGATGAAAGTAACAGTCTTGGAAGTACCAGATGGGTTGGCCATTCCCGTTCCACAGCCAGTGCTTGATCGGCTTGGCTGGAATCTGGGAGACGAGGTCCTGATTGACTCCACCGAGCATGGCTTTCGCATTGTCCGAGTCTTGGCGAGTGAAGACACCCAACAACCGCTGACTCAAAATAAGAAATAGCGCTGCGCCATGGGCAGCTCGCTGGCGGGCTCGCAGCTCAGCAGTTGGCCGTCGGCATGCACGGCATAGGTTTGCGGGTCCACAGACATCTCGGGCAGGTAGCTGTTGTGCACCATGTCGGTTTTGCGCACGTTGCGGCAGCCCTTGGCCGCGCTGATGTGTTTGTGCAGGCCCAGGCGCTGGGCCAATCCCTCGTGCACCGCATGCTGGCTCAAGAAGGTGAGTGAGCCTTGCGCCAGTGCGCCACCCAAGGCGCCAAACATGGGCCGGTAGTGCACCGGCTGCGGCGTGGGGATGGAGGCATTCGGGTCGCCCATGGCGGCCAGGGTGATGAACCCGCCCTTCATCACCAGGGCGGGTTTGACGCCAAAGAAGGCCGGCTTCCAAAACACCAGGTCGGCCCACTTGCCTACTGCGATGCTGCCCACCTCGTGGCTGATGCCGTGGGTGATGGCGGGGTTGATGGCCAGCTTGGCCCAGTAGCGTTTGACGCGGGCGTTGTCGTGTCGGTCGGTGTCGCCGGGCAGCGGCCCGCGCTGGGCCTTCATCTTGTGGGCCGTCTGCCAGCAGCGCAGCACCATCTCGCCGACACGGCCCATGGCTTGGCTGTCGGACGAGAACATGCTGATCGCGCCCAGGTCATGCAAGATGTCCTCGGCGGCAATCGTCTCGCGGCGAATGCGGCTTTCGGCAAAGGCCAAGTCCTCGGCAATGCTGGCGTCCAGGTGGTGGCACACCATCAGCATGTCCAGGTGTTCGTCCAGGGTGTTGACGGTGAAGGGCCGCGTCGGGTTGGTAGACGAGGGCAACACATTGGCCTGGCCCACCACGCGCAAGATGTCGGGTGCATGGCCACCGCCCGCACCCTCGGTGTGGAAGGTGTGGATGGTGCGGTCTTTGAAGGCCGCGATGGTGTCTTCTACAAAGCCCGACTCGTTCAAGGTGTCGGTGTGGATGGCCACTTGGATGTCGGTCTCTTCGGCCACGCTCAGGCAGCAGTCGATGGCGGCCGGCGTGGTGCCCCAGTCCTCGTGCAGCTTCAGGCCAATGGCACCGGCCTCGACCTGCTGGCGCAGCGCCTCGGGGCGGCTGGCATTGCCCTTGCAAAAAAGGCCCAGGTTCATGGGCAGGCCTTCGGCCGCCTGCAGCATGCGGGCAATGTTGGCCGGCCCCGGCGTGCAGGTGGTGGCAAAGGTGCCGGTGGCCGGGCCCGTGCCGCCGCCCAGCATGGTGGTCACGCCACTGGCCAGGGCTTCATCCACCTGCTGTGGGCAGATAAAGTGAATATGAGTATCGATGGCGCCTGCGGTGACGATCAGGCCTTCGGCGGCAATGATCTCGGTGCCTGGCCCAATGACGATGTCCACGCCCGGTTGCACATCCGGGTTGCCAGCTTTGCCAATGGCGGCAATGCGCTGGCCGCGCAGGCCGATGTCGGCCTTGACGATGCCCCAGTGGTCGATGATGAGTGCATTGGTGATCACGCAGTCGACGGCATCGTGCGGCCCTGGGCCATTGGGGCGCTGGCCCTGGCCCATGCCGTCACGCACGGTCTTGCCGCCGCCGAACTTCACCTCTTCGCCATAGCCGCCGGCGCGCAAGGAGTAATCCGCCTCGACCTCGACGATCAGGTTGGTGTCGGCCAGGCGCACGCGGTCACCCACGGTGGGGCCCAGCATCTCGGCATAGGCCCGGCGGCCGATGGTGTTGCTCACTTCAGCGCTCCCTGGACTTCGGCTCTGAAGCCCCAGACCTGGCGCTCGCCCCCGTAAGGCACCAAGCTCACGGTGCGTTGCTGCCCCGGCTCAAAGCGAACGGCGGTGCCGCTGGCAATGTCCAGCCGCATGCCATAGGCGGCCTCGCGGTCAAAGTGCAGGGCGGGGTTGGTCTCGGCAAAGTGGTAGTGCGAACCCACTTGAATGGGCCTGTCGCCCGCATTGCGCACCACCAAGGTGAGGCGCGGCCGCCCGGGGTTGAGTTCGTGCTCACCCGCATCGATCAACAGCTCTCCAGGAATGATGCTCATGGTGCGTCCCTCATCTACTTTCTGGTGCGCAGCCACACCACCACTGCCAGCACCACGCCCACAAACATAGCCACATCGGTGGCATGCCAGTGGCTTGCGCTCTCGTGCCCATGCCCTTCATGGGCCAAGGCCAACAGGGGCGATAACACCGCCATCAGGGTCAACAGACGAATCATCTTGGGGCCTCCTTGAAAGGAAAATGCGCAACACCTGTGCGTTATGCAATGGGTTGGTGCACCGTCACCAATTTGGTGCCATCGGGAAAGGTGGCCTCGACCTGGATCTCTGGAATCAGCTCGGCGATGCCGTCCATCACCTGCTCGCGGCGCAGCACGGTTTTGCCCAGGCTCATCATCTCGGCCACGCTGCGGCCATCGCGCGCGCCTTCCATGATGAAGGCCGAGATCAGCGCCACCGCCTCAGGGTGGTTGAGCTTCAAGCCACGGGCCAGGCGCCGCTCGGCCAGCAAGGCGGCGGTGAAGATCAGCAGCTTGTCTTTTTCACGCGGGGTCAGGTCCATGCAGCTCACATAGCAGGATGAGTGCCAGGGTGGCGCGCATCCTGCATACAGCGCTATGTGTGAAGCCCGAGGCCAGCCTGTCCACCCCCCCCACCCCCGCAGCGCCGATGCCGCACCAGCGGGTGGTAACGCTGCGCCGCGACTACAACCGCTGGGTCACTGAGGAGTCTCTGGAGGATTACGCGTTGCGCTTTACCCCGCGCTCCTTCAGGCGCTGGAGCGCAGCCCGCGTGGCCCACACGGCCTTTGGTGGTGCGTCGTCCTTTTTGGTGCTGGAGCTGATTGGCGCCACCTTGCTTTTGCAGCACGGCTTTGTGAATGCGTTGGCCGCCATCTTGGCCACCGGCCTGGTAGTGGCTTTGGCCGGTTGGCCCATCAGCGTGATGGCCGCCCGCCACGGCCTGGACATGGACTTGCTGACGCGCGGTGCCGGCTTTGGCTACCTGGGCTCCACCCTCACCTCGCTGATCTATGCCAGCTTCACCTTCATCTTCTTTGCGCTGGAAGCGGCTGTGATGGCCTATGCGCTGGAGTTGGCGCTGGACATCCCACCGGCCTGGGGCTACTTGATTTGCGCGTTGGTGGTGCTGCCCCTGGTGCTGCACGGCATCAGCGCCATGTCGCGCTTGCAGGTGTGGACTCAACCGCTGTGGCTGCTGCTGTTGATCACGCCTTATGCGGTGGTGCTGTGGCAAGACCCCGGCCTCGTGCAGCGCCTGGTGGCCACGCCCGCCGCCAACGGGACCTGGGGCTTCGACGCGCTGGCCTTTGGCGCGGCCTGGACGGTGGGCATGGCCCTGATCACCCAAATGGGCGAGCAGGCCGACACCCTGCGCTTCATGCCCGCGCCCGAGCCCAGTTGCCCACGACGCTGGTGGTGGGCGGTGGCCCTGGGCGGGCCGGGCTGGATCGTGCCCGGCGTGCTGAAGATGCTGGGCGGCGCGCTGCTGGCCACCTTGGTGCTGGGCCACAGCATCCCGGCTGAGCGTGCGGTAGACCCCAACCAGATGTACCTGGCGGCCTGGGAGCAGGTCTTCAGCAAGCCGCAGTGGGCGATAGCGGTCACGGCGGTGTTTGTGGTGATCTCCCAGCTCAAGATCAATGTGGTCAATGCCTATGCGGGCTCGCTGGCTTGGTCCAACTTTTTTGCGCGCCTCACCCACAGCCACCCGGGCCGCGTGGTGTGGGTGGTCTTCAACACCGGCATTGCCTTGCTGCTGATGGAGCTGGAGGTTTTCAGCGTAATGTCGCAAGTGCTGGGCCTCTATGCCAACGTGGCCATTGCATGGTTCATGACCGTAGTGGCGGACCTGGTGATCAACAAGCCGCTGGGCCTGTCGCCCAAGGGCCTGGAGTTTCGCCGTGCCTATCTGCCCGACATCAACCCAGTGGGCGTGGGCGCTTTTGCCCTGGCTTCAACGCTGTCAGTGCTGGCGCACCTGGGCTTGTTTGGGGCTTATCCGCAGGCTTTCTCGGGCGCACTGGCCGGGGCCATTGCGCTGCTGGCCACACCGCTGCTGGGCTGGCTCTGGCGCCGCCACCCGGCCCTGGCGCGCCAACCCGAGGCCACCCGCCCTGGCCAGCGCTGGCGCTGCGTGGTGTGCGAGCGCCACTATGAGGGCGAGGACATGGCCACTTGCCCGGCCTACGGTGGGCGCATCTGCTCGCTGTGCTGCACCTTGGACGCCCGCTGCCACGACCGCTGCAAACCGCCCGAGGCCCGACTCAGCCACTGGGGCTGGCGGCTGGTGCAGGCGACCTGGCCGCAGCGCGGCTTGCCAGCGCCCACCAGCGTGCTGGGTCGCTATCTGCTGACCCTGATGTTGCTGTTACCTACCACAGCGGCCGTGCTGGCCCTGCTCTACCAACTGGAGCTGCGCGTGCTGGGCGAGGCCGCTGCGGCGCTGGGCCCCGCCTTGCGCCACGCCATGGTGATCTTGGCCGCCTTGCTGGGCTTGGGCTTGGGCGTGGCGGCCTGGTGGTGGGTGCTGGCCCAGCAAAGCCGCCGCACGGCCGAGGCCGAATCTGAGCGCCAGACCGAAGCCCTGATGCGCGAGATCGACGCCCACCGCCAGACCGACCTGCAACTCCAGCGCGCCCGCGAACAAGCCGACCAGGCCAACCAAGCCAAGACCCGTTACATCACCACCATCAGCCACGAGCTGCGCACGCCGCTCAACAGCATCCTGGGCTATGCCCAACTGCTGGAGGATGACCCGGCACTGCCACCCCACCGCCGCCAAGCCGTCAGCGTCATCCGCCGTGGCGGTGACCACCTGCTCAGCTTGATCGAAGGCACGCTGGACATCGCCCGCATCGAGGCCGGCAAGCTGCAACTTCAGGTCGCCCCGCTGCATTTTGCCGAGGGCATGGCCGAGCTGGCCCGCATGGTGCAACTGCAGGCCCACTCCAAAGGCATTGACTTTGAGTTTCTGGACCGACCGAGCGCCGAACAAGCTTTGCCCGAGGTGGTGCGCGGTGACGAGCGGCGGCTGCGGCAGATCTTGCTCAACCTCTTGGGCAATGCGGTGAAGTTCACCGACGCCGGGCGGGTGGTGTTCCGGGTGCGCTACGCGCGCGAGATGGCCCGCATCGAGATTGAAGACTCCGGCCCTGGCATGAGCGAGGCTGAGCTGGCCCGCGTCTTCGAGCCCTTTGTGCGCGGCTCGGCGGCGGGTGCGGTGGCGGCGGGTGGCACGGGGTTGGGCCTGACCATCAGCAAGATGCTGACCGACCTGATGGGCGGCGAGATGAGCGCCACCAGCCGCCCTGGCGTGGGCAGCGTCTTCAGCCTCAAGCTCTTCTTGCCCGAGGTGCGTGTCGAGTTGCTGCCACTCAAAGTCTTGGGTCTCAACACCCCCGCCAGTGCGGCCCGGCAGGCCCACTTGGCAGACGGCCGTTCGCCCTGCATTTTGGTGATCGACAACGAGGCTGCCGACCGCCAACTTTTGGTCGATTGGTTGGCGCCCTGGGGCTTTCAGATCGAGCAAGCCGCCAGCGGCGAGGCTGCGCTGCAAGCCTTGACTCGCCTGCAGCCCGACGCCATCTTCATGGACCTGGCCATGCCGGGCATCGACGGCTGGGAGACCATCCGTCGCCTGCGCGAGCAGGGCTTGAGCAGCGCGCCGCTGGCCATCCTCTCGGCCAACGCCTTTGATCGCGGACTGGACCATGCCCTGCCTTTTGACAGCGCCGACTTCCTTGTCAAACCTGTGCGCTTGAGCGAGCTCTTGGCATGGCTGGAGCGCCGTTTGGTCTTGGTATGGCAGGACCTGCCCCCGCTCGGCCAAAGCGCCGCCCGTGCCGAGGCCCCGGCGCCGCCGCCCTCTGCCGCTCCCGAAGCGGCGCCCTTCACCAAGCGAGCACTGAAGGCCCTGCCCGCCACGGCCGACCTGAGCGCCCTGCAGCACGCCTTGTCGCGTGGCCATGTGCGGGGTGTGCAGCGCGCGCTGGCCGTGCTGAGCCAGCAGCATCCTGAGGCGGCTACGCTCTTGCACAGTTGGCGCACCCTGGCCGACCGCTACCAGCTTGACGCCCTGAACCAGACCCTGATGAAAGCCCGCCATGAGCGCCCAGAGCCCTGACCCCCACGACGATGTGATCTTGATCGTCGACGACATCCCCGACAACCTGGCCGTGCTGCACGACGCCCTGGATGAATCCGGCTACACCGTGCTGGTGGCCAATGGTGGCGAGCAGGCCTTGCAACGCGCCGCCGAGGCCCAGCCCGATCTCATCTTGCTGGATGCGGTGATGCCCGGCCTTGACGGCTTTGAAGTGGCCCGCCGCCTCAAAGCCGAGCCCAGCACCGCCGCCATTCCCGTGGTTTTCATGACGGGCCTGACCGATACCGAACATGTGCTGGCCGCCTTTGCCGCTGGCGGCGTGGACTATGTGACCAAGCCGCTGCGCCCGCGCGAGGTGCTGGCCCGCATTGCGGCCCACCTGCACACCGCACGCACCCAGCGCCAGGCCCAGCACGCGCTGGATGCCTTTGGCCACGCCACCCTGGTGGTTAGCGAGCGGCGCGGTCAGCGCCTGTGGCAGACCGCCCTGGCCCGCGAGCTGATGCACGAGTACTTCCCCGACGCCCCCGATGTGGCCATGCCGCCCGAGCTGATGGCCTGGATCGCCCGCGAAGCCCTGCGCCGCCGGGGTGGGGCGGAGGGCGTGACCTTCACTGTGACTCGCGCCTCCAAACGCCTGAACTTTGCCTTGCATGCCATGGACGAAGAGGCGGGCAGCGAAGGCCAATGGTTGCTGGTGCTAAGAGAGGCCTCAGAAACAGCGTTATTGCAATCGCTGATGCAAGCCCACCCCACGCTGACCGCGCGCGAGAGCGAAGTCCTCTACTGGGTGATCCAAGGCAAAACCAACCGCGACATCGGCGAGATCCTCGGCACCAGCCCCCGCACCGTGCACAAGCACCTGGAGCATGTGTTTGAGAAGCTGGGCGTGGAGACGCGCACCGCCGCAGCGGCGATGGCGCTGGGCAAGGTGAGGGGTGGGATGGTGGCGTGAGGCCGACCCTACGCCACTGTGCGTATAGCCGCACAGCCTCATCGCTCCTAAGCTGAAGGCATTGATTCTCTCGATGTCCTCACTCACGCTTGGAGCCCTTCATGAAGCTGTCCCGTCGTTCCCTCACCGCCCTGGCCGCTGCCGCTTGCGCCCTGGGCTTCGCCTCGCTGGCCCAGGCCGCCGACACCATCAAGGTGGGCGTGTTGCACTCGCTGTCTGGCACCATGGCCATCTCGGAAACTGTGTTGAAAGACACCGTGCTGATGGCGATTGACGAGATCAATGCCAAGGGCGGTGTGTTGGGCAAGAAGTTAGAGCCGGTGGTGGTGGACCCGGCGTCGAACTGGCCGCTGTTTGCCGAGAAGGCCAAGCAGTTGATCGACAAAGACAAGGTGGCTGTGGTGTTTGGCTGTTGGACCTCGGTGTCGCGCAAGAGCGTGCTGCCGGTGTTTGAAGAGAAGAACTCGCTGCTGTTCTACCCCGTGCAATACGAAGGCGAAGAGCTGAGCAAGAACGTGTTCTACACGGGGGCTGCGCCCAACCAGCAAGCCATTCCTGCGGTGGAATACCTGATGAGCAAAGACGGCGGCTCGGCCAAGCGCTTTGTGTTGCTCGGCACCGACTATATCTACCCGCGCACCACCAACAAAATCTTGCGCGCCTTTTTGAAGAGCAAGGGCGTGGCTGAGGCTGACATCATCGAGGAGTACACCCCGTTTGGCCACGCCGACTACCAGTCCATCATTGCCAAGGTCAAGAAGTTTGCGTCTGAAGGCAAGAAGACGGCGGTGATCTCCACTATCAACGGCGACTCCAACGTGCCCTTCTACAAAGAGCTGGGCAACCAGGGCTTGAAGGCGACGGATGTGCCCGTGGTGGCCTTCAGCGTGGGTGAGGAAGAGCTGCGCGGCGTGGACACCAAGCCGCTGGTGGGCCACTTGGCCGCCTGGAATTACTTCATGAGCCTGAAGAACCCGGCCAACACCGAGTTCGTCAAGAAGTGGAGCGCCTACGCCAAGGCCAAGAACATCCCCGGCCACAAGGACAAGCCGCTGACCAATGATCCGATGGAGGCCACCTACATCGGCATCAATATGTGGGCACAGGCAGTGACCAAGGCCAAGAGCACCGACACCGACAAGGTGATCGCCGCCATGGCTGGGCAAACCTTCACAGCACCGGGCGGCTTCACCTCCACGATGGACAAGGAAAACCACCACCTGCACAAGCCCGTGTTCATCGGTGAAGTGAAGGCCGACGGCCAGTTCAATGTGGTCTGGAAGACGCCGGGGCCCGTGGTGGCTGACCCTTGGAGCGACTACATCGCCGAGAACAAGGGCAAGAAGAACATTCCAGAGAAGAAGTAAGCGCACCGTTCCCCCTGAGCTTAGCCAAGCTCAGCCCGAACGGTTCAACCGCGCTCCACCGGATCTCCCATGTTCAAACGAGTTGTGTGGGCCGCAGCCCTGCTGCTGGCCGCCTGGTGCCCAGCGCACGCCCTGTCCCCCGAGCAAGCCCGCGCCATCTCGGCGGGTGACACCGACAGCCGCTTGGCCGCGCTGGCCGAGGCCTCGGCCCAGGCCGATGCAGGCCTGCCCCGCTTGGTGCAGGCCTTGCTGGACGATGCGGTGAAGCTCACGCCCACGCAGGTGCTGATCGTCCAGCCCGACGGGTTAGCGGTGGACGCCAGCAGCGGTGCGGCCACCGCCCTGCCTGCAGACGCCGAGGACGTGATCAACAACAACCGCCTGCGCCAGGCCCTGCAAGCGGCGCAGGCCGCGCTGCAACTGCTGGCGCCTGATCTGACCCAGCGCCGTCAGGCCTTGAAGTCTTTGCAGGGCGAGGCCTTGACCCCCGCGCAAGCGCCGCTGATTGACAAAGCCTTGGCCCAAGAAACCGACCCCGCGCAGAAGGCCGAGTTGGCCGAGTTGCGCGCTGCTTTGCAGCTCAGCGACCCTGCCCCAGAGCTGCGCCGTGCCGCCATTGCCACCCTGGCCCAGAGCGACCGCGCCCAGGTGCGCAGCCTGCTGCAAGAGCGCTTGGACCCGAGCGCCGAGAGTGTGCCCGAGCTGCGCTCCGCCCTGCGCCGGGCCATCGCCGACATCGAAGATCGCCTGGCCTGGGGCGAGCGCTTGGGCGTCTTGTTCACCGGGCTCTCGCTGGGCTCCATCTTGCTGCTGGTGGCCCTGGGCTTGGCCATCACCTACGGGCTGATGGGCGTGATCAACATGGCCCACGGCGAGCTGATGATGATTGGCGCCTATGCCACCTATGTGGTGCAAAACCTGTTCAGGCAGTTTGCGCCTTCCGCCTTTGACCACTACCTTTGGCTGGCTGTGCCCGCCTCCTTTTTGACGGCTGCCCTGGTGGGCGCGGTGCTGGAGCGCACGGTGATCCGCTGGCTCTATGGCCGACCCTTAGAAACACTGTTAGCCACCTGGGGCATCAGCCTGGTGCTGATGCAATCGGTGCGCTCTTTGTTTGGCGCGCAAAACGTGCCCGTGGAAAACCCAGCCTGGCTCAGCGGCGGCGTGGCCGTGGCCAGCAATTTGACGCTGCCGTTCAACCGCATTGCCATCATCGTCTTTGCGGTGTTGGTGCTGGCAGGGGTGGCCCTGCTGATGGCCAAGACACGGCTGGGCCTGTTCGTGCGCGGTGTCACCCAAAACCGCCGCATGGCGGCCTGCGTGGGCATTCCCACCGCGCGCATCGACACCTATGCTTTTGCGCTGGGCGCAGGCCTGGCGGGCTTGGCCGGTTGCGCCCTGAGCCAAGTGGGCAATGTCGGGCCGGACTTGGGCCAGACTTACATCGTCGACAGCTTCATGGTGGTGGTGCTGGGCGGCGTGGGCCAGTTGGCGGGCACGGTGGTGGCCGCCCTGGGCTTGGGCGTGATCAACAAAGTGCTGGAAGGCTTGGCGGGTGCCGTGCTGGCCAAGATCATGGTGCTGGTGTTCATCGTCATCTTCATTCAAAAGCGTCCGCAAGGCTTGTTTGCCATGACGGGCCGCAGCGCCGAGGGCCACTGACATGCTGACGACACAAGCTTTGCCTTGCTCCGCCCGCGCGCTGCTGGGCGCGCGCGGCCTGGGCTGCGCTGCTGTGCACCCTGGTGCTGATGCGCCGGTGCCCTGGCTCAATTTGGTGGTGCCCGAAGGCAGCGCCTTCCACCTCAGCGACTATGCGCTGGGCCTGTGCGCCAAGATCATGTGCTATGCCATCTGTGCCCTGGCGATTGATTTGATCTGGGGCTTCACCGGCATCCTCTCGCTGGGCCATGGTTTGTTCTTCGCACTGGGCGGCTATGCCATGGGCATGGGCTTAATGCGGGAGATTGGCCGCGAGGGCAATTACAAAAGCGACTTGCCCGACTTCATGGTTTTTTTGGATTGGAAAGAGCTGCCCTGGCATTGGGCTTGGTCAGACAGCTTTGCGCTGCAACTGCTGCTGGCGGTGGCCGTGCCCGGCCTGCTGGCCTGGGTGTTTGGCTACTTTGCCTTTCGCTCGCGCATCAAGGGGGTCTACTTCAGCATCATCACCCAGGCCATGAGCTTTGCGGCCATGCTGCTGTTCTTTCGCAATGAGACCGGCTTTGGGGGCAACAACGGCTTCACCGACTTCAAGCGCATCCTGGGCTTCTCGCTCTCTCACCCAGGCACGCGTACCGTGCTGTTTGTGCTGACGGGGCTGACGCTGGTCGGCTTTTTCTTGCTGGCGCGTTGGCTCACGCGCAGCAAGTTCGGCCGGGTGCTGCAGGCCATCCGCGACGCCGAGACGCGGGTCATGTTCAGCGGCTACGACCCCTTGGCCTACAAGCTCGCCATCTGGACGCTGAGCGCCGTGATGTGCGGCATTGCCGGTGCGCTGTATGTGCCGCAGGTCGGCATCATCAACCCCAGCGAGATGAGCCCGGCGGCCAGCATCGAGATGGCCATCTGGGCGGCGGTGGGCGGGCGTGGCACCTTGATCGGGCCGATTGTGGGGGCCTTCTTCGTCAATGGGGCCAAGAGCTGGTTCACCCAAGTGGTTCCTGAATTCTGGCTGTATTTTCTGGGCGGCTTGTTCATTGCCGTGACCTTGTTCTTGCCCGAGGGCTTGATGGGGCTGTTCAACAAGATTCGACACAAGCTGCGGCGCAGTCCCGCGCCTGAACCCACGGATGGTCCCGCGCCAGCCGCCACCCCGGAGGGCCGCGCATGACCCCCGAACTCTTGGAAGCCGGTGCGCGCCAGCGCGAAGCGCATGCCCCTGCTGCGTTGCCCAAAGCCACGCAGTCGGGCGACCGCGAAGCGGCCTTTGGCCGGGTGCTGGCCAGCGGCCAGCCTGACTTTGCGCACGGCGTGGCGCTGTACTTGGAAGACATCACCGTCAGCTTTGATGGCTTCAAGGCGCTGAATCAACTCAGCTTGACGGTGGACGTGGGCGAGCTGCGCTGCATCATCGGCCCGAATGGCGCGGGCAAGACCACGATGATGGATGTCATCACCGGCAAGACTCGGCCGCAGCAAGGCAGTGCCAGCTTTGGCGCCAACATCGACCTGCTGCGCCTGCGCGAAAACGAGATTGCGCAGATGGGCATTGGCCGCAAGTTTCAAAAGCCGACGGTGTTCGAGCAGCTCAGTGTGTTTGAGAACCTGGAGTTGGCGCTCAAGGCCGACCGACGCGCACGGGCCAGCCTGCGCGCCAAGCTGCGGAGCGCCGACCTCGACCGCATCGCCGAGGTGCTTCAACTCATCCATCTGCGCCGCTTGGCCTACTGCCAAGCGGGGCTCTTGAGCCACGGCCAAAAGCAGTGGTTGGAGATTGGCATGCTCTTGATGCAAGAGCCCAAGCTGCTGCTGCTGGACGAGCCCGTGGCCGGCATGACCGACGAAGAAACCGAGCGCACGGCCGAGCTGTTCTTGACGCTGGAAGGCAAGCACTCGCTGGTGGTGGTGGAGCACGACATGAGCTTTGTGGCCACGCTGACCCAGGGCTTTAAGAAGGTGACGGTGCTGCATGAAGGCAGCGTTTTGGCCGAAGGGCGGCTGGAACAGGTGCAGGCCAACGACAAGGTCGTCGAAGTCTATTTGGGGAGATGACGCAGCATGCTGAAAGTTGAACAACTGCACCAGTACTATGGCGGCTCGCACATCTTGCGCGGCGTCAGCCTAGAAGCCCCGGCTGGTGCCATCACCGTTATCTTGGGCCGCAACGGCGTGGGCAAGACCACGCTGCTCAAAAGCCTGATGGGTGTGGTGCCCGTCAAAAGCGGCAGCGTCAAACTGGGCCAGCGCGACATCACCCATGCGCCGCCCTACGAGCGTGCTCGCGCCGGTGTGGGCTACGTGCCCCAGGGCCGCGAAATCTTTGGCCGCCTGACGGTGGAAGAGAACCTGGCGATGGGCCTGGCCCCCAAGCCGGGCCGCGAGCCGATACCGCATGAGCTGTTCGATCTGTTCCCCGTGCTCAAGCAAATGCTGCACCGGCGCGGTGGCGATCTCTCGGGCGGCCAGCAGCAGCAACTCGCCATTGCGCGCGCCCTGGCGGCCGGGCCCAAGGTCTTGATCTTGGACGAGCCCACCGAGGGAATCCAGCCCAGCATCATCAAAGACATTGGCCGCGTGCTGCGCCGCCTGGCCGATGTGGGCTGGCGCGGCGAGCGCATGGCCGTCGTCTTGGTGGAGCAGTTCTACGATTTTGCCGCCGAGCTGGCCGACCACTATCTGGTGATGGAGCGCGGCGAAGTGGTGCAGCGCGGGCTCGGCCGGGACATGGAGGCGGACGGGGTGCGGGGGCGGCTGGCGATTTAGTGATTCGCCCTAGCCTGACCGCACCAGTGTTTGGCTGTAGTCCAGAAACTCATCCAGGTGTTTCTCGATGATGCTGACAGTGATGGCCAGTTGCAGGGTTTGATAGTCGTGCACGGCGATGTTTCTGAAGCCCACCATGCGCTTCAGTTCTTCGGCCATCGTGGGTGTGATGCGTCCTGCCTGCGCCAGCAAAGTGAAGACATCCCGGGCGCTTTGGGGCACGCCTAACTTGTCGCGGCGGATCAAGTGTTGGCCCATGTCCAGCGCTGCTTCGCAGGCGCGTTGGATGTTCAAAATGGCCGCGTCTTGCCTTGTGAAGTTGCTGGCAAAGCTGGCCGGGTCTGCGTGGTACTCCTCTCGGGCGCGAGCCACGCAGCGCTCTATGGTGGCCGCCTTGTTGATCAGCACGTCATCGGCCATAGACCACTCCGCTGTGTTGAATGTCTGTCAGCAGGCCAGCGCGCGCCGTGTCCAGCTCGGTTTTCTCGCTGAGTATGGCGGCTTCGAACAGATCGGTTTGCAGGTCGGTGGCCCACCAGCGCTCTCCTGTGGTGATCACCTGATATTGCATCACCGTAGAGGCCGCACGCAGGTCCAACAAATCGACGGCGCTACCCGCCAGATCAGCCAAATCGCCTGCAAGGCTCCAGAGTTGAACCGGATCGGCGTATCCGGCCACCAGCACAGCCAGGTCCAGGTCACTCTCCGGGCCAAAGCTGCCGGTGACTCGACTGCCAAAGGCATAAACGGCCAACAGCCCAGGCACCTGAGCTTGCAAGTGAGTTAGCAGGGCGGCGCGTGCGGAGGATGTGAGCGGTGTCACGGTGCGAGAGTGAGGGCGGCAGGAGCCCGATGCTAGCGGACTTGGTGCACCATCCGCCAGGCTAGACGCACGACGACAGAGATCTTTGAAAGTATTTTCCAATCCAGGTATGAGCCTGAAGCGGACTTGATTAAGCTCTGCGTGCTTCCTGACCTGATCGGGTTAAAACTGGAAGTTTAAGGGGGCTGGATTTCTGTCTTGAGACTTGCATTCATGCAGGCCCCTGCCAGGCCGCCGGAGGCCCCCCCGGCGCGCATGTTTTTTTGCAGTCGTTGTTATTTTTCGCTGCGTCGATTCAAGTCTGCAATGTGCGCTTGGACTTGTTGAACAACTCAAACAACTCGGCCTTGGCCTTTTGCATCTCCTTTGCCGCTTGCAGGTCGGTTTTCTCTTTAGCCCGAGCCAGCAAGCCCTCAAGGGTGATGCCCGTTTTGAATGTGACCAATCCCTGCTCGCCCAGCTGTGCCAGTCGCTCCAGCGGCGTCTTCGCATCCTTGTTCTTGTAGACCTTCTTGATCTTGCCTTTGTCCGTGACCACCTCAGTGGCAAACAGGCAGGGACGATGCAAATTGAGCCAGGGATTGAACACGCCCTCGTAAAACGCGTTGATAGGCTTGGCGTACTTCTGGGGAATGTGGCTGTAGCCCATGTGCTTTCTGACCACACTGGCGTTCTTGCTCTCAGCCAAAGCGTTGTCGTTGCTGTGGCGCGAGCGTGATTTGGTCTGCTCGATGCGCAGCTTCTCCAGCATATCGGCCACCTTTTTATTGATGTACTCCGATCCGTTGTCGGAGTGGAACCCCTCAATCTCGAACGGAAACTGTGCAATCACCGCAGCGAGCACCGGCAGTAAAAATGCCTCACTGATGCCCTGGACACACGCCTGAACCTGCCACTGGCTGACGCTGTCCACACAGGTGATGTGGTAGACCCCTTTGACGCCATCGAGATCGCCCTGGTGGACGCTGTCAATGCGTACCCAGCCCGCGCGTCCATTAGGCCTTGGTGCCTTGCGCACGCCAATGGGGTTGCATACCGCACGGGTCTTGGTAAAACTCATGCGCAGCTTTTGGTAGCCAGCGGTTTTGCGCAGGTTGTACAGGTGCGAGACCGACAGGCCAGACAGGCGCTCGTAGTCCTTATCGCCGTAGACCGTGAAGGCCCGGCGCAATAGGTGGGCGATGGCCGGGCCACAGACATCTTCATTGGCGCGATCTACCTCCACGAGCAGTGCGATATCGGCAGCGGTGTACTTGCGGCTGAAGGGGGCAGCAGGTGCGCCGTAGCGCTTGGCCAGGGGCACGGGTGCCAGGCGGTTCTCCTGCCAGCGGGCTACCAGGCGGGTGATCTGAGGGCGACTGTAGCCGCTGGTGTGGCGCAGGTAGGCCAGCACCACGCCTCGATCATGTTTGCCGCACTGGCGATACTCAAAGCGCTTGAGAACGCGGCTGATGTGTTCGTAGCGCTGGGTGTCATCAACACCTGCTGCGAGCGTGAATTTGACTTCTGGGGTTGCGGCCAAAAATTCCTGTAGTTGCGCAATCGTGCGCAGCTTTGTCTCATTCATGTTGATCACCATCTTTGGATGATCAAGCCAATGGCAGTTGAGCCTGAAACCTACCCCTTCAGACTCATTTCTGGGTGGAAATACACGCGCCGTTCAGGCTCATACCTCGTTGGACAAGGCTGTTGCTGGGCCAGACGGCCCTAGGCTATTAGAATCCTATGCAACTTTCGTGCCGTACCCATGTTCATGACCCGCCCTTCCTCTCGCCTGCTGCTGGCCTTGGCCGTTTTGACCGCCACTGCGGGCACCGCCTGGGCTGAAAGGGCCGACCGCAGCAAGCCCCTGGTGGTAGAGAGCGACAACCAGAAGGCCGTGTCCGTGGACCTGGCCAAGAAGACCACGACGCTGCAAGGCAATGTCTCGGTCAGCCAGGGCACGCTCTTGATCCGCGCAGACCGCATGGAGATCAAAGAAGACGCTGCCGGGCGTTACTTGGCCACGGCCCAGGCCGGTGCGGGCCGCTTGGCGGTGTTCCGCCAAAAGCGCGACAAGGTCGAAGAGTTCATTGAAGGCCAGGCCGACCGCATTGAATACGACGGTGCCACCGAGCGCGTGCGCTTGATCGGCAATGCCAAACTGCGCTTGCTGCGCGCCGGGGCGGCCTCGGACGAGGCCAGTGCCTCGGCCATTGTGTATGACCAGCGCGCCGACACCATCACCTTTGAAGGTGGCACCACGGCTGCGGGCACGCCCGGCCGTGCGAGGCTGGTGTTTGTGCCGCGTGAGCCCGAGCCTGAGCCTGCTGCCGGTGCAGCCTCTGGGGCGCCACGATGAGCACGGCGGCCGCTGCAGCCCCCAGCCTCTTGCGGGCCGAGGGGCTGAGAAAAAGCTATGGTGCCCGCACCGTGGTGCAAAAGGTGCACCTCGAAGTGGGCGCGGGTGAGGTCATCGGTCTGCTTGGGCCCAATGGCGCGGGCAAAACCACCACCTTCTACATGGTGGTGGGCTTGGTGCGCTGCGATGCCGGCGAGATCCACATTGACGGCGTGCCGGTGCACCGCATGCCCATTCATCAGCGCTCGCGCTTAGGCCTGTCTTACCTGCCGCAAGAGGCCTCGATCTTTCGCAAGCTGACGGTCGATGAAAACATCCGCGCGGTGCTGGAGCTGCAAATTGGCCCGGACGGCCGGGCGCTGCCCGCCGCCGAGATCCAGCGGCAACTCGACGGCCTGCTGCACGACTTGAGCCTCACCAGCCTGCGCGATTCGCCCGCGCCCGCACTCTCCGGCGGCGAGCGACGCCGCGTGGAGATTGCCCGCGCCTTGGCCACCCAGCCGCGCTTCATCTTGTTGGACGAGCCCTTTGCGGGGGTGGACCCCATCGCGGTGATCGAGATCCAACGCATCATCGGCTTTCTCAAAGCGCGAGGCATTGGTGTCTTGATCACCGACCACAACGTGCGTGAGACCCTGGGCATTTGCGACCGCGCCTACATCATCAGCGAAGGTGCGGTGCTGGCTGAAGGTAACCCCGACGTGATCATCGAGAACCCGGACGTGCGCCGCGTGTACCTCGGTGAGCACTTCCGTATGTAAGTCATGTTTGCCCCCCGGTCCAACGCTGTTGTCCCGGCCCCCCGAGGGGGCCAGCGCCTTGCTTGGGAGCGGCCCGGCGCGGCGGCGCTGATGTCTGCCCCCCGGTCCAACGCTGTGGCCTCTGACCTCCCCATTTGTCGGTCGCGTTTGTCATGAAACCGACCCTACAGGTTCGTCTCTCACAGCACCTGGCGTTGACGCCGCAGTTGCAGCAGTCGATTCGGCTGTTGCAGCTCAGCACGCTGGAGCTTCACCAAGAGGTGGAGCAGATGCTGGAGCAAAACCCGTTTTTGGAACCGGACGACGAAGGCCCGGTGCCCGACTACACCCCCGCCGCCCCCAGTGCGCCCAGCAGCGAAGAGCGCCGCGATGAAAGCGCCGGCGAGGCCGTGGGCAGCGAGCCTGCCGCCAGCGGCAGCGACGATGGCGGGATTGATAGCGCCGACTTTGGCACCACCAGCCGTGACGACTGGGAAAACGGAACCGAGCGCGACGACTTTGATGGCATTCGCGAGCTGCCCGGCAACGCCAGCAGTGGCTCGGGCGACGACGACTTTGAGCCCACCGAGCGCGACCACGCTGGCCCCACGCTGCAAGACCATCTGCGCCTGCAAATGCGCGGCATGCGCTTGGGCGCTGAGGACGCTGCGGCGGTGGAAGTGCTGATCGAGTCGCTCGACGCAGACGGCTACTTGGACGGCACGCTGGAGGACATTGCCGAGCGCGTGGCCAACTATTTGGAGATCACCGACGCTGAGGGCCGTGAGAACCTGTTGGACCAATTGCGCTGCGGCCTGAAATGGCTGCAAAGCATGGAGCCCTGCGGTGTGGGCGCGGCTAACCTTGCCGAGTGCCTGAAGCTGCAATTGCTGCAACACCCGCCCAGCGGCCCGCGCGCCTGTGCGCTGAAGATAGCCGCTGAGCACCTGGAGCTGCTGGCCCGCCGAGACTTGAAAAAACTGGCTGCTGCTACGGGGGTGGATGAAGCTACCGTCAAGGCCGCGCAGCAGCTCATCGTGCACTGCGAGCCCAAGCCCGGCCGGCCCTTTGTGCCTGCGGAGCGCTTGATCGTCATCCCCGATGTCATCGTGGTCAAGGCCGGGCGTCAGTGGCGCGTCATGCTCAACCCTGATGTGATGCCTCGCTTACGCATCAGCGATCTCTATGCCCAGGCCATTCGTGGCCAGCGCGGCGGCAGCCACAGCGGCTTGGCCACGCGCTTGCAAGAGGCCCGCTGGTTCATCCGCAATATTCAGCAGCGCTTTGAGACCATTCAGCGTGTGAGCCAAGCCATTGTCGAGCGGCAAAAAAACTTCTTCACCCACGGCGAAATCGCCATGAAGCCCCTGGTGCTGCGCGAGATTGCCGACGAGCTGGGCCTGCACGAGTCCACCGTCTCGCGCGTGACCACCGCCAAATACATGGCCACGCCGCAAGGCACGTTTGAGCTGAAGTACTTCTTCGGCTCCTCCCTCAACACGGACGCGGGCGGCAACGCCTCCAGCACGGCGGTGCGCGCACTGATCAAACAGTTTGTGGCCTCCGAGTCGCCCACCAAGCCGCTCTCCGACAGCCAGATTGCCGACATGCTCGAAGAGCAAGGCATCCAGGTCGCGCGCCGCACCGTGGCCAAATACCGCGAGGCGCTGAAGATCGCGCCCGCCAACCTGCGCAAGGCTCTTTGAGCCCAGCCCACCCGACATGACCGCACCTCCTACCCGTCCACCCGGTGGCCCCCGCCGCATTCCCAGTGCCAAGCCACGCGCGGCCCAAGCACCGGCCTCCTACCGCGCTGAACGTGTGGAGCCGCCCCCAGGGGGCTCGCTCTTCTTGCCCTGCGCTGCGGGCGTTGAGCCCTTTTTGGTGGATGAGTGCGCCCGCCTCTTGCCCCCCGGCATGGTCATCGAGCCCAGCCGAGGCGGGGTCTACATCGACCCACCGGCCAGCGCCGCCTTCGACACTGCCATGCGCCTGAACCTGGTCAGCCGCCTGGCCCAGCGCGTGCTGTGGCAGGTGGCTTCGGGCCGCTATGAAGACGAGCACCATCTCTACGACATCGCGCGTGGCGTGCGCTGGGAGGACTGGATCACCCCCAGCCAAACCCTGCGCGTCGATACCTCGGCCTATCGCTCACCGTTGCGCAGCTTGAACTTTGCGTCGCTGCGCATCAAAGACGCGGTCTGCGACCACCTGCGTGAGCTGTGTGGCGAGCGCCCCAGCGTGGACACCTACCGGCCCGATTTGTCCCTGGTGCTGCACCTGGGCCCCGAGCACGCCACCCTGAGCGTGGACCTCTCCGGTGAGGCGCTGTTCAAACGCGGTTGGCGCGAAGTCAAAGGCGAGGCCCCGCTCAAAGAGACCCTGGCCGCTGCCATGCTGGCCGCTGCGGGCTGGCACGGCCGCGAAGAAGACGGCGGCCTGCTGGACCCCTGCTGTGGTGCGGGCACCATTGCCATCGAGGCCGCGCAAGTGGCCTGCGGCATTGCCCCCGGCCTGAACCGCGCCTTCGCGTTTGAGCGCCTGCTGCCCTTCCGCGAGCACCTACCCGCTTGGCGTCGCCTGCGCGAGCAGGCGCAAGACGCCATCCATGCGCCCGCCGTACCCATTTGGGCCGGTGACGTCAGCTTCCGCATGACCGACTTTGCCACCCGCAACGCCGAGCGCGCCGGGGTGGCCCGCGCCATCGAGTTCAAAACGGCAGACGCTCTGCAACGCCCCTGCCCGGCCGAGCGCGGCACCCTGCTGATGAACCCGCCCTACGGCGAGCGAATTGCGCCCAAGGGGCAAGGCTCACAGGCCTATGACCCGCGTGATGACGACCGTTATGGTGACCGCCATGAGAGCCGCCATGACGGCCGATACGTGCGCGAGCGCCAGCCCGCCCCCCGCCAAGACGGCGGCGAAGCCTTTGAAGGCGCCGCAGACGCCAGCGACTTCTACGCCCGCCTGGCCGCCCACTGGAAAAAGCACTACACCGGCTGGTCCGCCTGGGTGCTGACGCCGGAGCCCAAGCTGCCCAGCCTGATGCGCCTCAAAGAAAGCCGCCGCGTCCCCCTATGGAACGGCCCCATCGAGTGCCGCATGTTCCGCTTTGACATGGTGGCGGGGGGGAATCGCAAGGGTGGGGAAGACGTCGGCGCCTGAGCTCAAGGGCCGTTTGCAGCTATCCTGAGTGGCCCTCTTGCTCAGCCACTCCGTGTCTCACAACACCCCCCTCCCACCCGCCTTCGCCCGCCTGCTCTGGAGCGACGCGCTGATGGTGCTGGCGCTGATGGTGGGGCCGGTGGTCATCCCATGGTGGATCGTGCATGAGGGCGGTGCGGCGGACCTGGCCACGTTTGGCGTGGTGGTCTCGGCGGTGTCTTTCTTGGCCATTCCTCTGCTCTCGCCCTTGGGGGATCGCTTTGAAAAGCGCCGCCTGATTGCCTGGGGCTTGGCCGCATTTGCCCTGGCGGCGGCGGGCACGGCCAGCTTGGCCACGCTGGGCCATTACCAGTTGTGGGCCTTGCTGAGTTTTGAAGTGGTGCCGGTGATGGCCATGGCGGTGATTGCACCCGCCTCAGCCAGCTTTGTGGCGGAGCTGGTGCCACCCACGCGCATGGCGGATGCGCTGTCGCGCCAGCAAACGGCTCAGGCCTTGGGGCGCATGTTGGGCCCGGCCTTGGGTGGCATGGTCTTGGCCGCCACCAGCACCGCGCTGACCTTGTGGATGTACTGCGGCTTGTTGGTGGCTGCGGCCCTCCTGGCGCGGCAGCTCCCCGTCAGTGGTGTGCGGCAGAGCCAGCCCGTCACCCGTGCCCAGTGGTGGGCCGACATGCGTGCCGGAGTGCGCGCCAACTGGGCCGTGCCGGTGGAGCGGGGCTGGACCTTGGTCAACGCGGTGTCTTGGGTGTTTCTCTTTCCCACCTTCACGCTTTTAGTGCCACTCAAAGTGCAGTCGCTGGGCTTGTCGGCCTTGTGGTTGGGCCTGTGCGAGGCCTCACTCTCTCTGGGCATGTTGCTGGGCTCCTTGTGGCTGGCCAAACGCTGGGTAGCCTGGCAAGGTCGCTATGCCACACGCATCACCGCGGCCCTGGTGCAAGGCCTGGCCCTGGCGCTGGCAGGCTGGGCCAGCGAGCCCGTGCTGCTGTTGCTGGCCTTTGCGGTGGCGGGCCTGTGCAACGCAGCCATGGTGCTGGTGGGCATGACCCACCGCATGCTGGCCAGGCCTGTGGCCTTCCGCGCCCGCATGACGGCAGGGGCCATGATGACCACCAAGCTGGCCGCCACCCTGGGGCCTGCGCTGGCGGGCCTCGCCCTGCTGCAATGGAGCGTGCCCGCCGTCTACATCAGTTTCGGCCTGATTGGCGCATTGGCCTCGCTGGCGCTGATGGCCGTCCCCGGCTACAAAGCCTTTATGGCGCTGGAGCACCATGAGATTGAAGGCTGGTATCAGCGGGCTTATCCGAAGGCGTTTGAGCCTGTCCTACCATGACCACCCTCTTTGGCACGCCCGGCTTCCATGCCCGCCCCTTGCGCCGAGACGAGGTCCTCGCGCTGCAAGCCCTGTTCGACACCAGCCCCGAGTACTTTCAGATCGTCAATGGTCGCAATGCCAACCACGACGAAGCCGCCGAAGAGTTTGATGAGCTGCCGCCACCCGACATGCCGTTTGGAGGCCGCTGGTGCTTGGGGCTGTATACCGACGAACATGAGCTGATCGGAGTGGCCATCGGCCTGTCCGATTTCTTGGCCCCGCAGGTCTGGCACCTGGGTTTGTTTTGGTTGGCCACGCCTTGGCACGGTCGGGGCGTGGCGGCGCCGCTGTACCGGGCGCTGGAAGCCTGGGCTCAAGCCAGCGGTGCGCACTGGATGCGGCTGGGCGTGGTGGTGGGCAATGCCCGCGCCGAGGCCTTTTGGCTGAGCGTGGGCTATGCCGAAGTAAAGCGCCGCGAGGCCGTGGATATGGGCGGGCGGCTGAATGACTTGCGGGTGATGGTCAAGCCCTTGGGGCTGGGGGCGACCCTTGCGAACTACTTGGACAAAGTGGCGAGAGACCGTCCTTATTGCTCCGGCCCACTGAAGTCTTAACCCGCAGCGTAGCGAACGCGCCGGTCTTGAAAGTAGCTCATCACACGCTCGGGCGTCTGCTCCAGCATCATCATGTGCTCATTCGCCGCCTCACGTAACTTGGCTTTTGTGCGGACTGGAACGCGCTTGCCCATCTCTTGTTTCAGGTCCGCATTCAGCCTCTCTTCCGGGTTGAGTTGCGGGCTATAGCTGGGCAGGTAAAACAGCTCGATCTGCTCACTGTGTTCTGCCACCCAAGCCTTCACCAATTTGCTGTGATGAACCCGCAAATTGTCCAGAATCAGGAAGACCTTTCGGCCCGCGTCTTTGACCAAGGCTTGTAAAAATTCAATGAGCTTTTCAGCATCGAACGCTTCTTCAATGATCATCCAGCGTGCCTTGCCCTGGTTGGTCACCGTGGCGATCATCGACAGCTTCTGGCGCGTGCCGCCAATGGCCATGGCTACCGGCGTTTTGCCCATCGGCGCGAAGCTTCTGCCACGCACGTCCGTGTTGACCAAGGCGGTCTCGTCACCCCAGTGAATCTCGGCCCCTTCGGCCTTTGCGCGCTGCTCGATGGCGGGGTATTCACCCTCTAGCCAGGCTTGCACCGCAGCGGGACTTTGCTCGTACGCACGCTTGATCGGCTTTTGCGGCGTGAAGCCCCAGCGCGCCAGGTATTTACCCACGCTGCGCACCTGCAATTGGATGCCAAATTCTTGTTCAATGAGTTGGCCCACCGCCGCCCGACTCCACAGACTGAAGTCCATTTTGAGCTGCTCGGGCCGCTGGTCAATGATCATGCGCTGCACGCTCTTTTCCTGCGCCTCGCTGAGCACCCGCCCATCGCCCCGATTGCGCCCTCGCAAGCCCGGCCGCACTGCCGCCCAACCCCCTGCTTCAAACAGGTCAATCGCGCTGCGAACCGTCGGGTAGCTCAGCCCCGTCATGCCCACAATCTGCATGACCTTGATACCTTTTTTGTGCAACCTCACGACTTGCTTGCGTCTCTCGTGTAATTGCTCCAACGTTTGAAATCTTGCGTCTTCTTTTTCCATCCCAATCACTTGGGGGCGGATTCATGAATTTCAAGCTTTATCGGGCCGAATCTATAGGCGGCCAGCTCATTGCGCCGCCGGCGGGCACGCAGACCCAGACCATGGAGGGCCTGGCGGCGGCCTTGCCGCTGTTTGGCCCTCAGCATTTTGTGTTTCCGTTTCTCGCCCATGCCTTGGGCACCTTGGTGGGTGCGGCCGTGGCGGCGGGGGTGTCCGGCTGGGGTGGGGCGGCCATGAAGGTCTGGCCCGCTTGGGCGGTGGGCGCCCTGTTCTTCAGCGGCGGCCTGGCCAACGTGCTCATGCTGGGCGGGCCGCTGTGGTTCACGCTCTTGGACCTGGGGCTGGCCTACCTGCCCATGGCTTGGTGCGGGCTGCGGCTGGCGGCCACCGTGCGCCGTTCGCGCACCGCCGCATTAGGACGCCTGAAGCTGAGCGACTGCGGCCTGACCGCGCGAGAATGAGCGAACCCACCAACCATCGACCCCCATGAAATACCTGCACACCATGGTCCGCGTCAGCGACCTTGACGCCTCTCTGCGCTTCTATCGCGATGCTCTCGGGCTGGAGGTTTTGCGCCGCACCGAGCATGAGGCCGGCCGCTTCACGCTGGTCTACTTGGCGGCCCCTGGCCAGCCCGAAGCGCAAGTAGAGCTGACCTACAACTGGGACCCAGAAAATTACACCGGCGGCCGCAACTTCGGCCACATCGCCTTTGCGGTGGACGATATCTACGCCACCTGCCAGCGCCTGATGGACCACGGCGTGCAGGTGGTGCGCCCACCGCGCGACGGCCGCATGGCTTTTGTGCGCTCGCCCGACCAAATCTCCATCGAGCTGCTGCAAGTGGGGCCTGCGCTGGCGCCGGCCGAGCCTTGGGTCAGCATGCCCAATGTGGGGAGCTGCTGAGATCGGCTCTTGAAATTGCATGGGCCGTGCAAGCCTCAAGCTAGGGACTCCACGGCCAACCTCAGGGTTTACGGGATAGGCCGCTGTGTGCGCTTGGCATGCAATGGCGGCCTTGTTCATCACAAACCCTTTGGAGTGCATATGCGATCTCTTCCTCGTTTGTTGGCCACCGCAGCGGCGGCCTGGGTGCTCACCGGTGCAGCGTGGGCGGCACCTGCGACCTTGCCACATGAGCTGCGGGCCTACAGCTTTGCCAGCCCTGAGCAAGTGGCCCAGGGCCGCGGCGAGGTGATCGCCAGCCACACGGTCGAGGCGGCCGGTGCGCCGTGGGTCCGTTTGCAGTTCAAAGATGTGCGCTTGCTGCCGGGCTCCAAGCTGCGCATCACCTCGCTGCAAGACGGTGCGGTGCAAGAGCTGGACGCGCGTGGTCTGCACCAGTGGCGCAACACCTCGGCCTACTTCAATGGCGAGGCGGTGCGCGTGGAGCTGCTGGCCGGCAAGGGCACCAAGGGCAATCGCTTTGCGGTGTCGCAGGTGATGGTGGGCCAGGCCCCGGTGCAGACCGAAAGCCAGTGCGGCCCCACCGACGACCGCGTGCCTTCTAACGCACCGGATCGCGCACGCCTCGTCAATGTGGGCTGTACCGTCAACCTGATGAGCAATGGTTGCTTCATCACCGCCGGTCATTGCCTGTCCAGCCCCGGGTCAGTGAATGTGGTGGAGTTCAATGTGCCGCCATCCAACAGCAACGGCAGCATCGTCCACCCCGCACCAAAAGACCAATACGTCCCCACCACCAACCGCGTGTTCAGAAATGGGGGGGTGGGACGGGACTGGGGGGTCTTCACCACCAGCCCGAATGCCACCACAGGCCTGACGGCCCTGCAGGCGCAAGGCTCTAGCCTGAACTTCGCCACCACCGTGCCCGTGGTGGGTGCTGAAGTGGTGATCACCGGCTACGGCGTGGACAGCGGCGCGGCCAACCAGACCCAGCAGGTCTCCAACGGCCCCATTGTCAACGTCAACACCACCGCGACCTCCCTGCAGTACAAGTCAGACACCGAAGGGGGCAACAGTGGTTCTGCGGTGTTGAGCGGTGGCAATGTGGTGGCCATCCACAGCCATGGGGGTTGCACCACGGGCAATACCGGTGGCAATCAGGGCACGCTCTACACCAACCCTGATCTGCAAGCGGCCTTCACCCAAGTTTGCGGGGCCACACCGAACCCGCCCACCTGCAGCAGCATTCGCTCGGTCAAAGCGGCATGCAGTGCCAAGGGCAAACTCACCGTGAATGTGCGCCTCACCGACACCAGCCACGATGGTCAGGCCGTCGTGTTGGCCGTGGATGGCGCCAGCCAAGAAGCGCCCATCAACGGGGATGTGGCCAAGGTGGTGCTGAAGAAGCAGGCCTCAGGCAACCACACCTATGAGCTGATCGACCCTGAAGGGTGCGTGGCGCCCAAGACGGTGGTATGCCCTTAAGGTGCTGACGGCGAGGCAAATGAGCACCGAAGGCGGTTCATTTGCCTCGATCAAGAGGCGCATGATCAACGCAATATCCCCTGGATCAAAATGGGTTAATGTGACCCGTTCGAAAGGGGTGCGTGATGGATCGATTGATGAGCCGCCTGACCTTTATAGATTCGGCCCGATAAAGCTTGAAATTCATGAATCCGCCCCCAAGTGATTGGGATGGAAAAAGAAGACGCAAGATTTCAAACGTTGGAGCAATTACACGAGAGACGCAAGCAAGTCGTGAGGTTGCACAAAAAAGGTATCAAGGTCATGCAGATTGTGGGCATGACGGGGCTGAGCTACCCGACGGTTCGCAGCGCGATTGACCTGTTTGAAGCAGGGGTTGGGCGGCAGTGCGGCCGGGCTTGCGAGGGCGCAATCGGGGCGATGGGCGGGTGCTCAGCGAGGCGCAGGAAAAGAGCGTGCAGCGCATGATCATTGACC